>CAZKTF010000209.1:0-6568 GCA_964555565.1 uncultured Planctomycetota bacterium | reverse complement strand
CGCCTGGGTCCTGGCCCTGCTGCTGGCCGGGTCGCCCCTCCCCGCGCGGGCCGGGGACGGGGACGGCAAGGGCAAGGAGGCGAAGAAGGAGAAGCCCGCCGCGCCGGAGCCCTACAGGGCGGGGGACGAGGTGAAGGACCTCGCCCTCGACCTCGTCGCGGGGGGGAAGTGGACCGCGGAGGGCGCCCGGAAGAAGGTCACCCTCCTGGTCTTCGCCGGCGCCGCCGGCGGGTGGTCGAAGGAGTCGCTGGACGCGCTGAAGAGGCTCCCCGCGGTCGCGAAGCGCTACGCGGGGAAGGGGGTCGAGGTCCTCGCGGTCCTGCGGGACGCCACGGTGGAGAAGGCGAAGGAGGCGGCGGCCGCGGAGAAGCTCGACGCCACCCTCGCCGTCGATCCGAAGCGCGCCGCCTACGACCGGTTCGCGAAGCGAGGGCTCCCCTACGCGGTCGTGCTCGACCGCGAAGTCAAGGTGGCCTACACCGCCGCGGGCTGGGACGAGGAGGCGGTCCAGGCGAAGATCGACGCGCTCACGAAGCCCCGGTAGGGGGGTCCCCGCCCGCCGTTGTTCGTTTGTGGCCCGGGGCGCCGCGGCGTCAAGGGCGGGGCGCCAGCGCGCGGGCCACCGCCCGCTCGTCGAGCCTCCCCTCGCTCACGAGGACTCCGTCCACCTCGATCGCGGGGATCGTGTCCCGGAACCGGGCCCCGGCCGCGGGGTCCTCGAGGATGTTCACCATGACCAGCTCGAGGGCGCGGCCCCGCCCGAGCGCCCGGACCTTGTCCTCGGCGTAGACGCAGAGGCAGCAGCCGGGCTTCCCGTAGATCACCACGCGCACCGGGGTAGTGTGCCCGCGCCTCTCCCGGCCCACCTACAATCGTGCGGATGCCCCGGCGTCGCTGGAGCCACGTCGTCGGTCCCCCGCTCGCGGGCGCCCTCGGGCCGGCGGTGATCCGCGCCCTCGGGGCCTCCTGGAAGAAGCGGTTCGACCCGCCGGACCTCCTGCGCCGCGTGAGGACGGCCCCCCCCGCGGTCTACGCCTTCTGGCACCGCGGCATGGTCGTGGGCGCCTACGCCTTCCGGGGCTGCGGGGTCGCCGTGATGATCTCCCGCCACGCGGACGGCGAGGTCATCGCCCGGGTCGTGGAGAGCCTGGGCTTCTCGACGGTGCGCGGGTCCAGCACCCGGGGAGGGGCGGCCGCGCTCCAGGACGCCGTCGATGCCCTCCGCGGCGGGCGCGGCGCCGCCTTCACCCCCGATGGGCCGAAGGGGCCCCCGCAGGAGGCCAAGCCGGGGGCGCTCTACGCCGCCTCCCGCGCGGGGGTCCCCCTCGTCCCCCTCGGGGTCGGGGTCCTCAAGGCGCGCGAACTCCGCTCCTGGGACCGCTTCCGGATCCCGTTGCCCTTCACGACCGTGGCCGTGGTGGCCGGCGAGGCGATGCGGCCGCCCCCGGACCTGGAGGGCGCGGCCATGGAGGAGGCCTGCGCGCGGCTCACGGAGGCCCTGCGCCGGGCGGACGCGCGGGCCGAGGCCCTGGCGCGGGGGGAGACGTGAGCCTCCCGGGCCGCGTCCTCGTCGGGACCGCCGGCTGGTCCTACGCGGACTGGGCGGGGCGCGTCTACCCCGAGCCGAAGCCCCGCGGCTTCGACCCGCTCTCCTTCCTGGCCCGTCACCTGGACTGCATCGAGGTCAACTCGACCTTCTACCGGGTGCCCACCCGGCGCACCGTCGAGGGATGGGCGCGGCGCGTGGCCGGGCTCCCGGGGTTCCTGTTCACGGCCAAGGTCCACGAGTCCTTCACCCACGGCGGCGGCCCCGACGCGGGGCCCGCGGAGGCGCGGGCGTTCCTCGACGCGCTGGCCCCGCTCCGCGACGCGGGGCGCCTCGGCGCCCTCCTCCTCCAGTTCCCGTGGTCGCTGCGGGACGGGGGGGAGGCGCGGGCCCGGATCGCGCGGCTCTGCGAGTCCTTCCGCGAGGTCCCCCTCGTGGTGGAGGTCCGCCACGCCTCCTTCGGGGCGCCCGGGGCGGAGGCCTTCCTCGCGGCGCTCGGGGCCGGCGTCGCGGACGTGGACATGCCCGCGTCGCCCTCGAACCTCCCCCCGCGCGGCCGCGCCCTCGGACCCGTGGGCTACGTCCGCCTCCACGGCCGCAACGCCGCCGCGTGGTTCGACCGGGAGGCGGGCCGGGACCGGAGGTACGACTACCTCTACTCCGCCGCGGAGGTGGACACCGTGGCGGACCGCGCGCGCGCCGTCGCGCGGGGGGCGCCCCTCACCTTCGTCGTCACGAACAACCACTTCCGGGGCCAGGGGCCGGCCAACTCCTTCATGCTCCGGGCGCGCCTCCTCGGGCGGCGGGTCGAGGTCCCCCCGGACCTGCTGCGCGCCTACCCGCTGCTGGCCACCGACGCCGCGCCGCCCGCGGCCCCCGCCGCGGGGACCCAGGGGTCGCTCTTCGCGTGACGCAGGCTAGGATCCCGCGATGAGCGATCGCGGGCCCGCCACGGTGACCGTGGCCCTGGAGAAGGCCGAGGCGGACGCGCTCCGCGCCGCGCTCTCCGGCGCGGGCTGGTCCGACCAGGCGCCCCCCGAGCACGCCGCCTGGGCCGCCCGCGGCCCCGGGGCCAACGCGGTCTACTACCGCTCCGGGAAGCTCGTCCTCCAGGGGAGGGGGGCGGCGGACGCGGCGGCCTCCTTCCTCGGCGCCGCGCACCACCCGGCGGCCCCGCGCGAGGAGCTCTCCGTCCCCACCGTCGGGAGCGACGAGTCGGGCAAGGGGGACTTCCTCGGGCCGCTCGTCGTGGCCGCGGTCCTCGTCCGCCCCGGGCAGGAGGAGGTCCTCCGCACCCTCGGAGTGCGCGACAGCAAGACGATGTCCGACGCCGAGGTGGCGGAGGCGGCGCCGCTGATGCGCGACGGCTTCCCGTCGGCGGTCGTGCTCGTCCCCCCGGTCCGCTACAACGAACTCCACGGGAAGTTCGGCCGCAACCTCAACCGGCTCCTCGCCTGGGCCCACGCGCGGGCGATCGAAGACGTCCTCGAACGCCCCGACGCGGCGGACGCCTCCGCCCTCGTCGTGGACCGCTTCGCCTCCGGGGACACGCTCCGGTCGGCCCTCCTGCCGCGCGCCGGCGCCCTCCCGCTGGACGAGCGGCCGCGGGCGGAGGCCCACCCGTCCGTCGCCGCGGCGTCGGTGGTGGCCCGCGGCGCCTTCCTCGACGCGCTCCGCCGCCTGGGGTCGGAGTGCGGGGTGCGCCTGGCCAAGGGCGCGGGGCCTCCCGCCGACGCCGCCGCGCGCCGCGTCGTCGCCCGCGGGGGGCGCGCGCTCCTGGCGACCGTGGCCAAGATGCACTTCAAGAACGCGGGGAGGCCCGGGGTCCGATGAAGATCCGGTTCCTCGGCGGGGCGCGCACGGTCACCGGGTCGATGCACCTCGTCGAGACGGAGCGCGGCTCCGTCCTCCTCGAGTGCGGCCTGTTCCAGGGCCGCCGGGAGGAGGCGAACCGGCGCAACCGCGACCTCCCCCGCGAGGCCCGCGGGGCCGGCGCGGTGGTCCTCTCGCACGCGCACATCGACCACAGCGGGGCCCTCCCGACCCTCGTGCGGACGGGCTGGAAGGGTACGGTGCACGCCACGGCGGCGACGGCCGACCTCGCGGACCTGATGCTCCGGGACTCCGCGAGCCTCCAGGAGCGGGACGCCGAGTGGCTCAACCGCCACGGGAGCGGCCACGACGGCCCGGTGCAGCCCCTGTACACGGTCCGCGATGCGGAGACCGCGATTCGCCGGTTCCACCCCCACGCCTACGGGGCGGAGTTCGAGCCAATCCCCGGCGTGACGGCCCGGTTCGCGGACGCGGGGCACATCCTCGGGTCCGCCGTCGTCCACCTCACGGTGCGCGAGCGGGCCGGGACGACGCGGCTGCTGTTCACGGGGGACCTCGGGCGACGCGGGATGCCGCTCCTCCGCGACCCCGAGCCCGCGGGACCCGCGGACGTGGTCCTCAGCGAGTCCACCTACGGCGACCGGGACCACGAGCCCCCGGAGGACACGGAGGAGCGCCTCCGGGCGATCGTGGAGCGGACCGCGGCCCGCGGGGGACGGGTCCTCGTCCCGGCCTTCGCCGTGGGGCGCACGCAGGCCATCGTGTACCTCCTCCACCGCCTGCGGGCCCGCGGGAGGCTCGGCGACGTCCCCATCTACGTGGACTCCCCGCTCGCCGTGGAGGCCACGCGCGTCTTCGCGGGCCACAGCGACCTCTTCGACGCGGAGGCCCGGGAGTTCCTCCGCGGCCAGGGGGAGATCTTCCGCGCCGCGCGGACCGCCTACCTCACCGACGTCGCCGACAGCAAGCGCCTCAACGGGACGGAGGGACCCGCCGTCGTCCTCTCCGCCTCGGGGATGTGCGAGGCCGGGCGCGTCCTCCACCACCTCCGCCACATGCTCGGGGACCCGCGCAACACGGTCCTGTTCGTCGGCTTCCAGGCGGAGCACACCCTCGGCCGGCGGATCCTCGAGGGGACGACCCCCGTGCGCCTCCTCGGCGAGGAGCACGAGGTCCGCTGCGAGGTCGCGAAGATGAACGGCCTGTCCGCGCACGCGGACCGCGGCGGGATTGCGGCCTACCTCCGCGCGCTGGGGCCCCGGCCGCGGAGGATCCACCTCGTGCACGGGGACCTGGAGCGGGCCGAGGCCCTGCGCACGTACCTCGCGGCGCAAGGGTTCCCCGGCGCGGACGTCCCCGCGCCGGGGGACGTGGCGGAGATCCCCGCCTAGCCCCAGGTGGCGGTAGGATCCCCGCCCCCATGAAGTTCACGAAGATGCAGGGCTGCGGGAACGACTACCTCTACGTGGACACCTTCGGCGAGACGGTGGCCGACCCCGCGGCGCTCGCCCGGGCGATGTCCGACCGGCGCTACGGCGTCGGGGCGGACGGGCTCATCCTCATCCAGCCCACGCTCAAGGCCGACATCGGCATGGAGATGTACAACTCCGACGGGAGCCGATCCCCGATGTGCGGCAACGGGCTGCGCGGCCTCTGCAAGTACGCCTACGAGCACGGCCTCGTGAGCAAGACGGAGTTCGAGGTGGAGACGGGCGCCGGGGTCCTGCCCGTGCGGCTGCACCTCCTCGACGGCAGGGTCGAGCGGGTCACCGTGACCATGGGCGAGCCGCGGCTCAACCGGCAGGACCTCCCCATGGAGGGGCCCGCCGGCACCGCCATCGACGTGCGCGTCAAGGCCGGCACGCACGAGGTCGTGGGGACCGCGGTCTCCATGGGGAACCCCCACTTCGTCGTCTTCGTCGAGGGCGACGTGGACCGCTTCCCCGTCGAGGTCGTGGGCCCCGCGGTCGAGACCCACCCCCTGTTCCCGGAGCGGGTGAACACGGAGTTCGTCCAAATCCTCGGGCGGCGCGACGTGCGGCAGCGGACCTGGGAGCGAGGGGCGGGCGAGACCTGGGCCTGCGGGAGCGGGGCCTGCGCCGTCGCCGTGGCCGGGGTCGTCACCGGGCGCACGGAGTCCCCCCTGACCGTCCACCTCCGCGGCGGCGACCTGGAGATCGCCTGGGAGGGGAAGGGGAAGCCCGTGGTCATGACCGGCCCCGCGGTCGAGGTGTTCTCCGGAGTGTGGACGGGCGGCTCGCGGTGACCCGGGACCTGCGTCTCCTCGCCGCCGCGGCCGCGGTCGCGTGCGCCGCCGGCTGCGCCTCGGGCCCCGCGACGATCGGGAGCGCCGACGCGGACGACCCGGCCGCGCTCCCGCGGCGGGACTGGACGCCCCCCCTCCACGAGAGGGCCTCCTACGCGGCGACCTTCAACGGGTTCCCGGTCGGGAGCCTCGTGTACGAGGTCCACCCGGACCCCGTGGACGCGGGGCTCCGCGTCTTCGAGGCACGGGTCTCCGTCGGGGAGGGCACCGCGCTCCCGGTCCGCGTCGCCGCCGAGGCGACCTCGGTGTACGGGGCCTCGGACCTCCGCACGCGCCGCTACACGCTCCGCCTGGAGCAGGCCGGCGTGGTCCGCCGCGCGTCCACGGACATGGACCCGGCGGCCGGGACCGTCCGGAGCCTCTACCTCAAGGAGGGGGAGGAGCCGCGGAGGCTCGAGGCGCGGATGGCCCGGGCCGTGGACCCGCTGCTGCTCCCCCACCTCCTCCGCCACGTCGTCCTCGAGACCGGCCGGACCTTCGTCTTCGACGTCGTCTACGGGGCCGACGCCTACCGCGCGACCTGCGAGGTGCGCGGCCGGGAGCGGGTCCGGGTCGCGGCCGGGGAGTTCGACGCCGTCGAGGTCCGGATGCGGATCGACGCGCTCACGGGCCCCCCGCCGAACGTGCGCCAGGTGGACGTCCTCTTCCAGGACGGCGGGCCGGGGCTCCCCCTCCGCGTGCGGTTCGGGTGGCTCCTCGGGACCGCGGCGATCGCGCTGGAGCGGTACGAGGAGGGCGAGGGCCGCTAGGGGCGGGACAACGGCAACGGCGGGCGGGCTGAAGCCCGCCCCTACACCGGCGCGGGGCCGGGTTTCTCGGCGGCCCGTTCGAGGATCTCCCCGAACTCCCCCCGGTCCCCGTCG
>CAZKTF010000208.1:1588-6589 GCA_964555565.1 uncultured Planctomycetota bacterium | reverse complement strand
GGGAGGGTCGGCGAGGAGGCGCAACACAGCCATGGGCCGCCGCAGCCGGCCGAATGCAGCAGGGGTTCTCAAACGCACCCTAACCATGCTGCGCTTCGAGCCAGCGCTCCGCCTCGATGGCGGCCATGCAGCCGGTCCCGGCTGCGGTGACCGCCTGGCGGTACACGTGGTCCTGCACGTCCCCGCAGGCGAAGACCCCCTCGACTCCGGTGCGGGTGGAACCGGGCCTCGTGACGACGTAGCCGTTGGGGTCGAGGGCGAGCTTCCCCTCGAAGAGCTTCGTGTTCGGGGTGTGGCCGATGGCCACGAAGAGGGCGTCCGTGGCGAGCTCCATGGCCTCGCCGCTCCTCGTGTCCTTCAGGCGGAGGCCGGTGACCTTCCCCGTGCCCCGGTCGAGGACCTCGGTGACGGCCCGGTGGGGGAGGAACTCGATCTTCGGGTTCTTCCGGGCGCGGTCGAGCATGATCTTGCTCGCGCGGAAGGAGTCGCTGCGGTGGAGGAGGTGGACCTTCTTCCCGAAGCGGGTGAGGAAGGTCGCCTCCTCCATGGCGCTGTCCCCGCCCCCCACCACGGCGATCACCCGGTCGCGGAAGAACGCCCCGTCGCAGGTGGCGCAGGTGGAGACCCCGTGGCCGAGGAGCCGCCGCTCGCTCTCGAGGCCGAGCATCCGCGACGAGGCCCCGGTGGAGACGATGAGGGCCCGCGCCCCCCAGGTCCGGTCGCCGACGGAGACGCGGAATGGGCGCGCGGAGAGGTCCACCGCGGTGGCGTCCTCGGTGACGAATTCCGTGCCGAACCGCTCCGCCTGCGCGCGGAACTTCTCCATGAGGTCCGGCCCCTGGATCCCCTCGGGGAAGCCGGGGTAGTTCTCCACGTCGGTGGTGAGCATGAGCTGGCCGCCCCGCGCGAGGCCCTCGATGCAGAGGGGGCGGAGGTTGGCGCGGGCGGCGTAGACGGCGGCGGTGAGCCCCGCCGGACCGGAACCGACGATGACGACGTCACGGGTGTCCAAGGGCATCTCCTGGGGAGCCGGTCGAAGACCGTCCATTGTAGCGGGGGGGCCAAGAAGAGGCCGGGGGGAAGGGGAGCGGCGTGCCCCGGGGTGCTGAGGGAGGACCCGCGAAGGGATGGTAGAATCGGGGTTCTCGGAACGGGAGACGCCATGCACACGCGAACTGCAGGACGGTTCCTCGTCGTCGCCGCCGCGCTCGCCGCGGGCGGGGCCGCGCGGGCCGCGCTGAACGCCTCGGCGACGGTCCTCACCGGCGACCGGCTCCACGGGAACATCCTCGTGGCGGGCGACGAGGACCGCGTGTTCGTGGACCTCGCGGGCGGGGAGACCTTCTCGGCCGATCTCAGGGCCGAGAAGGGGAGCGCGATCCTGCCCTCCCTCGTCGTCCTCGACGGGAACGACCAGCCGGTGGACCTCGCCCCCTACGCGAAGCCGGGGCCGGGCGGGGTGGGCGTGAAGGCGCGGAAGGTCCCGGTCGCCGCGGGGGACACCTTCACCTTCGTCGTGACCGAGACCGGCTCGAACGGCGGGAAGTACGTACTGCGGGTGACTGAGACCGGGGCGACCCCCTCCAAGCGCGACCTCTACCTCTCCCCCTCCGGCTTCGGGGAGGCCCCGCGGGTGACTTCCGTCGCGCCGAACCGGGTCCTCAACGACCGGGCGGCCCCCGGCATGGTCGTCACCGGGGAGGGGTTCGACCCGGGGGCGACCGTGCGGCTGGAGAAGACCGGGAGGCTCCCCATCCCCGGCTCCCCCTTCACGGTGGACGGGCCGACGCAGGTGACCGCCGATTTCGAGTGCACGGGGGCCGCCCCGGGGACCTGGCGGGTGGTCGTCGAGAACCCGAGCGGCGGGGCCGGGCGCGGGAAGCTCGCGGTCCAGTCCGCGGGCACCCTGCGCCTCCCCTCGGGGGTCCGCAAGGGCACCGAGGTCTGGTGGCTGGAGTTCGACGAGACCGAGTTCCGGACCGACCTCGTCCTCATGGGCCTGGGCTCCTCCTCCTCCACCGTGGCGGGGAGCGCCGAGAACGCCGTGAAGTCCTACACCCTGTTCTTCGCGCGGCGGGCCTTCGGCCTCTCGGGGCTCATGGGGAAGGGCTCCGGGGACGCGGTCCCCGTCTGCTTCGTGCTGGACCAGCCGTCCACGACGCTCGGGCTCCCCGGGCAGGCCTACGACCGCCTGCGCATCGGCGGCGCGGCGGGCGTCGGGGATCCCTCGAGCAACCCCGCCTACCCCTGGGGGGACGGGCCGCTCGACGCCGGGAACGCCTCCTACGACGACGTGAGCGCCGACGGGGGGACGGGCCGGGGCGTGCGGACCCGCGTCTTCGACCCGGCCTCGGGCTACGCCACCGCCGCCTGGCAGGCGGCCCTGGCCCCGCTGCTGGCGAACCCCCTCACGGGGGGCGACGTGATCTACTTCGACCCCTTCTTCTTCCCGGCCGACGCCGCGCAGGGCACCCGCTACCGGCAGATCACGAAGGCCCTCCAGACCGTCGGCAAGGAGCTCGGCGGGACCATCGCGCACTTCGTCGCGCGGGCCATGGGACTCCCGGACGGGACCTCGGGGCTGTCCGCGCCTCCCGCCTCCGTGGGGATCTACGTCGCGAGCGTGTCCTTCGGGTTCACGACGGCGGAGCGGGCCTCGCTCGCGGCCTCCGCCCGGGACCCGGCCCTCCCCGGGACCTCCATCAAGCTGCGCGCGTCCTACCTCCCGCTCCGGGAGACCGAGGGCTACCTCCTGCCGGAGGTGGTCACCGCGCGCTCCAACACGGTCGCCTTCCGGGTCGCGGGCGGCCGGCCGGACCTGGACGCCGCCGACCTGGAGTTCACCGGCCAGGGGGGCTTCATCCCGGCCGGGACCGACCTGACCACGGACGGGACCATCACGGGGGTCCCGCCTCTCTTCGTGCCCTTCTCGAACCGGCAGATCTACGGAGGCGTGTTCCGGTTCCGCATCAAGTGCAAGGACTCGAAGACGGGCGACGCGACCCAGTTCAACCACCGGATCAACCTCATCGCCGACGAGAACAACGCGGCGCTCGCGCCCGGGGAGAAGAACGCCGCCGCGTTCCTGAACTCGCAGACGCGCGCCGCGCCGTAGCCTTCCTCAGGCCGGCGGCCTTCCGCGCGCGGACGGCCCGTCCGGGCCGCCCGGGGGGGACCGGCCTCCTGCCTCTCCAGCCGGCGGCACGTCCGGGGGCGCCACCTCCGCGGATTCGAGCTGCCTCTCGACTTGCCTCATTCCATGGTAGCAAACGAACGCTGCCAAGAAGATGGCGAGATAGCCCAGACCTCCGAGGAAGCACCCCCACCGGTCCGCCACTCGGAGCACGAACCATCCCAAGCCCGCCACGATCAAGGCCAATGCAACGAAGCACTCCCACCACAGGATGCTCAGGTGCCGTCGCCGTCCCGGGTCCATCATCCAAAGACGACGTTCCACGCGATATCGAGCAGGAGGGCGAGTCCCACCCCCACCAGCCAGCCGGGGACGCCGATCTTCGCGGCGAGCTTCGCGATGGCTTGGACGAGCTTCGAGTCCGAGAAGGCCTTCTTCAACGCCTTGATGATCTTCTCGCACGCCTTCTCGATCCTCTTCTTGGCGGCCCTTGCGGCCTCGCCGCTGTTGTTCCACCAGTCCTTGACGGCGGACCACAGTTCGCTCAGCAGCCCCTGTCCGGTCAAGAGCTCATAGGCCTGCTGCAGATAGGGAAGCAGTTCGGTCACGCCGAGCGCCGCGAGGAGTTTTCTCAGAATCGTACGGAGGCTCCAAATGTCGCTCTCCGCCGGGTTCGGCACCCCGCCGGCCCCGCCGGCGCCCAGGAGCGCGAAGTGGGGTACCCACTTTCCCGAACGGGCCAGCGCCATGACGGCCAGTCGGGACGGAGGCACTCCCTGCACGATCTCCGCGGTGAGGAGGCGCGGGAAACTGACGTCGAAGGGCTCGAGTCCCCACTCGTCGGGTGGCCCGACCAGGGCTTCGCGCACGCGGCCCTCCCGGACGGCGGATGCGACGGTGTCCCGGAGGTGCCAGTCGAGGTCGGTCCAGAGGGCGCGGGCCTCCTCGTAGGTGACCCGCTTGCGGACGCGGATCGATTCGACCCGGGCCTCGAGATCGGCGCGAGCGATTTCGAGCGCGGCCGATTCGGTGTCGTCGGCCCCTGCGAACGGCGCGGCGGCGGCCGACCGGAGGCGCGCATCGGACGCGGAGAGGCCCGACGTCACGACGGGTGCCCCGACGTAGTTGCCGTCCAGGAGGAGCTGGATTGGAGGGCGGAGTCCCGCGAGAACCTCGACGTCGGCCTCGTCCGTCGGGGCCACACCTCCCCGCGGGAACGCGGACGCCTGGAGCTGCCGGGCGAAGCGGGGTCGCGAGGGACTCCTGCCGCCGCCGCCCACCGGTTCCCTACGCATGGTCCACGTTGACGTGGAGGTCGAAGCAGGAGGTGGCGACGTCCGTCGAGGCGGCCCCGGTGTTCTGGAGGGTGAACTTGATCCGCATGAGAACGCCATTGGCGGGGGAGACCACGAGCGGGCGGGTCCCGGTGGCCACCGTGGAGTCCTCGAGCCCCGTTGTCACGTCGAGGAACACCTGCCCCCCGTCGTTGGAGAGCTGCGCGATCCAGCTCTGCGTGAGGGTCGTCCCGCCGGTCTTGTCGAGCACGTGGACGGTGAACTGCGCCGACGCGCGGTCGTTCTCTCCCAGCGGCACGGGGTCCGAGAAGATGACCTTCGGCTGCGCCCCGATCGCGACCATCGTCTGGTTGTTCGCGAACACGACCACCATGATACTCCTCCCCGCGAGCGGCATCCGAGCCGCTCCCGTTCCCTCCGACCCCGGGATTGTGAACGGCCCATGCGCCCTTCCCGACCAGGACGCCGGCCCCGAACTCCGAGCAGAGTAGAGCCCCCCCCCCCCCCCCCCCGGGGCCGCGGGAACCCGGGCCGCCGGGGGCCCCCCCCGGGGGCGCGCGCCCCCCGGCATCA
>CAZKTF010000208.1:0-1578 GCA_964555565.1 uncultured Planctomycetota bacterium | reverse complement strand
GAACCCGGGCAGGGTAAAGCCCCCCCCCCCCCCTGCGGGTCAAGGGGAATCCGGGCAGCCGGAGGCTCTCCCCGGGAGCGTCCGACTCACGGCATGAGCGGCCTCGGGAGGAACGATGCAGGATCTTCCCCGCACCGGAGGATTGCTGCAGTCTCCCGGCGCGCACGAGCCCGAAGGGCCCGTGGTCCGCGGCTACCGGCCCATCTTCGCCAGGGCCGCGTCCATCCAGGCCGCCATCTTCCGCGCGAAGGCGTCGAGGGAACCCCCGGGGAAGTCCAGCGTCCCGAGGGTCCTGTCGTCCGGGGAGAGGATGACGTAGAGCGGGATCGAGGAGGTCCCGAAGCGCTTCTCGAGCAGCGTCCGCCACTCCGCGCTCCGCGCCGCGGGATCGCGGTCGTTGGTCCAGAGCCGGACCTTGACGAACTCCAGGAGCCTCTGCTGTATCTCCGGCCTGGGGAACACACCTCGTTCCACGAGGTTGCAGTTGCTTCAGAAGAAGCCCGTGAAGTCCACGAGGACCGGTTTCCCGTACTCGCGCGCCTCCTCCAGGGCCTTCGGGAGGTCGTTCCGGATCCAGTCCTCGTCCGTCGATTCCCGGATGATGAAGGACTCGAGGTAGGGAGGGAGGTTCCTCCCGAACAGGCCCGGGACCATGAACAGGGCCGTGGAGAGGAACAGCAGGGCCCAGAGGAGGCGGGCGACCCCGAGGGTCTCGAGCCTGGTTTCGTGGGGGAGGACCACGAACCCCAGCAGGTAGAGGAAGGCGCCCAGGGCGCAGGCGATCCAGATCGCCAGGACGAGCTCGAAGGAGAAGACCTCCCATCCCCACGCCATGTCGGCCCCGCGCAGGAACTTGAACGCGGCGGCGACCTCGAAGAAGCCCATGACGACCTTGACGGCGTTGAGCCAGCCGCCGGACCTCGGGAGCCTCGTGAGGAGCCCCGGGAACAGGGCCGTGACGAAGAAGGGCGCCGTGAAGGTCGCCGCGTAGACCCCCATCCCCACGAGGCCCTTGCCCACGCTCTCCCGCGCCTCGACGACGAGGACCCCCGCGAAGGGGGCCGCGCACGCGAAGGAGGTGAAGGCGAGCGTCATCCCCATGAAGAAGAGCCCCGTCCCGCCGCCCGCCCCGGCCCTCGCCTGGGACCAGTTCGTGAGGAAGGCCGGCAGCTGCAGGTCGAAGGCCCCGAAGAGGGAGAGCGCGAGCGCGCCCAGGAACAGGAAGATGGCGACGTTGAAGGCCGGCGAGAGGGCGAGGTCCGTGGGCGCCACGCCGAAGAGGAGGGACATCGCGAGCCCGATCCCGGCGATGCTCAGGAACATCCCGGCCCCGTAGGCCACCGCGTTGGGGAGGATCCTCCCGGGCTGCGCCTGGGCCCTCTTCGTCAGGAGCGAGACCGTGAGCGGGATCATCGGGAAGACGCAGGGGGTCGCGATCGTGAGGAGTCCCGCGACCACGGCCGCGAGGAGGAACGCCCCGTCGATGCCGCCCTCCGGGCGCTTCTCCTCCCCCGCGGACGGCGGCGGCGCGACGGGCGGGCGGGCGGAGGCGCCGGGCGGCCCGCCCCCGGGCCCCGG
>CAZKTF010000207.1:0-6631 GCA_964555565.1 uncultured Planctomycetota bacterium | reverse complement strand
GGCTGGCGCCGCGTCGCGATCGCGGCGGACGACCTGGCCCCGCCGCGGGGCGGCACGGCGTCGCCGTCCCCCGCGGTGCGGATCCCGTGCCTCCTCCGCGACCGCGCGAAGGACCCGGCCGAGCCCTGCGTGGTGATCGTGCCGGCCGGGGGGAAGGGGTCCCTCCTCGTCGATCCGCCGGCCTGGGTGGAGCGCCTCCCGCGCGTCCTCGTCGTGGAGCCGCGGTTCCGCGGCGAGTGGGAGCCCTTCGCGGCGGCCTGGCGGCGCAACGGGATCCTCCTCGGGCGCGGCGAGGGCTGGCAGGCGGCCCACGACGTCGCCCGCGCCTGCGAGGCGCTCCCCGCGGGCTGGCCCGTGGTGCTCGTCGGGCTCGGGGAGGCGGGGGTGGACGCGCTGCTGGCCGCGCGGTTGACCGGCCGGCCCGCGCGCGTCGTCGTCCCCGAGCTGGGGCCGCTCTACGCGGAGGACCACGCCCGGGGGCCGCAGTGCCCCGAGATCCTCCGATGCGGCGACGTCCCCGGGGTGCTCCGCGGGTCGCGCGTGGCGCGGCTCCTCGTGGGCGGCGTCCGCGACGCGGCCGCCTTCCGCGCGGCGGCGGGGGACCCTGCGGGGCTCGAGGCGCGGGAGAAGCCCCTCGCCCCGGAGGAGGTCGGGGCCGCGCTCTCCGCGGCGGCGCCTCCCCCGGCGCGCCCCGGCGCGGCGCTGCGGTGGGGGCTCGCCCCGGGAGCGGTGGCGGAGTACCGGAGGTTCGAGGTGGCGCGCGACGCGAAGACCGGGGCGCGCCCGCGCGGCGCGGAACTCCCCTGTCGCGTCTTCGGGCACGGGATCGAGGACGGGCGCCTGTTCCGCCCCGACTCGCCCCGGGCGGCGGAGATCGCCCTCGCGCTCGCCCTCTCGCTCCCCCGCGGGGCCGACGCGATGGAGGAGTTCGTGACCTTCGACGGGCTCGCGGACTGCGCGCCCGTGGGGGTCGCCGGCCGCTGGGAGGCGACGGAGGCGGCCGGCGGGCTCGTGGCGCTCCGCGGGCGGTTCACGCTGCGGCACCGGGGGCCCCCCCGCTCCGACGCCTTCACCCGCCGGATGGCCGGGGGGACGCTGGAGGTCTCCTCGCTCTTCGACCCGGCGGCGGGGGTCGTGCGGCAGGCCTCCTTCGACCTCGAGGCCCGCCTCGTGGCGGACGACGACCGGGACGCGAAGCCCGTGGAGCTCCGGGACTCCGGCGACCTCGTCCTGCGGGGCGTGCGGGCCTCCCGCGACGCGGAGTTCCAGAAGGACGTGGACGCCGCCATCGAGAAGGGGGTGAAGTGGCTCCTCGCGGCCCCGAAGGACGGCGCCTACGCCGCCTGGAGCGGCTACCCGGGCGGTACCGACGCGCTGGCGGCGCTGGCGCTGTACGCCTGCGACCCCGAGCGGAAGGCCGGGGACGCGGCGCTCGAGAAGGCCATGCGGTCCTTCCCCGAGAAGACCTACCAGGCGGCGGTCGCGATGATGGCCATCGACATGAAGCGCACGCCGCCGGGGGAGGACGACCTCCTCCGCGCGCGGAAGATCGAGCGGCGCGCGCGGAACCTGTCCGCCGAGGAGCGGGCCTG
This sequence comes from uncultured Planctomycetota bacterium, assembly GCA_964555565.1. GTDB lineage: Bacteria > Planctomycetota > JAJSAM01 > JAJSAM01 > JAKLKS01 > CAZKTF01. Next base: position 5,039 of record CAZKTF010000207.1, on the reverse strand, counting down.
GATGGAACGGGGCGCGACCTTCCTCATGTCCTCGGCCCTCTCCCCGGGGAAATGGAACTACCCCACCCGCCCCGCCGGGGGGCGGTTCGTGCCGCCGACCCACGACTTCAGCAACACGCAGTACGCGGTGCTCGGGCTCTCCGCCGCGGCGCGAAGCGGCGTCGAGGTGCGCGACGACTTCTGGCGCGGCGCCATCGCGGCCTTCCTCCAGGCGCAGGCGCGCGAGGGGCCGCGCGCGCCCGCCCGCTTCCCCGGCCACGCGGCGGCGAGGGAAGCGGACGGGCTCGCGTCGGCCCCCGCGCCGACCGCGCTCGCGCGGGGCTTCTCCTACAAGCCGGGCGGGGAGCCCACGGGCTCCATGACCTGCGCCGCCATCGGGACGATGGCAATCTGCCGCGGGATGCTTCTCGATCGCGGGCCCCAGGCGCTCCCCGCGGAGCTGGCCTCGCGCGTGGAGACCGGGATCGTGGAGGGGTTCGCGTGGCTCGGGCTGCACTACTCGGTGGAAAGGGCCCCCGTCACCCGCGGGCAGTCCCCCCGGTGGCTCCACTACTACCTCTACGCGATGGAGCGCGCGGGCCTGCTCGCCGACGTGGCGCGGATCAACGAGCACGACTGGTACGCGGACGGGGCGCTGCGGCTCATCCTCGACCAGAAGGCGGACGGGCACTGGGAGGAGGATGCCGGCGACGAGCGGAAGGTCGCCGACACCTGCTTCGCGCTGCTCTTCCTCAAGCGCGCGGTCCCGGCGGTGACGGCCCGCTAGAGTCCGGGTTTCGCGCTACACCCATCCCCGCAGCGTCATTGCCTCCACGACCCGGTCCACGGCGTAGGCGTAGGCGGCGGTGCGCATGTTCACCTTGTGCTTGTCGCGGCACGCCACCACGTCGTGGAAGGCGCGGGTCATCCGGCGGTCGAGCCTCTGGTCCACCTCCTCCAGCTCCCAGGCGAAGCCGTTGAGGTTCTGGACCCACTCGAAGTAGGACACGGTCACGCCGCCCGCGTTGCAGAGGAAGTCGGGGATCACGAAGACGCCGCGCTCGTGCAGGATGTCGTCCGCCTCCGGGGTCGTGGGCCCGTTGGCGGCCTCGGCGACGATCCGCGCCTGGACCTTCGGGGCGTTCCTCCCCGTGATGACCCCCTCCAGGGCCGAGGGCCACAGGACGTCCACCTTGAGCTCGAGGAGCTGCTCGTTGGTGATCGGCTTCGTGCCCGGGAAGCCGACGACGCTCCCGGTCCTGTGCTTGTGATCGAGCACGGCCTTCGGGTCCAGTCCCTCCTTCGCGTAGATGCCCCCCTTGGAGTCGCTCACCGCGACGACCTTCGACTCGAGCAGCGAGGCGGACAGGGAGTGGGCGAAGGAGCCCGCGTTCCCGTAGCCCTGGATGGCGACGGTGGACTCGGAGGGGTCGATGCCGAGGACCTTGGAGGCCTCGCGCACGGTGTAGATGGCCCCGCGCGCGGTCGCGTCGTTGCGCCCGCGGCTCCCGCCGAGGGGGAGCGGCTTCCCGGTGATGACGCCGGGGTAGTGGCCCCCGCGCAGCTTCTCGTACTCGTCCATCATCCAGGCCATGATCTGCGGCGTCGTGTAGACGTCCGGCGCCGGGATGTCCCGCTCGGGCCCGATGAACCAGGCCACGCGGTCCACGTAGCCGCGGGCCAGGCGCTCCAGCTCCGCGGGGGACATGTCCTTCGGGTTGCAGACGACCCCGCCCTTGCTCCCGCCGAGGGGGAGGTCGAGGCAGGCGCACTTCCAGGTCATCCAGGCCGCCAGCGCCCGGACGGTGTCGATCGTCTCCTCCGGGTGGAAGCGGATGCCGCCCTTGGCCGGGCCGCGGGCGTCGTTGTACTGGACCCGGAAGCCGCGGAACCACCGGACCTTCCCGTCGTCCATGCGGACGGGGATCGTGAAGTGCATCTCCTTCATCGGCTCGCGGAGCGCCTGGTGGACGCTCGGCGACAGCCGGAGCACCTTCGCCGCGCGGTCGAGCTGCACCTGCGCGATCTTGAAGGGGTTCGTCTCGGGCGTGTTGGCCACGGAAGCCTCCCTGGGTTGCCGGGAACGCGGAATCCTACGGCTCGTCTCCCGTTCCCCGATGGACGCGCCCACGCGACCTGCGGACCTTTGTGCCACGGACCTGGGTCCTCCTTCCCTTCCCGGACCGGACGCCCCCCTCACCGGGGGAGGAACGCGACTCCCTGGCGCCCGAGCCCGTCCACCTGGATCGTGAGCGGGCGCGGCGGCACGACCAGCCGGACTCCGTGCGCCGGGGGCCGCGCGTGCTCCCGGAGGAACGCCTCGTCGAGGACGTGCCCCTCCCGGGGGACCACGGCCATGTAGAAACAGCCGCTGGCGAGCATGTCCCCGAACCAGTGCGTCCCGTAGGAAACCTCGGGGGTCATCCGGGCGGTGGCGACCTCCACCACGGCCACGGCCCCGCTCACCGCGTCGTAGGGGACCGGCACCCCCAGGGCCGGGTTGCTCGACCCCCACCGCCCCGGGCCCACGAGGGCGTAGGGCTTCCCCTCCAGCGACTCGTTCAGGCGCGCGATCTCCCGGACGACGTCGCCGGGGTTCGCGCCGACGTAGTCCTGCGCGCGGACGAAGACGACGTGCCCGATGTCCCTGCGCTCGCCGTTCCCCATGACCCGCGTGGACCGGATGACCACGCGGCCGCCGCCGGGGTCCACCGCCACGCGCCGGTGGGCCTCGCGCACGCCCAGGGGCCGCACCTGGAGGAGGTGCAGGGTCTCGGGGAGGTCCCGCTCGTCCTCGGCGCCGTGGGCCGCCATGGCCGCGAACTCCAGGTCCACCGGCATCCCCAGGGCCCCCTCGAGGGACTCGAACAGCGCCCGGATCGTCTCCACGAGGGGGATCCCGCGGTGCCCCGCGATGAGCTCGTCGAAGGTGACCACGAACCGGTCGTCGGGGCCGAGCGGGAAGCGGGCCTCCTGGAGGAACTCCCCCTCCCGCACGAGGCTCGAGACCAGGTGCAGGTCGTTCCCGGGGATCGCGACGACCTCGTCGAACCGGACGTCGGTGCGGAACTCCCCCGTCCGGAGGTCCAGGGCGTCCATGCGGTCCTGGGCGTAGCGCTCGATGTCGTCCACCCCGTGCCCCTCCGGCCGGAGCGTGTGCTGCGCGGGGACGAACACCCGCGCGTAGGACCGCCCCACGGCCCGGGTCCCCAGCCCGTAGACCACGCGCACGACCCCGTCCTCCACGCGCACCCGGTCGGTCCAGGGGTACATGTTCCTCGAGAACCCCACGCCGGCGATGAGCGGGTAGAAGAGGTCCCCCCGCCGCCTCCCCACCGCGTGCTGGACGAGCACGGCCATCTTCTCGTCGCGGCGGTGCGCGCCGTGGCGGCGCCGGTAGGCGTCCGCCCGCGGGTGGAAGGCGGAGGCCATGACGCGGAGGACCGCGGCCTCGAAGGCGGCGAGCCGGTCCTCCGGCGGGCCCTGGTTCGCGAGGAAGATCGTCCTGTAGATCCCGGAGAAGGAGTAGAGCGGGTTGTCCTCCAGGAGCGAGGAGGAGCGCACCGCGAGGGGGACCGTCGTGCGCGCGAGGAACTCGCGGAAGCGCTCCCGGGCCCCGGCCGGCACCTTCGCGCGGACGAGGGCGTCGTGGGCCGCGGGGCCGCGCTCCTGCCGCGCCAGCGCCTCGATCCCCTGCTCCGCGAGGACCTGGTCGAAGAGCGCCGTCCCGAGCACGGCCGAGTCCGGGATCCGCAGCAGCGGGGTGTGCTTCCCGGCGAGCGGGACCCCGTGCCGGTGGAGGAGCAGCGACGCGTAGAGGAGACCGCGCGCCTTCCCGCCGAACTCCCCCGGCCCCAGGACCTCGAAGCCCGGCGGGAGGTCGGACGCGGAGGGGACGTAGGTGGCGAAGGGCGGCGGGCCGGGCATCCCCCCGATCCTACGCCCCGTCAGTCGCGAGGTGCGAAGCGGTGCCGTCGCTACCCGGGCTCGTCGGCCGTCGGCCCGTAGATGCTCGGGACCTTCGACCCGGCGAGCCGGAGGTAGACGGTGAGCTGCCCGCGGTGGTGCGCCTCGTGCCGGAGCATCAGGTTCCCGACGGAGACGCGCGGGAGCCGCATCCCGTAGAACTCGACCTCCTGCTCGAACCAGGCGTCGGGCTTCCCCCCCGCCGCCCGGCGCAGCGCGGCGTGGGAGCGCTCGAAGGCCTCGGCCATGGCGGCGACCGTGGAGGGGGGGCGCTCCTTCGGGACCGGGTCCTCGCCGGGGGCCTCGACCCCCATCGCCCCGACCGCGAAGTACCGCTCGCTCGTGGCGAGGTGCCAGCAGAGCTCCGCCGCCGACATGCTCTTCGGGTGCGGCTTGAGGTCGAGCTTCCCGTCCGGCATCGCCCGGATCGCCCGCGCGCTCGTCCCGTTCTCGTGGTCCCAGGCCGCCAGGAACGCCTCCCGCGCGAGTCCCATCGCGCACCTCCTCGGTGCCCATCCTATATCCTGCCGCCGTGCGCTACCCCTCCCCCCTCGTCGAAGGGACGCTCCTCGGGAGGCGGCTCCGGTTCTTCGCGGACGTGCGGCTGGACTCCGGGGAGACGGTCGTCGCCCTCTGCGCGAACACGGGCTCCCTCCTGGGAGTGATCCGCCCCGGCCAGCGCGTGCGCCTCTCGCGCGCGGCCAACCCGGAGAGGCGCCTCGCCTGGACCTGGGAGCAGGCCCGCGTGGGGCGCACCTGGGTGGGGGTCAACACCGCGCTGCCGAACCGCGTCGTGGAGGAGGCCCTCCGCGCCCGGCGCGTGGCGGCCGTGCGCGCCTGGCCGCGGGTGCGGCGCGAGGTGGCCTTCGGGCGCGAGGGGTCGCGCGTGGACTTCCTCCTGGAGGCGGACGGCAGGCCCTCCCTCGCGCTGGAGGTGAAGAACGTCTCCATGGCCGAGGGGACGCGCGCGCTCTTCCCCGACTCGGTGACCGAGCGCGGCCGCAAGCACCTGCGCGAGCTGGCGGCCGAGGTGCGGGCCGGGCGGGAGGGCGCCGTCCTGTTCCTTGTCCACCGGGCGGACTGCCGGGAGTTCG
>CAZKTF010000206.1:0-6761 GCA_964555565.1 uncultured Planctomycetota bacterium | reverse complement strand
CCTGAGGCGCCGCTCCTCGTCGCGCGTGCGCTCCGGGAGGGCCGCGAGGGCCGCGCGGCGGGAGTCCACCGCGTCCACGTAGGACGCGAAGGCGCCCTCGGAGGCCGCGTCGGAGGCGCGGGCGGGGCACGCGGCCGCGGCGGCGAGGAGGAACGCGGTCGCGGCGAGGAGGGGACGGGAGGACGGCCTCATGCGGGAAGGTCGAGGATACTCGCCTCCCGCGACGTCGGCAACCGGAGCGGCTCCTGCCCCGCCGTCGCTACCGCGGCGCCTCGCCGCCGGCGCGACGGGCGGGGAAGGTGCCGCCGCCCGCGCCCGCGTTGCCGCCGCCCGGGCCGCCCCCGCCGAAGCCCATCCCGAAGCCCATGCCGCCCATGGCGCGGCCGGAGACCTCCTGGAACTTCTGGAACTGCTCCGCGGTGAGGGCCTGCTTGAGCTTGTCCTCCGCCTCGGTGCGGATCTCGGCCCCCTTGGTCCGGAGGGAGGCGATCGCTTCCGCGTCCAGCCCGCCGTCGCGGGCCTGGGCCCAGAGCCGGATGCCCTTCTCGGCGCCCGTGGCGAGGATGTCGCCCACGGTCTTCTTCTGCTGCTCGTCGAGGCCGAGCTGTTCGGCCAGGGTCCCCTCGACCCAGTCCCGCACGCGCTTCACCGTGGCTTCGGACTGCTTCTTCTCCCGCTCCTCCTGCTCCCGCCTCTGCAGGTCGTGGACGATGGCCTCGACCTTGGCGCGCCCGGCCTCGCTCTCGAGGGAGGCGACGACGGGGTCGGAGGGGGCATCCGCGGACTCCGGGGTCGCGGGCTTCGCGCCCGGCGCGGGGGACGGGGCCTTCGCGGGCGCGGGGCGGACGCCGACCGCGGCCAGCTGTTCCGAGAACGCCCGGTTGTCGCGCTCGAGGACGTCGATGAGCTTCCGCTGGGCCTCCAGGTCCGCCCGCAGGCGCCCCACGTCCGCGCGGAGGTCGTTGACCCGGGGGTCCTCGCCCGCCGCGCTGCACCCCGCGGCCAGGCCCGCGATCGCCACTGCTGCCGACAGGGACACCCTCGTCCCCGACAGGAATACCCTCGTCACGGACAGGAACGCTCTCGTCACGGCCCACCTCCCGGGAAGGGACAAGACCCATACTATAACCCCCGCGGAGGCGGGGGGGTTGCGAGCCGAGCCCTTACCCCTACCCTTACCCGCCTTTCGCAGCGAACGGCGGGTAGGGGCACGGGTACGGGTAGGGGGGAAGGCGGCAGTGGCGAGGAATCGGCCCGGGGGCGGAGGTTTCGTAGAGTGAGGCGCTTCCCGGATTAGATTCCCCGCCCCCCGTGGCCGAACCCTCCCCTCCGCCCACCCCTCCGACCGCGGCCTCGCTGCGGATCGACCGCTCCGCGCCCCGGCGCCGCCGGGGCGGCTGGACCCCCTGGCTCCTCGGGCTCGGGGTCCTCGCCGCGGTGGCGCTGGTGGCGGGGCGCTTCCTCGGGCAGGCCGCCGGGATCCTCGGGGGGAGCGAGGTCCGGGAGGGCCGCGCGGTCCGCCTCTCCCCCGACGCCGCGGCGGAGCGCACCGTGGCGAGCGGCTACGTGGTGGCGCGCACCCGGGCCGCCATCTCCGCGCGGGAGCCGGGCAAGCTGGTGAAGCTCTACGTGGACGTGGGCGACCGGGTGGAGAAGGGGGCGCTGCTGGCCGAGCTGGAGCACGCGGAGCAGGACGCCGCGGTGGAGCGGTGGGAGGGGGAGGTGGCCCGCGCGAAGGGGGACCTCGAGGCCGCCGCGCGGTCCTCGACCGAGCGGGGGGCCGCGCGCGAGAAGGCGCGCCGGGACACGGTCGTCGCCGCGGCCGCGGGGCGCGAGGCCGAGGCCTGGCTCGAGGAGACGAGGCGGGACGCCGCGCGTCAGCAGGAGCTCTTTAACCGCGGGGTCGCGGCGACCGCCGAGAGGGACCGGGCCGCGACCGCGGCGCGGATGGCCGAGGCCGCCGCGGAGCGGGCCCGGGCGGGGCGGGAGTCCGCCGCCGCCGAGGAGGAGCGGGCCGCAGGCGACGAGAAGGTGGCCGGGGCCCGCGTCCAGGCCGCGGAGGGGGCCCTCGCGTCCGCCGAGGCGGGGCTCCGCGAGGCGAAGGCGCGCCGCGAGATCGCCTTCCTCCGCGCCCCCTTCGCCGGCGTGGTGCTGCGCAAGGAGGCCGAGGTGGGCGAGGTCATCGCCCCGGTCACGCGCGGGGACTCCCTCACGCGCGGGGCCGCGGTCTCGCTCGCCGACTTCGAGACCCTGGAGATGGAGGTGGACGTCTCCGAGAGGGACCTGGCGCGGGTCGAGGCCGGGGCCCCCTGCCGGATCGTCCTCGACGCCTACCCCGACGACCCCTTCCCCGGGCACGTCCGCCAGGTCGTCCCCACCGCGGACCGCCAGAAGGCCACGGTCCAGGTGAAGGTGGCCTTCGACCGTCCCGACCGGCGCGTCCTCCCGGAGATGGGGGGGAAGGCGGTCTTCCTCGCGGCGGGGACGAAGGTCGCGGGGGGGGCGGACCGGGTGCTCGTCCCCGCGGGCGCGTTGACCGAGCGGGGCGGGAGGCGCGGGGTCCTGCTGCTGGACCGCCAGGGGCAGGAGGAGCGGGTGCGGTTCGCCTCCGTGGAGACGGGGGAGCGGGACGGGGACCAGGTCGTCGTGAAGTCCGGCCTCGCCGGGGGGGAGCGGGTCGTCCTCGACCCGCCGGCCGGGCTGGAGGACGGGGCGCGCGTGACGGTGCGCCCGGGACCGTAGCCGTTGCCGTGGTAGGGGCCGGGCTTGCCCGGCCCGCCGTGTGTATTCGAGGGGTACGGGCCGGGCTTGCCCGGCCCGCCGTTCAAACGGCGGGCGGCCCAAGGGCCGCCCCTACAACGGCCCCGTGTCTTGGTACGGGCGGGGCTTGCCCCGCCCGCCGTTGCCGTGGCCGGGGAAGGAAGGAGGGATCGCAGACCGTGACGGAAGTAGACGGCGTCCTCATCGAGGCGCGGGGCGTGGTCAAGGCCTACACGCGGGGCGGCGAGACGGTGCGCGTCCTCGACGGGCTCGACCTGCAGGTCCGCGGGGGGGAGTGGCTCGCCCTCATGGGGCCCAGCGGGAGCGGCAAGACGACGCTCCTCAACGTCCTCGGCGGCCTCGACCGGCCCGACGAGGGGACCGTGATCGCGGACGGGGAGGACATCGAGGCCCTCTCGGACCGCAGGCTCGCGGAGTGGCGGTCCCGCCACGTGGGGTTCATCTTCCAGCTCTACAACCTCATCCCGGTCCTCACCGCCTACCAGAACGTGGAGCTCCCGCTCCTCCTGCAGCCGCTCTCCCGGCCGGAGCGGGAGCGGCAGGTCCGCACGGCGCTCGAGCTCGTGGGGCTCTCCGACCGCCTGGAGCATTACCCGGCCCAGCTCTCGGGCGGCCAGGAGCAGCGCGTGGCGATCGCGCGGGCGGTGGTCGCCGACCCGACCTTCCTCCTGGCCGACGAGCCGACGGGGGACCTGGACGGGAAGAGCGCGGCGGCCATCCTCGACCTCCTCGGCACGCTGCGGACGGAGCTGGGGAAGACCATCGTCATGGTCACCCACGACCCGCAGGCCGCCGCACGGGCCGGCCGGGTCCTCCACCTGGAGAAGGGGGTGCTCCTGGAGCAGGCGCGGGGGGAGGCGCGGCCATGATCCCCTGGATGCTGCTGCCCGCCCACGCGAGGCGCACACGCCTCCGCACCCTCCTCACCGTGGGGAGCGTGGCGATCGCGGTGTTCCTCTTCTGCGCGCTCCGCACGATCATCACGACCATCGACCGCACGGTCACCAGCGCCGCGTCGAGCCGGATCATGGTGCACAGCGCGGTGTCCCTCTTCGTGGCGCTGCCGCGCTCGGTCTACGACCGGTGCGCGCGGCTCCCCGGCGTGCGCGCCGCGACCCACTGGACGTGGTTCGGCGGGGTCTACCTCGACGAGAGGAACTTCTTCGCCCGCTTCGCCGTGGAGGTCCCCACCATGCGGCAGGTCTACGGGGACCGGCGGCCGAGGGGACCGGACCTGCGCCTTTCCCCCGCGGCGTGGGAGGCCTTCGAGCGGGAGCGGACCGCCTGCATCGTGGGCAAGGGGCTGGCGGAGCGGTACGGCTTCAGGGTCGGCGACAAGGTCCCCCTCCAGGGGGACATCTACCCCGGGGACTACCAGGTCGTGGTCCGGGGGATCTACGAGTCCCTGGTGCCCTCCTTCGACGAGCAGTCGCTGTTCTTCCACTGGGACTACCTGAACGAGAAGTCCGGGGGGCGGAACGTCGTGGGGGTGATCGGCCTCGACATCGAGGACCCCTCGCGCGGACCCCAGGTCATCGCCGCCGCGGAGGCGGAGTACGCCAACAGCGCCTGGCGCGTGCGGGCGCTCACGGAGCAGGCCTTCCAGGCCCAGTTCATCGCCATGTGGGGGAACCTCCCGCTGTTCCTCTCGATGATCGGCGGGGCGATCCTCTTCTCCGCGTGCATGGTCACCCTGAACACCCTCCTCCTCAACGCCCGGGAGCGGGTCACCGAGGTCGGCGTCCTGAAGACGCTCGGGTTCCCGGGGCGCTCCATCGCCTCGCTGCACGTGGTCGAGGCGGTCGTCCTCTGCGGGCTCGGCGGGCTCCTCGGCTGCGGCCTCGCCGTGGGGCTGCTCAACGGGGGACCGGTGCAGGCGAGGCTCTCCGTCTTCTTCCCCGGGTTCCTCGTCCTGCCGGAGACCGCGTCCGCGGCCATGGGGATCGCGCTCGGGCTCGGGCTCCTCGCGGGGGCGGTGCCGGGCCTCCTGGCCGCGCGCCTGCCGCTCGCCCGCGCGCTCCGGAGGGTCGGCTGATGCCGGTCCCGGTCCGCTACCACCTCCGGAGCCTCCTCGTCCGGCGCGCCGCGACGGGCCTCACGGTCCTGGCGGTGGGGTTCACCGTCGCGATGCTCGTCCTCGTGCTGGCGCTCGCCCGCGGGTTCGAGCTCTCCCTCGAGGACACCGGCCGCGAGGACAACATCGTCTTCCTCCGCCAGGGGGCGATGAGCGAGGGGGTGAGCGTCCTCGACCGCGGCCAGGCGCGGCTCCTCCTCGCCCGGCCGGAGATCGCGCGCGACGAGGCGGGCCGGGCGCGCGCGGCCGCGGAGCTCTACGCCGGGATCAACCTGGAGAGGGCCTCGGGACGGGTCCGGAACCCCCTCACCGGGAAGGACGAGCCCGGCTCGACGAACGTCACCGTGCGGGGGACCTCGGAGACCGGGCTCCGGATCCGCGACGGCGTGCGCGTCCTCGAGGGGGAGTTCTTCCGGCCCGGGACCGAGGAGGTGGTCGTCGGCAGGGCGCTCCTGGGGCGCGTCAAGGGCTGCACGCTCGGCGGCGCGGTGGAGTTCGCCGGCCGGAGGCTCCGCGTCGTGGGGGTCCTCGACTCCGGCGGCGGGGCCTTCGACTCGGAGATCTGGATGGACGCGGAGGTGGCGCTGCCGATCTTCGGGCGGCAGGCCTTCAGCGGGGTCCTCGCGCGGCTCCCGGACGCGGGCTCCGTGGCGTCCGTCGCGCGGAGCGTCGCCGGCGACCCGCGGCTCCCCGTCAAGGGGATGTCGGAGCGGGAGTACTTCCGCAAGCAGACCGGGTTCCTCGGGACCTTCCTCCGGGCCATGGCCTACTTCCTCGCCGGCATCATGGCGGTGGGGGCGGTCTTCGGCGCGACGAACACGCTGCTGGCGAGCCTCGCGGGGCGCACGCGCGAGATCGGGGCGCTCCTCGCCATGGGCTACCGCCCGTGGCACGTGCGGGCGGGGTTCCTCCTGGAGGCCATCCTGCTCGGCCTCCTCGGCGGGGTCGCGGGGGTGCTGCTGGCGCTCCCCATCCACGGCGTCGCCACGGGGACGACCAACTGGAACACCTGGACGGAGCAGGCCTTCCGGTTCGCCATCACGCCCGACGTGGCGATGCAGGCCGTGGTCTTCGCGGCCGTCGTGGGCGCCGTGGGCGGGATCCTCCCCGCGCTCCGCGCCGCGAGCCTCCCCCCGACGGAGGCCCTGCGGGCCTAGAGGAGCCGTCCGGGCAGGAGGGCGGCGGGGTCGGCCAGCGCGGTCGTCCCCTCGAGGATGAGGTCCGCGGCGGCCTCCCCCACGGCGAGCGCCGTGGTGACCCCGTGGCCCCCGAGGCCCGCCGCCCAGGCGAACCCCGGGAGGCGCGGGTCGGGGCCGAGCACGAACCTCCCGTCGGGGCCGAGCGTGCGGAGCCCCGCCTGCCCGCGGACGACCCCGACCGACCCGAGCGCCGGGAAGGACGCGAGCACCTTCGCGGCGAGGACCTCGCGGAGCGCCGGGACCTCGGCGGGCTCCTCGGGCGGGTGCGGGTCCTCGTCGCAGGGGGAGAGGAGGAGGCCCTCCCCCTCGGGGCGGAAGTAGACCCCGCGGGAGAGGTCCCAGCAGGCGGGGGAGCCCGGCCTCACCGCGGGGCTCGGGCCCGCGTAGAAGAGGTGGCGGCGCCTGGGGACGAGCCCCAGGGGTTCGAGCCCGGCGCGGCCCGCGACCTCGTCGGCGAAGGACCCCGCCGCGTTGACGACCCAGCGCGCGGCCACGCGTCCCCGCGCGGTCTCGACCCCCGAGACTCTCCCGCCTTCCCGGAGCACCGCGAGGAGCGGGGTCCCCGCGGCGAGGACGGCGCCCCGGGCCCGCGCCGCGCGGAGCATCCCGTCCAGCAGCGCCGCCACGTCCACGACCCCGTCCGCCGCGTGCCACGCCGCCGCCTCCGGTGCCCTGCCCCGGAGCGCGGCGCGCCGCGTCGCCGGGCC
>CAZKTF010000205.1:0-6762 GCA_964555565.1 uncultured Planctomycetota bacterium | reverse complement strand
GGATCGTCCCGGTCGCTGAAGACCTGTACCGGAACTTTCCGCGTGTGGCACTAGGACACGCTGTGACCCCGATTGCCGCCGCTTCAGCCCGAAGGTGAACCATGAGGCTCCCACGAGGAGGCCGGCGCCCCGAGATTGAACGAGCCTGCCCTACCCGTAGCCTCTGATGGATGCCCTCCGAAACCCTCCAGTTCATCGACATCGTGCTCTCCTGGAGCCGGGAGACCCCTGGGAAGACGGCCGTCCTGAAGAAGGAGGAGGACGGCAACTGGGACGAGCTCGCCCGGGTCGAGGGGACCGAGTACACGGTCCTGGGCCTCCACCCCGAATGGGCCCACGACTTCGCCGTCGCCCCGGTCCTCGCAGACGGGGGTCTCGCACCCGAGGGGGACTGGGAGACCGTCCGAGTGGCGCCCCTTGCCGACGAGGGCGCGCCGGCCCTCCCCGGGATGCCGTCAGGGTTCGCCGTCGCCCAGGACGGCGCGAACCTCAACCTCCGATGGGACGCGGCTGAGGACGGCGTGACGGCCTCCTACGAGATCCGGGAGGGGACCTCCTGGGAGGACGGCGCCCTCGTGGCCGACGGCATCGAGGCGTCGCCCTACTCGTGGGCGTGGTGGTCCTCGGGGGCGAAGGCGTTCCACATCAAGGCCGAGGACGGGCTGGGACGGTACTCCAGCGAGGCGGCGTCGGCCACACTGACCATCGCCCCCCTCGACGACCACAACGACGCCGGCGCCGAGGACCAGGGTGGGGCGGGCTGGCCGGGCTCCTCGACCAACCTCGAGGACGACGGGGCGGGCGGCCTCCGGCTTGAGACCCTCCAGGGCGGATGGCAGGACCCTCCTTGGGATGGGGCGTGGAGCGGCCTCGATTTCCCCTCGCTGGCCCGCTACAGGCCCGAGGGGGCCTACGAGACGCCTCCGGTGGACGTCGGGGCCCTGGAGTCCCAGCGGGTCGAGGTGGACCTCGACACGGCGCAGCCCATCGACGCGATGGGGTGGTCCGAGATGCTGAGTCCCGCCCTCGGCGAGGTGCGGGACGCCGCCGGCGACCTCCTCCCTCTCGGGACCCGGGGGCACGCGTCCCGGAACTCGTGGGCTGGGGCCCCCCTCGCCCCCGTGGACGCCTCGGTCGAGGTGGACACCTCCCCGACCCCGGCCGGCCCCTGGGACGGCTGGCGGCCCTTCACCCCGGGGACCTACCCCTTCCGGCGGGTCCGGCTCCGGGTAACCCTCCGGGGCGACGGGGTGCGGTTCGTGCGGATCCCGAGACTCGTCCTCGTCCGGCGGAAGTTCAACCGCAAGCAGGAGGGGGAGGTGGTCGTCGGCCCCGACAACGACGTGGTGGTCACCTTCCCCGTCCCCTTCCAGAACGCCCCGCGGGTGACCGCTCACCTCCTCGGCTACCCGGGGTCGGTGAAGCTCGTCTCGGTCACGGCCACGCAGGTCGTCCTCCGCCCGGGGGCGGCCGTGTTCACCGAGAGCCCGGCCACGTTCGCCCCGACCATCCACTGGCAGGCGATGGGGACGTGATGAGCACCGGCGTCCACGACCTTCCTGCCTCCACTCCCGGTTCCCTTGCGCTACCCGGGGGAGGGTGGTCGCGGACCCGACGGCCCCGCCCATCACCTGCGCGGTGCGGTCGCACCGGCTGGACCCTTGACCCTGCCCTCGAACCCCTGCTCGGCGATGGTCCGAAGCACGGCCTCGACCGAGCCCCCCGGCGCGAGCGTCACCGTTGCGACGGCAGAGTCGATGTCCACCTGGGCCCCGTCCACCCCCGGGAGGTCCCGCAGGCGCGCCTGGAGGCCGCTCGCGCACGCCGCGCACGTCATGCCGCTGACGGCGAAGTGGACCGTGCGGCTACCCGGAGCCGGAGACGCGGCCACGGGCCCTGAGTGGTCGCCTCGAAGGAGGAGTCCCACGTAGTTCGGGAAGATCGCGAAGGCGAGGACGACGGCCGTCGCCACCCAGAGCGTGACTTTGTTGAGGCGCCGGAGACGTGGATTCGGTATCGCGCAGGCCTCGCCGGGGCCGCACCTCTCCTTGCGGACGTAGGCCAGATAGAAGCCGCTGGCGAGGAGGAGCCCCGTTGCGCCGAGCAGGTAGGGGCGGTAGGCCTCGAAAAAGCCGGCCACGCCCGCTGCCGAGGCGCCGAACGCGATCAGGAGGAGCGGAAGCCAGCAGCACGCGGAGGAGAGAACGGCCGAGACGACCGCGCCGGCCGTGGCCCAGAGCCCGGCATTCTTCGAGCGGGGCGCCCGGCCAGCCGGGGCACCAGCCTTGGGCACCACGCAGCAGTCCTCTCCGGCTCCTGCGTCGCCACCGGCCAGGAGCGACGGCGACCCGCTCGCGTGCCGTGCCTGGGCCTCCTTGATCGCGCGGCGGACGTTGCCGAGGCAGCAGGATCCCTGCGGGTTCGTCTCCTCGCAGCGGTCGAGTCCCCGGCGGCACTTCTCGGTGATGTCCTCGGCGACCTTCGACGCGCCGCTCCGGGCCACTTCGGCCTCGATCTCCTCGATGGTGTGGTCGAAGCAGTAGCAGACCGGCCGCGGCGACGCAGCCTCCTTCTGGCCGATGCGCACGCGGACCTCCCCCTTCGAGACCCGGGCACCGGTATCGGGCTGGAAGTAGGCCACGGCGCAGGACGGCGCTGCGCAGAAGAAGAAGCCATCGGGGCGCCCCAGGCGGAGACGAGTCTCCTCGACGACGAGGGACTCGACGGTGATCGGCTTGACCGCCTTGCCCCTCGTGCCACAGGCCGGGCACTGGACGGAGGCCTGCACGGCGGTCATCACGCCGCGATGGCCGGGCTCTCCGTCATTCTCGTTCGTGGTGTTCATCGGATCGCTCTCCTTCGTGCTCCCTGTCTCGGCCGAAGGAGCGGGGCAGCGCTGGCGGTGCGAAGGCACCGCCAGCGCCCCCCTGCAGGGTCCTCCTACTTCCCGATGAGCGGGCAGCAGTTGGGGCAGGGCAGTTCCTGCCCGGTCAGGGGGCAGACGTACCCGGCCTTGGTCTGCGGAGCATCCGCGCGGACCAGGGTAGGGCCGTAGAGCAGGGCCGCGCCTGCGAGCGGCACCGCCACCAGGGCAGCCAGCAGCCACTTTCGATTGCGCATGTTGCAACTCCCTTCAGAAATGGACTCGCGACGCCGCGGGGTCCACCCCCGCCCGCGCCACGCGTTCAGGGTAAAGGCTTGTCGTCTTCCAGGGCGTCCAGGATGGGGCACTCCGAGACCTCTCCCCGGCCCGTGCACTCGGACGCGAGCCTGGACAGCGCGCGGCGCATGGACCGGAGGGTCCGGATCTTGTCGTCCACGCTCCGGATCTTGGCCTCGGCGCGGGCGAGGATGTCGGCGCACTTCGCGCCCGGCCTGGCGCGGAGCGAGAGCAGGTCCTTGATCTCCTTGAGGGTGAAGCCGAGGTCCTGGGCCCGTCGGACGAAGCGGATCCTCCGCACGGTGTCCTGCGGGTAGGTCCGGTACCCGGAGGAGGGCTCGCGGACCGGCCGGGGCAGGATGCTCCGCCGCTCGTAGTACCGCACCGTGTCGATGTTCACGCCCGCCAGGGCTGCGACTTCGCCGATCCGCATGTTCACTGCACCTCCACAAGGGAGTCTACGGCCTGGACCTAGGTCCAGAGTCAAGGGCATTCTCTGTCCGGAGTCGGCCCAACTTCATAACCGCCGCAGTCGGCGCGGGATAGGGCAGGTGCGATCCGCGCAGAGTGGGATCACGCCAGGCAAGCGCAGGGTCTACGCGAGGGCTTGCACGAGCCTGACGGCGCGCGACCCTCGGGGCAGCGTGCCCCTGCGAGGGGCATCCCGGAGGTGCCCCTTGGCGTGGAAGAGGCTGGTGACCGAAGACGACTTCGCCGGATTCGCCGACCCCACCGGGACCATCGGGGGCGTAGCGGTGAACGGCGTGGCCACGACCGCCATGCGGTCCGACGCCGCGCCGGCGCTGGGTCCCCTCACCCGGGACCTCGACTTCGGGGGGTTCAAGGGGGCCAACGCCGCCGATCCCACCGCGGCCCAGCATCTCGCCACGAAGGCCTACGTGGACGCGCTCGCCCAGGGCCTCGCCCCCAAGGACGCCGTCCGGGTCCGCGTCTCCTCCAACGTGAACACTGCCTCCCCGGGGTCCAACCTGGACGGGGTCGCCATGGCCGCCGGGGACCGGGTCCTCCTCACGAACCAGACCACCGCCTCGCAGAACGGCATCTGGGTCTGGAACGGCGCCGCCGTGGCCATGACCCGGGCGCTGGATGCCGACAGCGAGGGGGACCTCCTCGGGGCCTCGGTCTTCGTCCTCGAGGGGACGAGCGCCGACACGCTCTGGACCCTCACCACGGACGCGCCCATCACGGTGGGGACCACGGCGCTTACCTGGACCCAGTTCAACAGCGCCGGCGACATCGTGGGCGGGAACGGCCTCACGAAGACCGGGAACACCCTCGACGTGAACGTGGACGGGTCCACGCTGGAGATCAACGCCGACGCGCTGCGGGTGAAGGCCCTCGGCATCACCGACGCCCACGTCGCCGCCGCGAACAAGGACGGCGCCGTGGGAACGCCCTCGATGCGAACCCTCGGGACGGGCTCCGCGCAGGCCTGCGCCGGGAACGACGGGCGGCTCTCCGATACCCGGGTCCCCGCGGCCACCCAGGGCGGGGCGGCCTGGGACTTCAACGACAACGAGGTCCTGGGGCTGCGGCCCAAGGGCTACACCACGGCGGGCCGTCCGGCCTCCCCGGCAGTGGGGCGGGTCATCTTCGACACCACGATCTCGCGCCCCATGATTTGGTACTAGCCATGGAGGGGAACGAGGCCCGCTACGGGGAGCGCTACCTCGACCGCCTCCACGAGAAGGCGCTCCTAGAGGACGCGGAGGGCGTCCCCCGGCCTTCGATGGTTCCCCCGGCGCCCTTCGTTCCTCCGGGGCCTCCGGTCCCCCCGTCCGCCCCCGTCCTCTCGCAGAAGGAGAGAACCCGCCGCCTCCACGACGACCTCGCCGGGGTCATCAACCGCCACGCCGCCTCGCCGGAGACGGTCCTCATGGCCCTGGAGCTCCTCCGACACCAGGTCCTCGCCCCCCGTCTCCGCCAGATCGAACTGGAGTAGGCCATGGCCTGGCGGCGCATCTACACCGAGGACGACGCAACAGCCACGCCGACGGCGAACAAGATTCCCATCGCCGACGCGTCGGGGAAGCTCGATGGCTGGTTGACCCGACGTCGGGGCCTCGAGTGGTTCAAGCAGGTGGGCACCGCGCCGGAGCAGTTCCGGGTCGCCGGCCAGGCCAACGGGAAGGACCTCACGACGGGCGTGCCGGGGGACACGCGCATCTACGCCCTGCCCCTCGTCTCCCCCCGCGGAGGGACCGTGGACCTCCTCTCCGTCGAGGTCACGACCGCCATGATGGGGCAGGCCATCCGCCTCGGGATCTACCAGGCCACCAGCGACACGGACCTCACCCCCGGGGCCCTCGTCGTGGACGCGGGCACGGTCCCCGCGAACGCGACGGGCGTGAAGGCGAAGCCCGTGAACGTCTCCCTCGAACCGGACCGGCTCTACTACCTTGTCCTCCAGGCGGACGCGCCCCTCACCCCGAACACCGCCGCCGTCCGGTGCCTGGACCCCGCGGGCGCGGAGGCCCTCCTCCACGCCCCGGGAACCTGGGGCGCGAAGGTGCAGGTGGGGTGGACGACGGACCCGGGGCTCCACGGCCCCTTCCAGGACCCCTTCCCGGGCCCCGTCGCGGGGCTCGACTCGAACGAGGTCCTCCCGGCCATCGGGGTGCGGTTCTCCGCGTAGGCGGGTCGCACCCGCCCGCGGCAGGTTGCGCGAGCCTGACACGCCGCGATCCTCGGGGCATGGCCGCCGACTGGACCCCCATCTCGCAGACGCCCGCCCTCCAGGGCAGCCAGGTCTTCCTCCGCCTGGAGGGCCAGACGTTCGAGTTGCGGGCCTCCTCCATCGGCCCCTCGCCCCCGGCAAACCCCGTCGAGGGGATGGTCTGGGTGGACAACAGCGCCACGCCCTACCGGGCCTACCTCTACGCCCGCATCGACGCCGGCGGCGCCGCGTGGCAGCCCCTGGGGCCCCTGTCCAGGCTGCCGGCGTCCATCAATGCCGACCCGTCCATCACCGACGACCGGGCGGCGCCGTTCGAGTACAAGGCCCTCCGTGCCGAGAACCGCAACGCCCTCCCCGCCGCCACCCCGACGAACCCCGGCCTCCTCGTCTACCGCCTCGCCGACGGGGAGGTCTGGGTCGCCGACCAGCCGGTCTCCGGCGGATGGAAGGGCCTCCTCAGCGTCACCCCCGGGGCCTCCTACGACACCGTCGAACTTCCCCTCGAGGGCGACCTCGGGAACGACGCCACGGACCCGCCGACGAAGGTCCGGAAGGGCGCGCTCGAGGGCTGGCTCTTCGACGGCCCGGCCGAGAAGCGGACCTTCGCCTTCATCGTCCCGAAGAACTGGCAGGGCGCCTCGGACCTTCGGCTCCGGGTGTTCCAGGTCCTGAACCAGGCCGAGGCCGCGGGGAACGACATCGAGTGGACCGGCGAGGTCCGGACCCTCATCCCGGCCCAGGAGGCCGTGTCCAAGGCGCCCACGGCGCTGGTGGACGCGGTGACGGACATCGGCGCCGACCCCGAGGGCATCGGCGATGGGGGCGGGCCGCACCTGACTGAGCTCGTGGTCGACCACGACGACCCCGTGAACCCCGTCTCCACGGGGTGCCTCGTGCTGGCGAC
>CAZKTF010000204.1:0-6805 GCA_964555565.1 uncultured Planctomycetota bacterium | reverse complement strand
GCCCGCCTCCTACTCCATCGGCTGGCGGGCCTCGCAAGTACGGTCATGCACCCGCAGGAACCAGCGCAACCACCGTCTATGCAGCCGGATACGGCCGCAAGCTCGGCCCGGTCGCGGAGGTTCTCACCCCGCACGTCCCGGGCGGGGACCGGAACTGGCTCACCGTCCGGCGCTCCAGCCGCGGCGGCGACGGTAGGGATCCCTCCCCGCCGGCGGCGGGAATGGGCGAGGGGCACGCCGCCGGGGCGCGGGGAGGGGACGGCATGAAGCGCTCCAGGATGACGCTCGAGGGGGTCCCCGGGATCCTCGAGGAGAGAGGTTCCGAGGGGAACGCGGACGCCATGCTCCCGACGGCCGCGTAGTACGCTGGGGATCTCCATGGGCCCCCCTGGTCCGTCCGAAGAGCCGGCCGGCGGGAGTCCCCTCTCGTCCCGGCGCCGGTTCCTGCGCCTCGCCGCGGCCGTGGGGCTCTTCGGGACTGCCGGAGCCGGCTGCCGCGGACAACACATCGCGGCGGGCGAACCGGCCGACCCCGCGCCCGAGCCCGCCTCCGCCGGGCCGGACCACCTGGCCCGGGGGCTCGCCGCCCTCAGCAGCGTCCACCCCCGCGGGTGGGTCGGGGGGCACTACGGGGCGGCCGTCATCGCGAGCCACTACTTCCGCGGGGACAACCACCTCGACCTGAGGACGGCGCGTGCGCTCCGGGCCCACGCCGATGCGTTCATGGCCCGGCGGCCCGGGGAGTTCCCGGCGCCCGACCCCGGCCGGGGCGCCGCGGACCCGGCGCGGATCGTCGAGCAGCTCGACCGGCACGCCGCCGAGCTCCGGAGCGGCGGTCACGACAAGATCTTCGCCTCGCTCGCCCTCCGGGCGCTGCGCGACCTCCCGGAGTTCGCGACCGCTTCCGTGATCGACGGGATCTGCCGTCTCCTCGAGGTCTTCGTCGCGACGCAGCCCCCGGTCCGCGCATCGCGCCACGCCCTCGAGCACCCGATGCCTCCCTATCGCGGCCCGGAGGACATCGCCGCCGTCACCCTCCGGGCGACCCTGCGGCCGTGGAGCCACTTGAGGGCCGTCGGCACGAGCGGCGTACTGCACTGGGTGACGCACGCCGAGGCGCTGATCACGCTGGAGGAGCTGGGCCACGGGGAAGTCGCCCGCCGCGGCTACGAGGCTCACCAGATCGCCGTCAACAGGCCGGTCGAGGACGACGGGACGCCTGC
The DNA here is from genome assembly GCA_964555565.1 of uncultured Planctomycetota bacterium. GTDB lineage: Bacteria > Planctomycetota > JAJSAM01 > JAJSAM01 > JAKLKS01 > CAZKTF01. The sequence continues at coordinate 5,582 of CAZKTF010000204.1, read as the reverse complement.
TCCGGACCGCCTCCCGGTGGATTGGCTCGGCCCCGCGTACTGGGAGAGCGACGCGCCGCGCCGGGTCCTCGACGGCAGCTGGCTCTTCGGCCACTCGTTCAAGCTGCCCTACAGCCTGTTCCGCATGCTCCGCCGCACCGAGGACCCGGCGTTCCGGAGCGCCTGCGTGGCCCGGGCGGCCAGGCTCTCGATCCCCTTCGAGTAGCGGGCGCGCCGGGACCGGGCCAGGGTGCTCCCGGGGATGCACCCCGGGGCTCCGCGAGGCTCCCACGCACCGGGAGGGTCCCGTCCGCCACGGCGGTCACCCGCCCTGGCGGAACTCGCCGACCTCGAGCCGGGGGGTCTCGCCGAACCGGGCGGCCAGGCGGCCGAGGTGGCGCTTCAGGTACATGGACGGATCCGCGACGGCGGAGAGGTACCGCATCAGCGCCCGGGGGATCGCGACGTGGACGCGGCCGTGCTCGGTCAGTTCCACCGCGCACCCGGTCCCCTCGGCGCGGAGCGCGTAAGTCCAGTCGCCGGTGAAGAACTTCGCCTCGTCGGCGATGGTCCGGACGAGGACGCGGGGCGCCTCGGCGCGGGTCGTCTCCAGGACCATGCGGTTCCACCCCATGGTCCAGCGCCAGACCTCGTGCCCGTCCCGGTCCGGGAGCCGCTCGACGCGATCCACCCCCTTGTCCCAGGAGGGGACGCCGGCCGTGTCGGCGAGCGCGCCCCAGACCTCCTCCACGGGCTTGCCGCGCCGGAGGGTGGCGGCGATCGAGTGCCCCTCCGGGAGGCCGCGGCCGAGGAGCCAGAGGACGAGGCCGAGGAGGCCGAGGAGGACGAGGAGGCCGCCGAGCACGACGCCCGTCCAGACGAGCCATCCCAAGGGGCACCTCCCGGCGGCGGCCGCGGCCGGCGGGTCGCGCCCCGCGCCCGGGCGCGACGCACGCCGACGGGACCCGCCGCGCGGTAGAGAGTGTGCCCGAACGGGACCCGGGGCGGAAGGGCCGGACCCCGGGCCGGCTGGGTATAGTGGGGAGGGCCGAAGCGGACGCGGACGAGGGAGGTGGACGATGAGGACCTCGCGGGTGAGCGCATGACGGGCCCGAACGAGCCGGGCGCCGGGGGCAAGCCGAACGACCAGGAGGAGTTCCGGGCGGTGTGGGCGATCCGGGACGCGCTCCCGACGCGACGCCACGCGGAGATGCTCTTCGACATGGTGGTGGACCTCCTCGGCGACGAAGCGTGGGTCGAGACCTGGAACGGCGAGACGACGCGAACCCTCTTCCGGAGGGAGACCAAGGGCCCTCGGTGGATCCTGCCCTGGCCCCTCCTCTCCGTGACGCGGGGCGGCCGGGAGGGACCCTCCCCCATCCGGACGGCGGTCCCCGGGGTGTACGAGGAGCCGAAGACCCGGCCCGGTCCGGCGCCGCGCCTCCGTGGCCTTGGGCCGGGCCAACTCGACGTCCACGACGGCCCGCACAGGGCGACGGTCTCCTACGGCGGGGACGGACGGTGGTTCGAGTGCTCCCGGAGCGAGTCCCCGGAGGCCCTGGCCGGCGTCGTCCCCGCGCTCGCGGGGAAGACCGCTCCCCCGGTGGAACTGGTGGCCGCCTTCTTGGCGGGGCTCGACATCGCGCGCCACGGGCCGGGCCGTGTCCACCTCCCGGTCCCGGTCCCGGGCGGGGTGCAGGGGGTCTGGAACTGCGGGCTCCACGCCATCCGCGAGGCCCTCTTCCGCGAGCGCGTCCCCCGGGCGGCCCGCTGGGTCCTGGCCGACGGCTGGACCGGCGGCGCGCTGGCCTGGGGCGCGACGCGGGAGGCGGCCGTGGCCGCCTGGACGGCGGAGCTCTCCCGGGTGCGGCCGTTCCCGTCGAAGCCGGAGGCGCCGCCGGAACCGCTCCCGGAGCCGTCGATGGAGCAGTCGGTGGAGGAGAGCGGCTTCAGCATGTGGGGGACCCTGCGGAGTCCCGCGAGCGACGTCCCGTGGGTGGAGCCCTCCGTGGAAAACTCGCCCGCAGCGCTCATCCCGCTCGGGGACCTCCCCGCACAACCGCCCCCGCTCGGCGGATTGACGTGGCTCGTCGGGGCCACCGGGACCGTCCTCCCCGCGGCCCTGCGCCTGGAACCCGGGGGGTTCACCCTCGTCGGCGATCGACTCCTCGAGGGCCTCGATCTCGCGGGGTTCGAAGAGCGGTTGGCGGAAGCCGATCTCAAGGCGGTGCCGCGGCACACCCCTCCCGCGGATTGGCCCTACGAAGTCCCCGCCTTCGACTGCTGCCTGCGCACCTACCGCCTCGTGGACGAGAAGACGGGGACCCCGGTCAAGCCGTTGGTCGTCTCGCAGAGTTGGAGCGAGGGCTTCCGCGCGATCGGCCTGGACGGCGATCGGCACCGTTGGCACGCCCTGCGCCTGCGACCGGAGAAGTAGGGATCACGTCCCCCGGTCACATCCGAAGAGCCGCCTCCGCCGGCGTCGCGGGGCGCCGGAACAGGTAGAGCGCGAACCCCAGGGTCTCACGGCCCCAGCGGAGGTAGGCCTCGCGCCAGGGGCGGATCCGGGCGAGCATCGCGGGGACGTCGGGGTCGCGGGGATGCGCCGCGGCGTACCGCTCGACGTTCCCGGCGTAGAGGTCCTCGTAGCGGTCCCACTCCGCGGTCGAGGTGTCGAGGGTCTCGAGGGGGACGAGCCCCGCCTCGGGCCCGAGGGCCTCGTTCCCCGCGCGGTCGCGGAGCGACTCCCGGGTCCCCCCGATCGCCGCGAGGTACCCCGGGTCGGGCTCCCGCTTCCAGTACCCCTCCCCGAGGAGCAGGAGCCCCCCGGGGAGCAGGAGGGGGCCGAGGGCGCCAAGCGCCGGGGCGGCCCCGCCGAGGGCGTGCGTGGAGCCCACGCAGAGGGCCAGGTCGAAGGTCCACCCGGCGAAGCGGTCCGGATCGAAGGGCTCGAGCCGGAACTCGATGCGGTCCCGGCAGCCGGCCCGGGCGGCGGCCGCCCGCGCGGCCGCGACGGCGAGCCGCGAACGATCGACCCCGATCCCCATCGCGCCGCGGCGGGACGCCAGGCGGATGAGCATCTCCCCGCGGCCGCAGCCCGCGTCGAGGACCCGGGTCCAGGGGGGCAGGGGGAGCCTCGCGACGAGGTCGTCCACGACGGACTCCGCGACCGGGTTCCAGAACGCCATCTCCCCGTGGGCGATGGCGGAGAAGCGCTCGCGGTCCACGGCCCGACGATACCGCCCCGGCGCGGTTGTTCAGGCCCGGAACCCCATTTCGTTCGCCCGGCGAGCGGCCCGGGGCGTAGGCTCTTCCCGGGGAGGGTTTCCAGATGGGGAGGACGAACTCCCGTCTTCTCGGGGCCGCGCTGACCGTCGTCCTTCTCGCGCCGGGTCTCTCGGCCGCGTCGGCGGAGGACGTCGCCGCGCTCGTGCGCCGGATGCTCGAGACCGCGAGCGAGGACGAGTGCTCCGACCTCCAGGAGAAGGTCCTCGCGGCGAAGCCCGCCGCGGCGGAGCTGGCGGCGGCGCTCGCCCTCGGGCGGGGCGACTACGCGCCGATCGCCCCCGGCTGGCTCTCCCGCTCCGTGACGGGCCCCGACGGCGTCGAGCGGCCCTGGCGGCTCCTCGTCCCCGCGGGCTACGACCCCGCCGTGCGCCATCCCCTCCTCGTCGTCCTCCACGAGCGCGCCACGAACACCGACCTCCCGCGGGACCTGGACCTCCAGCGCGAGCCCTGGGCGGGGCTCGCCTCCGGGAAGGGCTGGCTCCTCGCCGTGCCCACGGCGCAGCGCGGGGCGGAGTGGTGGACGGGGACGGGGTCGGAGGACGTCCTCCGCGTCCTCGCCGCGGTCAAGGGCGCCTGCAACGTGGACGAGGACCGGGTGCTCCTCGCGGGGATCGCGGACGGCGGGGCCGGGTGCTTCTTCCTCGCCGAGGTCGCGCCCACCTGGTTCGCGGGCTTCGCGCCGGTGAGCGGCCATCCCTCGGCCTCGGGCTGGGACGGCCATCCCGTGTACCTGAGGGCGCTCGGGGGGAAGCCCATCCTCCACCTCACCGTGGACGGCGATCCCCACTACCGCGGCGCGTCCATGGACGCGGTCGCCGCCGCGCTCGCCGGCATCGAGGCCCCCTACACCCGGGTCCACGACGCCGGGGGCGCCGGGCCCGGCAAGGCCCTGGAGGGTCACCTCGCCGAGGTCGCCGCGTGGCTCGCGGCCCGGCGCCGCGACCCCTCGCCGCGGACCGTCGTCTGGGAGGGGACCGCGGAGTCGCCGGCGCGGGTCCACTGGCTGCGGGTCCTCGAGGCGGGGCCGGGGGACCCTGGCGGGGAGTTCCCCGATCTCAACCCCGTCATCCCCGCGCACCGGCGCAGCCTCGGGTTCCAGATGGACCGGGGGTTCACGGGCGCGGGGCTGCGGGTCGTGTCCACCATGCCGGACTCGACGGCGGCCGCGGCGGGGATGCTCCGCGGGGACCTCATCGTCGGGGTCGCGGGGCGCGGGGTGCGCGACCTCGCGGACCTGCGCGAGGCGCTCGGCGGGGTGGCCTTCGGGGCCGAGTTCCCCATCCGGGTGCGCCGGGGCGAGACCGAGGTCGATCTCCGGGCGAAGATGAAGGAGCCGCCGACCGGACCCGCCTTCGTCCGCGGGCGCCCCCGCGGCGTCCTCAGGGCCGAGGCGGAGGGGAACGTCGTGCGGGTCCGGGCGCAGAACGTCCAGCGCTTCGAGATCCTGCTCGACACGCGGCTGTTCGACCTCTCGAAGCCGATCGAGGTGAGGCTCGGGGACACGGTGCTCTCCTCGGTCACGGTGGCGGCGGACCCGGCCTTCATGCTCTCCCAGGCGGTCGCCGACCGGGACCGGGGCCTCGTCTACGCGGGCCGCATCGCCGTCGAGATCCCCGGCGGCGGGAGGGGGGCGGCGCGGGCCTCCGCGCTTCCGCATCAGCCCCCGCCCCATCCCCTCGCCCCCGCCCTGGCGCGGGCCCGCGCGAAGAAGTCCGGCTCGATGATCGCCGCGCTGATGGACCTCGTGGCGAAGCACCGCCCGGGCGGGACGGGGCCCCCCCTCGACCTGGAGCCCGTCTACATGGCCCTGCTGGACGACCGCGTCGTCCCGCACCTCGACCGCGACCCGAAGGACCTCGTCCGGGAACTCCTCGCCGCCGACCCGGGCACCCCCGCGGCGTGGCCGATGCTGCTGCGCCTGCGCGCCTCGATCGTGGACGACGCCCCCAATCCCGCCACCGCCCCCGAGGCCCTCGAGAACTGGGCGCGCGGCCTGCTCGGCGGGGGAACCCTGCGCGGCGAGGCCGGGCTCGCGATGCGCCTGCTGGTGGCCCGGGCCCTCCTCGACCGCGGCGCGTCGGGACCGGCGCGCCGCGAGATCGCCGAACTCCCCGCCGACGGGGCCGGGAGCCCGGCATTGCGGAGGGACGCGGCGAGGATGCTCCGGGAGACGAGGCTGCTGCGGGCGGGGAGCGAGGTCCCCAAAGTCGCCTTCCCCGCGGTCGAGGGCGGGGCGGCGGTGCGGCTCTCCGACTTTCCCGGGAGGTGCGTCCTCGTGTTCTTCGACGCGGACGACGCCGAGGCGCCGCTCCTCC
>CAZKTF010000203.1:0-6810 GCA_964555565.1 uncultured Planctomycetota bacterium | reverse complement strand
CGGCCCTGCTCGAGGCGATGCAGGAGCACCAGGTCACCGCGGGCGGCCGCAAGCACCGCCTCCCGGAGCCCTTCTTCGTGCTCGCCACGCAGAACCCGATCGAGCAGGAGGGGACCTACCCGCTCCCGGAGGCCCAGCTCGACCGGTTCATGTTCCTCATCCGCGTGGACTACCCCACCGCCGACGAGGAGATGGAGATCGTCCGCCGCACCGCCGGCCTCGCCTCCTCCGACGTCAGGGTCGCGCTCACGGGCGAGGAGATCCTCGCGCTCCAGCAGATCGTCGCCCGCGTCCCGGTCTCCGACTCGGTCCTGGAGTACGTCCTCTCGCTCACGCGCCGCTCGCGCGTGGGGACCCCGGACGCGCCGGACTTCGTGCGCGACTGGGTCTCCTGGGGCGCGGGGCCCCGGGCGAGCCAGTACATGGTGATGGCCGCCCGCGCCCGGGCCCTCCTCCGGGGCCGCACCCACGTGGCCGCCGAGGACGTCCGCGCCGTGGCCCACCCGGTCCTGCGCCACCGCATCCTCACGAACTTCTCCGCCGAGGCCGAGGGGGTGACCAGCGACGTCATCGTGACCCGCCTCCTCGAGACGGTCTCCGCCCACCCCACGCCCTCCCTGAGCGATGCAAGACTCCCGAAGGTTCTTGGATCCGAAGGTCCTTAACCGCGTCTCGCGGTTGGACCTTCGCGCGCGTCTCATCGTCGAGGGCTACGTGGCCGGGCGCCACCGGAGCCCCTACAAGGGCTTCTCCGTGGAGTTCGCCGAGCACCGGGAGTACGCCCCCGGGGACGACCCGCGCTACCTCGACTGGAAGGTCTTCGGGAAGTCGGACCGCCTCTACGTGAAGCGCTACGAGGAGGAGACGAACCTCCTCGCCACGATCTGCCTCGACGTGTCCGAGTCGATGCGCTACGAGGACCCGGACCGCCGCGCCCGGGCGGAGCGCGCCGCGCGGGCCGCGCGCCGGGGCGGGACGGCGGCGGAGGCGGACGCCGACGCGCCCGCCATGAGCAAGTCGGACTACGCGGCCACCGTCGCGGCCTCCCTCGCCTACCTGGTCGTGCACCAGCAGGACGCCGCGGGCCTCGTGCTCTTCGACGACGCGGTCCGCGAGGTGATCCCGCACGGGAGCCAGCAGGTGCACCTCCACCGGATCCTCCAGAGGATGGAGCAGTTCCGCGGCGGGCCGCGGACCGACCTGGAGAGCGCCCTCGGCCAGGTCGCCGAGAAGGCCCGGCGCCGCGGGCTCGTGGTCGTCGTCTCGGACCTCCTCGACTCCGCCGAGCGGGTCCTGGCGGGGCTCCGCCGCATCCGCAGCCGCCGCCACGACGTGGTGGTCTTCCACGTCCTCGACCGCGACGAGGTCGAGTTCCCCTTCGACCGGATGACCCGGTTCGAGGGGATGGAGGAGCCCGGCCCCTGGCTCCTCGCGGACCCCCGGGCCCTCAGGACCTCCTACCTGGCCGCGCTCGAGCAGTTCCGGAACGAGGTCCGCCGGGGCTGCCTCGCCGAGCGGATCGACTTCGTGCCCCTCGACACGGCCACGCCGCTCGACGTGGCCCTCTCGGGGTACCTCGCCCGCCGCGCGGGCGTGCGGGGGAGGTAGCGCGTGGGGCTGCTCAACCCGGGCGTCCTCGGGCTCCTCGGCCTGGGCGCGATCCCGATCGTCATCCACCTCCTCAACCGCCGCCGCTTCCAGGTCGTCCGCTGGGCGGCCATCGAGTTCCTCCTCCGGGCGCAGCAGAAGACGCGGCAGCGCCTCAGGCTGGAGAACCTCCTCCTGCTCCTCCTGCGCACCGCGGCGGTGCTCCTCGTCGCCTTCGCGGCGAGCCGCCCGTTCCTCCCCTCCGCGGCGGGGGCGGCCGGGCTCGAGGCCTCGCGCACGCACCTCTACCTCCTCGTGGACAACTCCGCCTCCATGGGCTACGCGGAGGGCCTCGGGACGCTGCTGGCGCGCGCGGTCTCGGCGGCGCGGGAGGAGATCGCGGCGCTGCGGGACGACGACCCGGTCACGCTGGTCGTGGCCTGCGACGAGGTCCGGCGGCGCAACGGGCGGCCCTCGGCCCTGCTGCGCTCCACGCGCGACCACGACAAGGTCCGCGACGTCCTCTCGCGCCTGGAGCCCTCGGACGCGAGGCTCGACCCGTCCGCGTCCCTCTCCGAGGTGGCCGGGGCGGCGGAGTCGGACGGCCTCCCCCGGCGGCTCGTCGTCCTCTCCGACTTCCAGCGCTGCGACTGGGACCCCCGGGAGGGGGGCGAGGCCGCGGCGCCGGCGGCGGGCGGGGCGGCCGCCTCGGGCCAGGGGGCGATCGCCGCGCAGGTCCGGCGCCTCCGCGACGCGCTGTTCACCATCGCCGCCCGGCCCTGCGGCACGGCGCCCCCGGAGGACGCGGCGGTCCTCGACGTGGGTCCCGTCTCCGGCCGTCCCCCCGCCGAGGACCAGGCCGCGCTGTTCGAGGTGGTGCTCGGCAACCACGGCACGGGCACCGCCTCCGTGGACGTGAGCCTCGCCGTGGACGGGCGCCCCGCCGGCACCCGCCGCGTCACCCTCCGCGGGCGCGCGCCCGGCTCCCGCTCCCCGGAGACGGCGCGGGCCGAGTTCCCCTGGACCGGGCGCGCGGGGTCCCACTTCGCCGAGGCCACCCTCTCCCGCGACCGCCTCAAGGTGGACGACCGGCGCGGCCACGCCTTCACCGTGACGCAGCGGATCCGGGCCCTCGCCGTGGACGGGGACCCCCGCCCCGCCGGGGGGCGCTTCCCCGAGACGGAGCTCCTGGCCACCGCGCTCTCGCTGCACCGCGGGGTCACGCCCGTGGAGCTGCGCGTCGTGGAGCGGGTCGATCTGGCCCGGGAGACCCTCGAGGGGCTCGACGTCGTGATCGTGGCGAACCTGGACCTCTTCCCCCGGGAGAGCGCCGCCCGCCTCGCCTCCTTCGTGCGGCGCGGGGGCGGCCTCCTCCTCTTCCCCGGGGACAAGGTCTCCCCGCAGGAGTGGAACGCCTCCCTCGCGGGCCCCGGGGGCGCGGGCCTCCTCCCCGCGCGCCTGGCCGACCGCCCGCGCCTGATCGAGAAGGACGCGGCCCCGGTCATCGACCTCTCCGCCTCGCGCCACCCGGCGCTCCGGGACCTCACGGACCCCTCCCACGGCACCTCCTTCGAGCCGCCCCGCGTGTGGGGCTTCTGGCCGGTCCAGGCGCCGCTGGAGCCCGGCGCGGAGGTCGTGCTCCGCCTGAAGGACCTCGGCGGCTCGCCGGTCCTCCTCGAGCGCCGGGTCGGCCGGGGCCGCGTCCTCCTCTGGACCACGGCGGTGGACGGCGACTGGGGCGGCCCCGCGACGGAGCTCCTCTTCGCCCCGCTCCTCAACGAGCTGGTCTCCTACGCCGCCGGGGGCACGCCCGCCCGCCGCGACCTGCCCGTACACGCCGCCGTCGTGCGGACCGTGCCCGACACGGCGCGGGACTTCACCGTGACCTCGCCCGACGGCCAGCTCACCCGGGACGTGGACGCGGCCCCGCGCGAGGACCCGGACGACCCGGGCCGCCCGGTCCGGACGCTCCAGTTCGACGGGACCGCCCGCGCCGGGCGCTACGTCGTCCGCTGGAGGGCCCCCCGCGCCGGCGAGGGCCTCGGCGCCCCGCTCGAGGAGACCGTCGAGGACTTCGCGGTGGACATCGACCCCCGCGAGGGGGACGTGGCGCGCATCGGCCTGGAGGCCCTCCAGGGTCTCTACCCCGAGATGCGGGTGGTCGCCGAGGGGGGCCGCGACGTCTCCGGCCGCCCCGGCGTCCGCCCCCCGACCGAGGGGGACCTCTCCCCGCTCCTGCTCGGGGCCGGCGTGCTCCTCCTCGTGGCGGAGATGTTCCTGGCGGCGGCCTTCGGGAGGAAGCGCGGGTGAGCGGCCCCTGGCTCCCGGCGATCCTCGCGGAGGAGGAGGTCCTCCGGTGGAAGACGCTCCCCCCCACCTGGGTGCTCGGGCTCCTCGTGGTGCCCCTGGGGTGCCTCCTGGTCTTCCTCGCCTACCGGCTGGAGAGGGGGTCGCCGCCCCGGCGCGCGTTCCTGGGGCTGCTGCGCCTGGCCGCTCTCCTGGCCGTGGCCTTCCTCGTCTTCGGCCCCTTCTACGAGCGGAAGCTCCGGCGGAAGGTCCGCTCCCACCTCGCGGTCCTCGTGGACGCCTCGGCCAGCATGGCCGTGAAGGACACCCCCTCGGAGGCCTCCGCGGCGGCCCTCGCCGGGGCCACGGGGCTGCCCGCCTCGCGCCTGGGGGACACGACGCGCCTCGCGCTCGTCCGCGCGGCCCTGACGAAGGGGGGGGAGTCCTCGGTCCTCGAGGACCTCCGGCGCCGGTTCGTCACCCACGTGTACTCCTTCGCCTCCGAGCCCCGCACCGCCTGGAGCGGCGACGAGGACCGCCCGGGGGAGGACCCGGCGCTCGCGGCCCGCGTCGCGCTCGAGCGGATCGAGCCCACGGGGACCTCCACGCGCCTCGGGGACTCGGTGGCGGCGATGCTGGAGGACTTCCGGCTCCGGGACGAGCCGCTGGCGGGGATCCTCGTCTTCTCCGACGGCCGGCAGACGGGCGGGACGCTCACGCCCCGGGAGGCCGGCGAGCGCGCACGGAACTTCGCCCAGAAGAACTCCGCCGCGGCCCGCGGGGTGCCGGTGATCGCGGTGACCGCGGGCGACCCCTCCTCCTCGCGCAACGTCCAGGTCCGCAACCTCGTCGCCCCCGAGGTCGTGCTCGTCAACGACGACGCCGCCTTCGAGTTCGACGTCGTCTCCCGGGGCTTCGACGGGAAGACCGGGCTCCTGCGCCTCACCTTCATGGACCCCCCCGGCGAGAACGTCCTCCTCACGCCCGGGGAGGTCACGCTCCGCGGCGGGGAGAGCGGGACCCACGTGAAGGCGCGCTACCGCTTCACCCGGCCGGGGACCTACCGGGTGCGCGTGGGGGTCCCGCCGCTCCGCGAGGAGAGGGTCACGGAGGACAACTACCTCCCCCACCTCGTCCGGGTCGTGGACCGCAAGGTGAAGGTCCTCCTCGTGGACGGCTACCCGCGGCGCGAGTTCGAGTTCCTCGGGCGGGCCCTCACCCGCGACGTGGAGACGATGCTCGCCCACACCCTCAACCTGGAGTCGGCCGGCGACACCCCGCAGTTCAAGACCGAGGCGCCGGGGTGGCCGGAACTCAAGGACCGCCGCTTCCCGCGCGACCGCGCCGACCTCTTCGCCTACGACGTGGTCATCCTGGGGGACGTGGACTGGAGGAAGCTCGACGACACCGAGGAGGAGGCGAGGCGGCGCCTGGAGGACCTCAGGGACTTCGTCGAGGCCGGGGGAGGCCTCCTCTGCGTCTCGGGCAAGTCCGACATGCCCCGCTCCTACCGGCGCAGCCCCCTCGCCGAGGTCCTCCCGGTGGTGGTCGATGCCGACGAGGAGCTCCGCACCCGGCAGGACGAGACCCGCGGCTGGAACCTCCTCCTCACGCCCGAGGGGCGCGAGAGCCCCATCCTCCGCATCGACGACGACGCGGAGCGCTCCCGGGCCCTCTGGGAGTCGGCCCCCTGGTCGGCCCAGTACTGGTACTTCCCGGTGCTGCGTGCCTCCGCCGGGGCCCGCGTCCTGGCGGTGCATCCCCTCGGGGCCCGCGAGGGGGACGCCGGGGGTTCCGGGCACGGCAACCGGTTCGGGCCCCACGCGCTCGTGGCGGTGAAGCCCTTCGGCCTCGGGAGGTGCCTCTGGGTGGGGGTGGACGAGATGTGGCGCCTGCGCTTCGGCGCCTCCGACCGCTTCTTCTACCGCTACTACGCCACCGCGATCCGCTACCTCGCCTCCTACCGGCTCCTCGGCGGGAACCGCCGCGTGAAGGTCCACCCGGAGCGCAAGGTCTACTTCCTCGACGACCCCGTGACGATCCTCGCGAACGTCGTGGGCGAGGACTACCGCCCCCCGAGCCCCCGGGAGAAGCCGACCGTGAAGGCCATCGTCACGCTCCCCGACCGACGCGAGGAGGTCCTGGAGCTGGCCGCCGTCCCCCCCAGCGAGAGGGAGGGGCCTCTCGGGCTCTACCGCGGGACCTTCACGGCCGTCGTGGAGGGGACCTACGCCGTGGCCCCGGACCGCTCCGAGGTGCCCGACGAGACCCCGGAGGCGGAGTCCTTCCTCGTCCAGTCCTCCGCCGAGGAGCGCAAGGACCCGAGCGTGGACGAGGAGTCGCTGCGCGCCCTGGCGGCGGCGTCGGGCGGGACCGCGCTCCCCCTGGCCGACGTCCGCAAGGCCGCCGAGATGCTGAAGCCGCGCGACTTCGAGGTCCCCGTGGAGGCGCGGCCGGACCCGCTCCTGGAGCACTGGTGGGTGGCCGTGGCGGTGACGCTGATCCTCGCCCTCGAGTGGATCCTCCGGAAGCGGTGGAGGCTGCTGTGAGCGAAGGCGTCCGCCGGGTTGCCTTCCTCTGTGTCCTCTGTGCCTCCGTGGTGAATCCCCTCCCCCCCGCCGTCGCGGCGCCGGAGGAGGCGAGGCCGCAGCGGACCTGGTCCGTGGAGGACTCCGAGGAGGTGCGCTCCCGGCTCGGCGAGGCGGAACGCCTGCTCGAGCGGGGCCTGCCGGAGCGCGCCGCGACGTACCTCCAGCAGGTCCTGGACCGCTACCCGGGCCACGTCGTGGCCGTCCCCGCGGACCCGCTCCGCTTCACGGGCGCGCGCCAGCACGTGCTCGCGCGCATCCGCGCCCTCCCGGCGGCGGGGCAGGAGGCCTACCGCCGCGTCGTGGGGCCCGTCGCCCGCGCGGCCCTGGAGCGGGCCCTGCGCGCCCG
>CAZKTF010000202.1:0-6838 GCA_964555565.1 uncultured Planctomycetota bacterium | reverse complement strand
CGGAGACGCCGCGCGCGCCGAGCCCGTGGTGGGCGGCGGCGCGGGCGAAGGCCGCCGCGACGGCGGCCGTGGGCCTGAGCGTGCGGTCCGGCGCCTCCTCGATCGCCCCGGTCTCGCGCAGGAGGTCCACGCAGGCGAAGGTGAGCTCGAGGTCCCAGTCCCGCGCGCCCCGCTCCCGGGCCGGGGCGCGGACCTCCTCGAGGATCCGCCGGAACAGGACCATCGCGTCCGCCGCCTCCCGCGCGAGGCGGGGGAGGGCGGGCCCGTCCAGGTCCTCCGGGAGCGGGACGGGGACCGTCGCGGCGCGCTCCCAGCGGGGCCGCTCCCGGTCGAGGCGCGGGAGGAACGGGTGGACCTCGCCCAGCCTCCCGCGGCCGGTGGAGGGGTCCACGGCAACGACGGCCACGGGTTCCGGGACGACCCTCCAGGCCGCCAGCAGCCGCGAGGCCACGGGCACCTCCGGCGGTCTGCCCCCCTTGCAGGCCCGCAGCGGCACCGCCTCCACGCGGAGGAAGAACCGCGCCCCCCGCACCGGGATGCGCGGGGCGCAGAGGACCTCGACCTCGTCCCCCTCGGGCAGATCGAGGGTGCGCGCCGTGAGACCCCGCGCGCGCAGCGTGTAGAGGACCGCCTCGGTCGCCCTGGCGCGCAACTGCCGGGCGCCCGGGGTCACCGGGGCACCGCGCCGCGGGAGAGGACCGTCGCGAAGGCCGCCGCCGCGCGGGCGAGGCGCGCGAGCTTGAGCGGGTCCACGTGCTCCGGCGTGTCGGCCCGGGTGTTCATCGTCGGGTAGTCCCCGCTGAAGAGGTCCACGGCGGGGATCCCGGCGGCGTGCAGGGCGTAGTGGTCGCTCCCCCAGGCGAAGGCGAACCGGTCGATGTCGCGGCCCTCGGGGAAGCCCTCGGCGGCGAGGCAGCGGCGGACCACGGCGGCGAGCGCGGGGTAGATCGAGCGGCCGACGACGTTCACCTCGCGGACCGACCCGCGGCCCACGGTGTCCAGAGTGAGCGCGGCGACGACCCCGGGGAGGTCCGCCGGGGGGGAGGCGGCGAAGGCGCGCGAGCCGCGCAGTCCCCACTCCTCCGCGCCGAACCAGGCGAGGATCACCGACCGGCCGAGCCAGGCGCGGCGGGGCTTCAGGAGGCGGCCGGCCTCCCGGAGCGCGGCGCAGCCGCTCCCGTCGTCGTCCGCGCCCGGGAAGCCCTCGCCCAGGTGGTCGTGGTGGGCCCCGAGGAGGATCGCCTCGCCCGCGAGCGCCGGGTCGGAGCCGGGGATGAGCGCCAGGAGGTTGGCGCTCTCGATCCTCCGGCGGGTGAGCGGCGCGCGGATCCGGCCGGGGAGGGCGGAGCGGGTCTCCGGCTGCCCGACGTAGACCACGGGGATCGGCACGGGGAAGTCGGGGAGGACGAGCCGGGAGCGCCTTCCCTCGACGAACCGGGCCGGGTCGCCGTCGCCGCCCTTCGCCGCGCGCTCCTCCAGCCGCTTGCGGTCCGCCGGCGGCAGCGCGGAGGGGAACAGCAGGTAGTCCGCGAGCGCGGGGGGCGGGCTCTCGGGGCCGAGGACGAGCACCCCCTTCGCGCCGCGCTCGATGGCGGCGTGGACATCGGGGAGGAGGTCCTCCGGCCCCGACTCCTTCCCCACCGTCACCAGGGCGGCCCTCTCCACCCACGCGGCGGAGTCGCCGGAGAAGCAGAAGGGCGCGGAGAAGATCGCGCCGTGCTCGGCGGAGGGGGAGCCGTCCCAGTCCACGACCTCGAAGGAGAAGGGCTGGCGGACCGCGGCGATCCCGTCGTCCACCATGACCAGCTCCTCGAGGCGGGCCAGCGCGGCCTCCCCCCCGGGGGTGCCGGCGAGGCGGCCCTTCCACTCCGGGCGGGAGAGTTCGGCCACGAGCGCACCGGCGCGCTCGGCGTCCGCTCCCGGGAACGCCTCCGCCAGCAGCGGGCGGCGCGAGGACTCGTCCCCCTCGGGTTCCAGCCGGAGGACCGGCCGGCCCGCCTTGAAGACCACGACCCCGTCGCCGCCGTAGAAGAAGACGCGGCGGGCGGCGGTGAGGGCGGCGGGGGAGAGGCCGAAGTAGAGGGTCACGCTGCGATCCGGGCTGGCGGGGTGCTGGAAGGAGAGGAGCACGGCCACGTCGTCCCCGGTGAACTCCTGTCCGCCCACGCTCAGGCCGCGCCTCGTCTCGACGACCCCCCGCCGGGCCATCAGGTCCGCGTACCCGGCCGCGCATCCGTTCTCGGCGAGGGTTCCGAGGACGAGGCGGGAGCGCCTGGCGGGCCCGTGGCGGAACTCCACGCCCGCGTTTCCGCAGTCGAGGTCCCGGCTCGAGGCGAAGTCCACGCCGGGCCGGCCTTTCAGGGCGTCCCTCACCGGGAGGTAGGGTTCGGCCAGGTGGTCCTCCTCCGGGGGCTTCCGCCAGTCTCCCGGCAGGAAGCACTCGACGCCCGCCGGGTCGGAGAGGGTCGCGTCCAGCGTCGGCGGGACCTCCCCCGGCGCGTAGCCCCGCCAGCACTGGGAGTCCGGGTCCACGAGGACGCGGAGGGGGAGGGCCTTCGTCCGGAGCGAGAAGGCGGCCGAGGGCCCGGCGAGGTCCACCGTCGTCGCCTCGGGGCCCGCGGCGGTCTCCACGACCACGGGGACGGTGAGCGTCCAGGGGTCGCCCCTCTGCTCCACGGACCCCGCGACGCGCCAGCCGTCCCCGTCGCGCGCCACCGTGGCGGGGCCCGCGGTCACGACCGGGGCGCCGGTGCGGTCGAGGTACTGGCGGTAGAGGGCCTCGAGGTTGCGGCCGCTCCGCTTCTCGAAGGCGCGGCGGAGGTCGTCCCAGGAGGCCCGCTTCCCCGTGAACTCCTTCACGACGTCCCGCAGCGCCCCGAAGAAGGGCTCGTCGCCCACGGCGCGCCGCACCTGGTGGAAGAGCATCGAGCCCTTGCCGTAGCCGATGTCGTTCTCGAAGTCCTCGGTCTTCCCCGTGAACTTCCTGAGCGGGTAGTCCCGGTCGGGCCGAACGCGCGCGGCGAAGCGCGACCGGACGCCGCGCCGGTGCCTCGCCCCCTCCTCGGGGGACTCCCACTCCTTGCGGAGGTAGTTGGAGCAGTAGGTGGTGAGCGCCTCGCACCAGTTGCCGGAGGCGTAGTCCACGAAGACCCCGTTGCCCCACCACCCGTGGACGAGCTCGTGGTCGAGGTACCCGGGCGGGACCTTGCCCCCCGAGCGGGCGGCCGCCTCGCCGATGCGGGCGATCACGTCGCCGCCCAGGAGCGTGGCCGAGGGCATCCCGTAGCCGGTCGTGAAGAAGTTCTCCACGACGTCGAACTTCGAGTGCGGGTAGGGGCCGAGCAGCTTCTCGTACTGCCCCAGGTACTCCTCGACGGCGTCCATGAGGAGCTTCGAGAGCGGGGCGTTCTTCCCGGAGAGGTAGGTCCCGATGGAGACGCGGCCGGCGTCGCGGCGCTCCACCTTCCACTTCCCGGCCTGGAGCCAGAGGCCGTCCGTGGGGAGGTCCGCGCGGAAGCAGCAGAGGACGGTGGCCGGGTATCCCGGGGCCACCTCGCGGGTCGGGGCGCTCCCCTGGGACGCGACGGTCCAGTCCACCCCGAGCACGCGGGCCTCCAGGTCGTACCGGGCGAGGCCGCCGTCCGTGGGGACCCAGCCGCTCGACTCGGAGAGGAAGACTCCCTCGGGCCCGATGTGCCCGGACGTGTGGTCGCCTGCCACGAAGGCCAGGTCCTCCGCCTTCCGCGGCGGGTCGCGGATCACCCCGGCGTAGCCCAGGGCGACGCGGGCGTCCCCCTCCCCGCGGGAGACCCGGATCCGCAAGGTCGCGAGCCCGTCGGTGCGCGGGACGGGGACGCGGACGACGAAGTCCGCCAGGGCGCCGTCCACCTCGAGCGAGGTGACCCCGAGCCCGTCCCGGAGCCGGACCTCCAGTTCACCGCCCCCGTTGCGGCGGACGGTCATCGCGTCGGTCGCCTCGATCTTCCCCGCGTCGGGGTCGAGCCTCACGCGGAGGTCATGCGCGAGGACGGCCGGCGGCCGGGAGGGAGGCTCCTCCGCGCCGGCGCCCGCCGCGAGCGCGAGGAGGACGAACGCGGGGGCGAGACCCCTCGCGTTTGAAGTTTTGAACGTTTTCATAGAGGGCGGAGGGGTCTGACCCCTCGCGTTTGAAGTTTTGAACGTTCTCATGGCGGGCGGAGGGGTCTGACCCCTAGCCACCATCGACGGCACGGTCGGGGGGCGCGTGCTCGCTGTGGGGCGGGGCGTTGAGGACCTCCCTGGGGAAGTACTCGACGATGTAGCGGATGACGTCCCTCATGACGAGGAGCCCCACGGGCTTGCGCGCCGCATCGACGAGCGGGACGTGGCGGTACCCGCCGACGGCCATGCGGTTCAGCGCGAGCGCGATGGGGTCCTCCAGCGTGAGGCAGTCGGGGTCCGCCGTCATGAACTCCCTGACCGGCCGCTCCCGTCCCTTCCCGGCGTAGAGCCCCTTCAGCAGCGCGTCGCGCTCCGTGAAGATCCCGGCGAGCTTCCCGCGCTCGACGACGAGGATCGCCCCCATCTTCTTCTCCGTCATGACGCCGAGGACCTCGCCCACGGGGGTCTTCGGCGCCACCGAGACGGGGTTCCTGGGGACGGGCAGGACCGAGATCGGCCGGAGCAGCGCCCGGTTGTCGAGCTGCTTCCGCCGCGGCCCCTTCGCCTCCTCGTACATCGCGAGGTCCTCGTCGAAGTCGCCGGTCATCCTCCCCTCCCGCGCGCGAAGGACCGCTTCACCTCTTCACCTCCCACGTCTCGCCCTCGCGCAGCAGCGCGTCGAGGTCCGTCTCCTTCGCCTTCTTCCGCGCCTCCTGGATCTGGCGGTGGACGGCGTGGTCGAAGGGCTCCAGGTCGATCGCGCGGAACACCCCGATGGGCATCGGGAACTCCGGGGGGACGAGGCGGCTGAGGAGGTACGCGAGCGAGGGGTCCTCGGACCGCTCGTCGTGGCGCAGCAGCGCGTCCTCCGGGACCCCCCCCTCCCCGACCTTCACCACCTCCGGCCGGAGCCCGTCCAGCCGTATCCCCCGGTCGCGGTCCTTCCCGAAGACGAGGGGCTTCCCGTGCTCCAGGACGATCTGCCGGTCGTCCCGGGTGGCGCGCTCGGTCACCTCGGACCAGACGCCGTCGTTGAAGATGACGCAGTTCTGCATGATCTCGACGAGGGCCGACCCCCGGTGGGCCGCGACCCGCGCGAGCACGCCGCGGAGGTGCTCCCCGTAGACGTCGGCGCTGCGCGCCACGAAGGTCGCCTCGGCGGCCAGCGCGATCGAGATCGGGTTGATCGGCCGGTCGATCGACCCGTAGGGCGAGGTCTTCGTCTTCGTGCCCGTGGCCGAGGTGGGGGAGTACTGCCCCTTGGTGAGCCCGTAGATCCGGTTGTTGAACAGCAGGACCTTCAGGTCCACGTTCCGCCGCATGGCGTGGAGGAGGTGGTTCCCGCCGATGGAGAGCGCGTCTCCGTCGCCGGTGACCACCCAGACGGAAAGCTCGGGGCGCGTGACCTTGAGCCCCGTGGCGATGGCCGGGGCCCGCCCGTGGATCGTGTGGAACCCGTAGGTGTTCATGTAGTAGGGGAAGCGGCTCGAGCACCCGATCCCCGACACGATGACGAACTTCTCCCGCGGGATCCCGAGCCCGGCGAAGGCCTTCTGGACGGCGTCGAGGATCGCGTAGTCCCCGCACCCCGGGCACCAGCGCACCGTCTGGCTGGAGACGAAGTCCTTCTTCTGGTACCGGGGCTCCGCGGCCGGCGCGGGCGCCTCGGCGCTCATCGCCCGCCTCCCGCCGTCGCCGCCTCGATGGCCGCCGTCACCTCCGCCACCGTGAAGGGCTGGCCCTGCACCTTGTTGAGGCGCACCGTGTCCACGAGGAACCTCCCGCGGAGCACGAAGTCGAGCTGCCCCGTGTTGAGCTCCGCCACGAGGACCTTGCGGAACCGCCCGAGGACGTCCCCCAGGTTGGCGGGGAACGGGTTCAGGTGCCGGAGTTGGAGCTGGGAGACCTTCCGCCCCTTCGCCCGGGCCGCGAGGACCGCCGCGTGGAGCGCGCCGTAGGTCCCGCCCCAGCCGACGAGGAGGAGGTCCCCCGAGGGGTCCCCGAAGGGCTCCGCGGGGGGGAGGTCGTCCGCGACGCGCGCCACCTTCTCCGCGCGCAGGTGCACCATCCTCTCGTGGTTCGCGGGCTCGTAGTTCACGTTCCCGCTCCCGTCCTGGTGCTCGAGCCCGCCGATGCGGTGCTCGAGGCCGGGCGTGCCCGGGCGCACCCAGGGGCGCCCGAGGGTCGCGGCGTCGCGGGCGAAGGGGAGGAAGCCCTCGGCCTCGGTCCGGAACCGCACCGGGATCTCCGGGAGGTCCTTCGCCGCCGGGATCCGCCAGGGCTCCGTCCCGTTGGCGAGGTAGCCGTCGGAGAGCACGATGACCGGGGTCATGTACCGCACCGCGATGCGCGCCGCCTCCAGCACGATCCAGAAGCAGTCCGAGGGGGTGCACGCGGCGAGCACGGGGATCGGGCATTCGCCGTTGCGGCCGAAGAGCGCCTGGAAGAGGTCCGCCTGCTCCGTCTTGGTGGGGAGGCCCGTGCTCGGCCCCCCGCGCTGGACGTCCACGACGAGGAGCGGGAGCTCCGTGGTGACCGCGAGCCCGAGTGCCTCGCCCTTGAGCGCCAGGCCCGGCCCGCTCGTGGTGGTCACCGCCAGGCTCCCCCCGTAGGCGGCCCCGATGGCGGAGCAGACGGCCGCGATCTCGTCCTCGGCCTGGAAGGAGATCACCCCCGGCGGCTTCAGGCGCGCCAGCTC
>CAZKTF010000201.1:0-6851 GCA_964555565.1 uncultured Planctomycetota bacterium | reverse complement strand
CTCCTCAGGAGCCTGAGATACCACGAGGCGCGGGACCTTCGGGTGGGCCTCGCCAAGCCGGCCGAGGAGCGCGTCCCGGGCCGGCGCGCTGCGCGCCCGGCCGAGCGCCTTCGCCGCGTCCGCACGGACCCCCCAGAAGGCCCGCGAGGCGAGCGAGCGGCGGAGCGCCGCCACCGCCGCGGGCGACCCGTCCTTCCCGAGCGCCGCGGCCGCGTGGCAGCGGCCGGTCACGTCCTCGTCCTCCGCGAGCTGCGCCACGAGCATGTCCCGCGGGGGCGAGAACTCGAGGGTCTTGAGGACGGTCCACCCGGGGTCCAGCCGCACGAAGCGCGGCCGCCGCGGGAGCGGGACGTGCCAGGAGTGGTCCTTGCCGGAGAGCTCGACCCGCCGCACGACCTCCCGCCCGCCCCCCGTCGCGAAGGAGAGCGCGAGCGGCGTCCGGAACAGCGGCGTCCCGTCCGCGGACGTGTCCTGGGCCTGGTTCACGGTGACCGTCGCCGTGCGGGTCTTCTCGTCCCAGGAGAAGGAGGCCTTCAGCTCCGGGTGCCCGGCGCGGTAGAGCCACTGGTCGAAGAAGGGCTCCAGGTTGCGGCCCGTCTCCGCCTCCACCGCCCGCCGGAGGTCGTCGGTCTCCACGTTCCCCCGCGCGTGGGTCCGGAGGTAGCGACGGAGCGACCTCCAGAAGAGGTCGTCCCCGAGCACGCAGCGGAGCATGTGGAGGACCAGCGCCCCCTTCTCGTAGAGGTGCCGGTCGAAGACCTCCACCGGGTCGCGGTATGTGCGGCAGACGATGGGCCGCCGGTACCGCCCGCCGTCCTCCCCGAGGTAGGAGTCCCGCATCTGGAGCAGGTAGTAGCGGTACTCGTCCACCCCGAGGTCGTGCTCCTTCCACAGCGCCTCGAAGAAGGTGGCGAAGCCCTCGTTCAGCCATCCGTGCGACCAGTCGCGGCAGGTGACCAGGTCCCCCCACCACTGGTGCGCGAGCTCGTGGGCCACGAGGCCGTCGGAGGAGTTGTCCCGCGCGGCCCGCCGGTCCAGGAGGGCCGTGTCCGTGAGCGTCGTGGCGGTCGTGTTCTCCATCCCGCCGAAGATGAAGTCCTGGACGAACACCTGGTCGTACTTCTCGTAGGGGTAGGGGACCCCCGTGACGCGGGAGAAGAAGGCCATCATCCGCCGCGTCTTCCCGCAGGAGCGGCGCGCGTCGGCCGCCCGGCCCGGGGGGGCGTAGACGCGGATCGGGACGCGGCGCCACCGCGCCTCGAGGGCGGTCTCGTACTCCCCGGCCACGAGCGTCACGAGGTAGGCGACGTGCGGGATCGACTGGCGCCAGTGCCAGGTCGCCGTCCCGCGGCCGCGGTCCACCCGGCGCCGCACCAGGGCCCCGTTGCTCAGAGCCATCATCCGCGCCGGCACCGTGGCCAGCACCTCGGTGGTGGCCTTCTGGTTCGGGTAGTCGTAGCAGGGGAACCAGTACCGCGCGTCCTCGTCCTGGCCCTGGGTCCAGGCCTCCGTGCGCCGGCCCGGGTAGTGCTCGTCGGGGCCGCAGAAGTAGAGGCCGCGCTGCGGACTCCCCGCGTAGCGGATGGAGACGGAGACCGCGCGCCCCGCGGGGAGGGGCCGCGGGAACCGGACGCGGAGCTTGTCGTCGGCGACCTCGAAGCGGAGCCGCCGCCCGCCCGCGATCCGGACCTGCGCCACACGCAGGTCCACGGCGTCGAACTCCAGGGAGGAGAGGCCGTCCAGGATCGGCACGAAGGTGTGGGTCACGGTCCCCGCGATGCGGCGCCTCTCGAAGTCGAGGGCGATCTCGAGCCGGACGTGCCGGACGTCTGCCTGGCGGTCCCGCGCCCACCGCGCCTCCGTGCCGGGGAAGGCGAAGGGGCGGTGGTCGCGCGCCGCGGGGGCCGTGGAGGCCGCGCGCCCGCCCGCGGAGCGCCCGCAGGCGAACTGCTCCGACTCCAGGAACTCGAAGGGCATGCCCGGGACCTCCGTGGAAGCGCGGGGCGCGGCGGGGCGGTGGCCCATCCCCACCCCCCGCCGACGGGAAGCCGCGTTTTCTACCAGACGCGGCGCCGGCCCCGAAGCACGGAACAGCGAGGCACCAGGGGTCTGACCTCGGGCGCCCATGGGGGCACGCGGCACGCAGCGCGAGGCGCCCGGGGTCTGACCCCTCTGTCAGCGACGGCGCGGGGGCGGGCGGACGCCGCGGCTCGCGCGCGGGGCGTGCCGCGCGGGCGGGGGCGCGACGGCCGCGTCGTCGAGGAAGCGCAGGAAGGCGAGGCGGTAGGGCTCCGGGATCGCCCTGGGCCGGAAGCCGTCCAGGTCCACGCAGACGACGGTCACGCGGGCCTCGGCGGCCACCTCGGCGTCCTGCTTGCGCCACACCGAGTACCGGAAGGTCACCGAGGAGCGCCCCACCGCCAGGACCGAGATCCGGACCTCCAGGATGTCGCCGAACTTCAGCGGCGCCCGGTAGTCGCACTCCACGTGGACGGCCGGGAACCCGGTCCGCTTCTCGTCGAGCATCACGTGGTAGGGGACCCCCACGCACTCGGCGAAGAACTCCTCGAAGGCGACGTGGAAGTAGTGGAAGAAGCGGGGGTAGTAGACGATCCCCGCGCGGTCGATCTCCCCGAACCGGACCTTCACGGACGCGCTGTAGTGCGGCACGGGGCGAGTGTACGGGGAGCCCCCCGGGGGGCCCCGCAGATCCTCCCCGCGGCCCCTGCCGGTTTCGAATCGCCGCGCCGGCCGGGAAGCGGTATGAATCCCGTGCCGGCCGGAGCGGCCGCGCCGGGAGGAGGGCCCCGCAAGCTGGAGATCCGCACCATCCTCGTCGTCGGTGCCGGGACGATGGGCCGCGGGATCGCGCAGGTCGCGGCGACGGCGGGCTACGAGGTCGTCCTGACGGACGTCTCCCCCGGGGCGCTCGATCGCGCGCGGGACGAGATCCGGCGCTCGCTCCGGAAGGGGGTCGAGAAGGGGAAGCTCGCGGCCGCCGACGCCGCGGCCGCCGAGGCGCGCCTGCGCACCGACCCCGACGCGGAGGCCGCGGCGGCCTCCGCGGACCTGGTCCTGGAGGCGGTCTACGAGGACCTCGAGCTGAAGCGCGACCTGCTGCGGCGCCTGGGGGCCCGGGCCCCCGCGCACGCCGTCCTGGCGACCAACACCTCCTCCCTCCCGGTCTCCCGGATCGCGGAGGCCTCGGGGCGGCCGGACCGCGTGGTCGGGATGCACTTCTTCAACCCGGTCCCGGCCATGCCGCTCCTCGAGGTGGTCCGCGCGCCGGCCACCTCCGAGGCGACGCTCGCCGCCGCGCTGGCGGTGGGCCGGCGGATGGGCAAGGAGACCATCGTCGTCCGCGACTCCCCCGGGTTCGCCACGAGCCGGCTCGGGGTCGTCCTCGGGCTCGAGGCGATGCGGATGCTGGAGGAGGGGGTCGCCTCCGCCTCCGACATCGACCGGGCCATGGAGCTCGGCTACCGCCACCCCATGGGCCCGCTGCGCCTCACGGACCTCGTGGGCCTCGACGTGCGGCTCGCCATCGCGGAGCACCTCGCCCGGGAGCTCCGCAGCCCCCGCTACGAGCCGCCCGGGGTGCTCCGGCGGCTGGTGCGCGAGGGGAGGCTCGGGAAGAAGACGGGCGAGGGCTTCTACCGCTGGGAGGGAGACGAGGCCCTCCCGCGGACCCCGTAGGAGGTCGGCATGCCGAACGGCAAGGGCGTCTTCGACGCCCACATGCACGTGCAGCCGTGGGGGATGATGCGCCAGGACGTCCTGGAGCGCATGAAGCGCGGCCGGACCGACCTCGACCGCGTCCGCGAGTGCATGGAGAAGCCCGCCGAGTTCCTGAAGTTCCTCGACGAGCAGGGGATCGAGAAGGCCGTGCTCGTCAACTACGTGAGCAAGGAGGTCATGGGCTTCACCGAGGAGGTGAACGCCTGGGTCTCGAAGTACTGCGCCGAGGCCCCGGACCGCCTGCTCGCCGTGGGCTCGATCCACGCCCGCCTCTGCCGGGACCCCGACGGCGAGACCGAGCAGCTCTTCAACGAGCTGAAGATCCGCGCCCTCAAGGTCCACCCGGCCCACCAGCTCTTCAAGCCGAACGGCTACACGGACGGGACCGCGCCCGCGCTCCAGCAGATCTACGAGGTGGCGCAGAAGGCCGGGCGCCCCGTCCTCTTCCACACCGGGACCAGCATCTTCCCCGGGGCGCGGAACAAGTTCTCCGACCCGCTGCTCGTGGAGGACGTCGCCATCGACTTCCCCCGCCTCAAGATCGTCCTCTGCCACGCGGGGCGGCCGCTCTGGATGGACACCTGCGTCTTCCTCGTGCGCCGCTTCCACAACGTCTACGTGGACGTCTCCTCGATCCCGCCGACCACCCTCCTCGAGTACCTCCCGAAGCTCGAGACCATCGCGGACCGGGTCCTCTGGGGTACCGACTGGCCTGCCCCCGGCGTGCCCTCCCCCGCGGAGAACGTGGCGGCGTTCCGCGCGCTCCCCCTCCCCGAGGCGGTGAAGGAGAAGGTCCTCCGGACCAACGCCCAGCGCGTGTTCGGGGCCTGATGACACGCTTCCGCGTCGCGGCGATGCTGGCCGCGGCGCTCCTCCTCCTCCCCGGGCCCGCGCGCGCGGAGGACCCCGCGGGGAAGGTCGAGGCCCGGCTCAGGTCGGCGGAGGCCCTGGCCGCGGCCCGTCGGTTCGCCGCGGCGGCGGACGCGCTCGACGCCGCCTTCGCCGAGGCCACGGACCCGAAGGACCTCCTCCGCATCGGGGCGCGGCAGGAGGAGATCGTGCTCGCGCGGGACGGGCTGGAGGTCCTCCTCCGCGCGGTCCGCGAGCACCCGGAGCGCTTCACGGCCGCCGACCTCGGCACCGGGCAGGCCCTGGACCTCGTCGCCGCGGACGCAGAGGGGTTGGAGGCCCGGCTCGCCGCGGGCCGCAGCCGCCTCCCCTGGTCCTCCGTGGCGGCGGTGAGGCTCGCGGCCCTGGTCGAACGCGCGCGGCCCGGCCCGACGGAGTGGCTCCCCGTGGCCCAGATGCTCCACGAGGCCGGCGCGAGGGAGGGGGCGGAGCGGGGCCTCCTCGCGGCGTTGAAGGCCGGGGCGGACGCGCGCGAGGTGTCCCGGCGGCTCGCGAAGTGGCGCGGGGAGCCCGTCCCCGAGGGCGGCTACGTCGAGCAGGACGGGCGGCTCGTGGCCCCGACGGCGCGGGACAGGACGGTCCTCGACCGCCGGGTGGCCGAGGCGCTCGCGCGGGTGGACGGCAGGGACCCGGAGGAGCGGCACGCGGCCGTGGAGGAGCTCGTCGCGCTGGGGGGCACCTCGCGGGAGCCGCTCCTCCGCGCGCTCCGGGCCCGCTGGGCCGCGACGGCGAGGGAGGCCACGACCCACCCGGCCCTCGCGAGCCCGAAGGTCCGCGCGGGGCTCGTGGCCGAGGTGGAGAAGCGGCGCGCGGCCGCGCTGGCCGTCATCGAGGACCCCGTCGCGTACCCCTACCCGAGCCCCGACCACAAGGGGCAGGCGGAGGTGGACCGGCTCGTCGGGCTCGTGCGCGAGGCCTGGGAGCGGCCCGCGGACCTGGTGGCGGCCTGGGAGCCCTCCTTCGCGCAGGCCCTGGCCCTGGTGGCGGAGGCGGACGGGCTCCTCAGGAGGGCGGACCCCGACAACCCGCCGGAGGCGGACGCGGTCCGGGCCGCGTCCTCCCGCGCGGTGGACGTCCCCCGGCTCCTCCCCGACGAGTACTGCGCGAAGGCGCTGGCCTACAACGAGAGGGTCCCCGCCTCGGTCACGCCCGAGGAGCGCGACTGCGTCCTCGCGGTGAACGAGTACCGCCGGATGATGGGCCGCCCGGCGGTGAAGGTGGACGAGAGGCTCGTGCGCGCGGCGCGCGGGCACTCCATCCACATGAGGAGGAACGGGTACTTCGCGCACGACAACGCGACGCCCGGGCTCGAGACCCCGGGCAAGCGGGCGGCGCGGCAGGGCTACGGCGGGGGCGTGGGCGAGAACATCGCCGTCGGGCCCTCCACCGGGCGCCAGGCCTTCGACGGCTGGTTCCACTCCTCGGGCCACCACCGCAACATGCTCGGCGCCCGCTGGACGGACATCGGATGCGGGCGCTCCGGGACCCTGTGGACGCAGCTCTTCGGGGGTGCGGGGGGGAGGGGACTCGACGTCCCGAAGGACTCCCTCCCCCCGCCGGGGCCGGACTGCGCTCCCGAGCCCGACCCGCGCTAATCGTCGCGTTTGCAAACGCCTGGGGTCTGACCCCTGCGTGTCGCCAGCGTTTGCAAACGGTGGCCTCTGATACGCGGGGTCAGACCCCACGCGTTTGCAAATTGGCGAATGCACGTGGGGTCAGACCCCACGCGTGACTCGGGCGCGTTTGCAGATTCGCGAATGGACGTGGGGTCTGACCCCTAGCGTGAGCGAACGCCCGGTCGTCACGGCGCAGCCTCAATCTCCAGCCGGGGCCCCGCCAGGTGGCCGAGGTAGACCCGGAGCGGCGTGACCGGCGCTCCCGCGCGGGGTTGGCCGTCGAGACGGAAGGAGAGGCGGCAGGGGGTGCAGAGGACGGCGTCCCCGGCGGCGTCGTAGAACAGGTCGCCTCCGCAGCGCGGGCAGTCCGCCGTCACCACGGCCACGTGGTCGGGGGAGATGCGGACGGCGAGGACGGTCTCGGGCCACGCGGGCGAGGCGAACCGCCGCCCCCGGTGGACCGGGACGGGGGTGGCCGCCAGGTCCACGACGAGCCGCCCGCGCTCCACGGGGACTTCCGTGGCCGGCGCCGGGGGGGAGCGCCGCGGCGGGCGCCCGGCGTCCCGGAGCGCGCCGGACGCCGCCCGG
>CAZKTF010000200.1:0-6964 GCA_964555565.1 uncultured Planctomycetota bacterium | reverse complement strand
GGCCGGGGGGGAGGGTGAAGGGGACCTCGTCCGGGGCGGGCTTCGGGGGGGCCGGGGCGGGCTTCGGGGCCGGCGGCTTCGCGGGTCCCGGGGGCTTCGGCGCGGGGCCCCGTGCCGTGGCGGGCTCCCCGCCGGTCCCCGGGGCGGGGGCCGGGCCCGTCCCGGGGGCCTTCCCGGGACCGGGCAGCGCGTCGGGAGCGGCGGCCGCGGGCGCCTGGCGCATCCGCGCGTCCCAGGACTCCTGCGGCCGGCGGTCCTTCCACGCGTCGTCCGCGGTCAGGCACCCGAGCCAGATGGCGGCGACGGGCGTGAGGACGACGGCGATCTTCTGGACTGCGGTGGCCATGGATCTCCCTCGCGTGGGCCGGGGAGGCCAGCGTGCCGGGATCCCGCGCCCCGCGCAAGGGGAAACGGGCGGCGAGGGGGGAGACGCAGGCAGGGGCACGGGTACGGGTACGATGGGGTGGGAGGTGCGCGTGCGCCGGATCGCCGTGCTGACGAGCGGGGGGGACGCGCCGGGGATGAACCCCGCCATCCGCGCCGTCGTGACCGCCGCCGCGGGCCACGGGATCGAGGCGATCGGGGTGTTCCGGGGCTTCCTCGGCCTCTACGAGGGGGACCGCGGGGTCCTGCCGCCCGTCCTCGTGGAGGGGATCACGAACCAGGGCGGGACGCTGCTCCGCTCGTCCCGCTTCCCGGGCCTGAAGCTGCCGGAGGCGGTCGCGCTCTGCGTGGAGAACCTCGCCGGCTTCCAGGCCGACGCCCTCGTGGTCATCGGCGGGGAGGGCTCCGTGCAGGGCTCGGCCGCCCTCGCGGCCGCCGGGGCCCGCGTGGTGCACATCCCGAGCACCATCGACAACGACCTCGCGGGGACCGACATCACCCTCGGCGTGGACACCTGCCTGAACACCATCCTCCACCTCGTGGACTCCATCCGCGACACCGCGGTCTCCATGCAGCGGCCCATCGTGATCGAGCTGATGGGGCGGGGCTCCGGGTACCTGACGCTCATGGCGGCGGTGGGGGCGGGCGCCCACGCGGCCATCCTCCCGGAGCGGCCCTTCCCGTGGGACCGGCTGAAGGCCCTGCTCGAGTCCGGGCGCCGGGGGCACCTCGTCCTCTGCGCCGAGGGGGCGATGTCCGCCGCCTCGGTGGCGGAGCGGATCAAATACCTCTACCCGAGCGAGCCCCGCGTCTCGGTCCTCGGCTACATCCAGCGCGGGGGGACGCCGTCGTTCTTCGACCGGCTGCTGGCGGCGCGTCTCGGCGAGGCCGCGGTGGAGGCCTGCCGCTCGGGCGAGACCGGGACGATGATCGCCTACCGCGCCGGGAAGTGCGTCCCGGTGCCGCTGGCGGAGGTGGCCGGGAAGCGCCGCGAGATCCTCCCGGAGGTCTTCGACCTCGCGCGGCGGATGCAGATCCTGTTCGAGTGAGAGCCTGTGAAGGAAACGGCTCCCTTCACAGGCTTGTAGAAGGCCACGGCGTTGTAGGTCCTGTTCCCTGGCCTTCAGGATCCTCCCCAAGCCGTCAACCAAGGCCGTTTGGGCTTCCGGGGCCCCGCCCCGCAGGATCGCCGCCTATCGAGCCTGCCTTCTATGAGTTTGTGAGGGGTGCCGTTTCCCTCACAAACTCTCAGGACCCCCGGCCCACCCACTCCCCCCCGTCCTCGTAGACCTCCTTCTTCCAGAGGGGGGCGGAGCGCTTGATCTCCTCGATCACGGCGCGGCAGGCGTCGAAGGCCTCCGCGCGGTGCGCCGCCGAGACCGCGATGACCACGCTCGCCTCGCCGACGGGGCAGGGCCCGATGCGGTGGCGGAGGGAGACGCGGAGCGCGCCGTGCTTCGCGCGGGCCTCCTCGCCGATCTCCGCGAGCCGCTTCTCCGCCATGGCCGCGTAGGACTCGTAGAAAAGGCGGACGACCCGCCGCCCCCGCGTCTCCTCCCGCGCGGTCCCGACGAACAGGACCACGGCACCCGCGGCGGGGGTGCGGACCTCGGCCTCCACGGCCGCGACGTCGATCGGTCCCTCAACCAGGAGTCCCATCCCTACCCCCCCGAGACCGGCGGCAGGACCGCGACCTCGCTCGACTCGGTCACGGGGGTGTCCTTCCCCGCGAACTCCCGATCGACCGCGATCCGCGCGGTGGCGAGGATCTCGACGAAGCCCGCGTGGCGCAGGACGAGCGCCGCGGCCAGGTCGCCGACGGTGGCGGGCTCCCGGAGCTCCACCTCGACGACCCCGCGCCCCGCCCGGTCCCGGGCGGAGGCGAAGAGGTGGACGAAGACCCGCACCGCGCCTCAGGCCGGGAAGGGGGGAGGAGGGGCGGGCTCCCGGCCCGCCTCGGCGAGGAGGAGCCGCGCCCGGTCGGTGTTGAAGGGGCGGGGATTCTCCGCCTCGGAGGGGAGGAGCCGGACCGTGGACTCCGCCAGCGCCCCGGCGACGGTGTCGGCCCCGAAGGAGAGCGCCACCACCCCGAGCTTCGGGCCGACGGCCGCGGCCTCCACGGCCACCCGCGGCACCGGGCCGAGGAGGAGCCGCGCCAGGGCGAACACGCGCAGGTCCTCGATCCCCGAGGTCCCCTCGAGGGGTGAGGCGTCGGGCGGGTGGTCGGGGAGGGGGACGGCGCAGCGCAGGAGGCGCGTCGCCTGGCCGAGCATCCGGAGCGCCAGCAGCGCGTCCACGACGTCCTCCCCGGGCGTCGCGGCGCCGTAGACGACGGGCGCGTCCGTGGGCATCCCGGCCCGGTGGGCGGCGAAGAGCCCCTCCAGCGTCTCGCAGGGGTCGTCGGCCGGCCCCGGGTGGGCGAGCGTGGCGAGGCCCGAGCGGCGGAGGCGCTCCGCGGCCACCGAGGGCTCGAGGCCCGCGCCGCGCGCGAGCCCGAGCAGTTCCGCCGGCCGCACGCCCCGGAGCGGGACCCCCGGCCGCGCGGCGCGGGCCTCCTCGATCATCCGCCGCGCGTCCGCGAGCGAGGCCCCGTCGGGAAGCGGACCCTCCAGGCGGACCTCGTCGGGGAGGACCTCGGAGCCGGCGACGGGCCGCTCTCCCCAGGCGAGCGGGAGGACCGAGACCAGCGTGACGCGGTCCCCGTGGAGCCGGCGGCGGACCGCGTCGGCGTGGCCTCCGAGGAGGAGGACGTCCGCCTCCTGGAACAGGCGCACCGCGTCCTCCGCCGCGAGGTCCTCGCCCCGGGAGGCGCGGGCGCAGAGGGCCTCGATCGCGGGGGCGGTCACGGCGAGCCGACCGGCACCGGGGCCGCGGCCCGCCGGCACGGGGGCTGGATCGGCCGGTAGAAGAAGTCCCGCTGCGAGGGCTCGTAGCCCGCCTTCTCGATGACCCGGCGGATCTCCTCGATCCCCATCCGGAACTTCACGCCCGCGGTGGAGACGACGTTCTCCTCCAGCATGATCGAGCCCATGTCGTTGGCGCCGAACAGGAGGGCGAGCTGGCCCACCTTGGGGCCCATGGTCACCCAGGAGGACTGGACGTTCGGGACGTTCTGGAGGTAGAGCCGCGAGACGGCGAGCGTCCGGAGGTAGTCGTGGGCCCCGGCCGCCTCCATGCGCACGAGCGCGTGCGTGGGCTGGAAGGCCCAGCAGATGAAGGCGGTGAAGCCCCCCGTCTCGTCCTGGAGGTCCCGCAGGCGCCGGAGGTGCTCCACCCTCTCCTCCAGCGTCTCCCGGTGGCCGTACATCATCGTGCAGGAGGTCCTGAGGCCGAGGCGGTGGGCCTCGCGCATCACCTCGAGCCATCCCTCCGTCATCACCTTGTGCGGGGAGATCTCCCGGCGCACGCGGTCCACGAGGATCTCCGCGCCGCCCCCGGGGATGGAGTCGAGGCCCGCGGCCACGAGCCGCTCGAGGACGCGCCGGAGCGGGAGGCCGGTGACCTCGGCCATCTTCTGGATCTCGGGGGGGGAGAAGCCGTGGAGGTGGACCCCGAGCGACTTGAAGAAGCGCACCAGGTCCTCGTACCACTCCATGCCGAGCGTCGGGTGGGTGCCGCCCTGGAGCAGCACCTGCGTGCCTCCGATCTCGAGGAGCTCCTCCACCTTCCGGCGCATGACCTCCTTCGGGAGGACGTAGGCGTCGGCGTCCCCGGCCACGCGGAAGAAGCCGCAGAACTTGCAGTAGGAGTCGCAGACGTTGCTGTAGTTGATGTTGCGGTCCACGACGTAGGTGCGGACCCGCCCCGGGTGGAGCCGCTCAGCGACCGCGCGGGCGGCCGTCCCCAGCGAGACCAGGTCCGCCCCGCGCAGGAGGCGCACCGCCTCGGCCTCCGTCAGCCGCTCTCCGGCGACGGCGCGATCCAGGACGGCGCGGAGGGTCCCGTCGGCCATGGCGGGAAACTACACGAATCGGCGCCGTTTCATCTCCCTTTGAAGACCGCGCGGGTGCCGGACTTGTTCGGCTTGAGGAGGACCGCGGCCGCCTCGGGCGTGCCGTCCACCTCGATCCGGAGGACGGCGACCTCCTCGGCGGCGTCGAGCGGGAGCCCCTTCAGGACCAGCCTCGCCCCGTGCCCGATCGCCCCGGCCCGGAGGATGCCCGTCACGCCCCCGGTCCCGGCGAGGGTCGCGGTCCAGGCGAGGTTCTTCTTCCCGGTGAAGGAGACGAGGTCCAGGACGGCGAGCGTCCCCCGCTCGCTCCCGGCGCGGACGACGATCGTGGCGGGGGTCGCGGGCGCGGGGAAGGTCGGGAGCGTCACCTCGGGCGCGACGGCCGTGATCGTCCCGGTGCCCGAGGCGGGCCGGAGCACGGTCACCGTCTTCGCCCTGAAGCCCCCGGCGTCGAGGAGATCGTGCGCGCCCGAGGCCCCCTGCCGCGCGGCGAACACGGCCTTCGTCCCCGCGTTCGGCGCGACCCAGGCGGTGAAGACCCAGGGGTCGCCTCCCGCGATGCGCGCGGGGTCCGCCGGGCCGGGGGCCGCCGCGAGCCAGGGGCCGAGCGCGGGGTTGAGCGCCCTGTCGGCGATCGAGTGCCGGTAGGCCAGCACGCGGACGTCGGTCCCGGCCACGCTCCGCTCCCCGAGGTCGAAGGCCCACAGCGGCCCCGCGAGCGCCCCCGGGGCTCCCGGGGCGGCGGGGGCCGGCGGGACGACGACCTCCGGTGCGCGCCAGGGGCCCTTGAGCGGGCGGACGAAGCGCAGGGCCGCGCCGTCGGTCCCGAGACCGCGGAGTTCGATCCCCTCCGGGAGCCCGGTCACGGTGGCGTTGATCGTCGTCACCTCCGGGGCCGCCGCGAAGTCCCCGGCCGCGACCTTCTCGTCGCGCAGGACCGTGCCGCCGGCGGCGGAGACGAGGAGGAGCCTCGCCGAGGCGTCCGCACGGTGGGAGACGAGCACGTAGCCGGGGATGGCCGACCCGGCCACGCGCAGCGAGGGCCGGCGGTCCGGCGCCGAGGGGGAGGGGCCTCCCGTGGCCCCGAGCGAGACGCCGTCGAAGCCGAGCCGGGGCCCGAACGCGTCCACGATCTGGAACCGCAGGTCCGCGGGGGTCCCCCGGGACCAGACCACGGCGGCGGTCCCGTCCAGGAACCGGGCCACGCCCGGCGCGGACTTCGGCTCCGGGGACGCGTCCACGGGCGACCCGGGTGAGGGGAAGGCGAGGTCGCCCGAGGAGCGCGCGCGCTGGAACCGCACCGGCCCGGTCCCGTCGTCCGCGTGGACGCCGACCGCGAAGAGGCCGTCCGCCCCGTCGGCCGCGAGCGCCACCACCGTCGTGTCGTCGTCCGGGAGCCCCGGGAGGAGGGCGAGACCGTCCCCCGCGAACAGGGGCGCCCCCCCCGCGTCGAGCCGCTGCACCCTGAGGTCCCGGCCGACCACGCCCCTCTCGCACCAGGCCACGAGGACCCCACCGTCCGAGGTGGGGAAGAGGTCGTAGGGCCCCCGGCCGTCGGCGGCGCGGCGGCCCGAGGCCGGGCGGACCTCGATGCCGCTCCCGGAGCGGACGAGGGTGCCGGAGGAACCGAAGCCGCGCGCCCCGGAGTCGAGGACCCTCTGGACGCGGAACACGTCCCCGGCCGCCTCGCTCCAGGCGACGAACAGGGAGCCGTCGGTGCCGGGCGCGAGCGAGAGGTCCGCCGCGCCCTCGCCGGGGGCGAGGGCCGCGACGAGGAACCCCTCGTTCGCCCCCTTCGGCCACCCCGGCGTGATCGTGGCGGCGCGGCCGGGGAGGAGCAGCGCCAGGACCGCGGCGGCGGCGGGGAGGGCGCGGAGGGGGGTGGTTCTCATGGAGGTCGCCGGTCGTGGTCCCGCAACCCGCTGGAGACCACCGAGCCTAACGGCCCCGCTCGGCGGGCGGGGCTACTTTCCGCGGGGAGGGGGCGCGTCCGCCGGCTCCACCCAGCGGCCGTGGCGCTTGATCAGGGCGACGAGGCGGTCGTCCGCATCGGCGGAGGGGATGTTGCGCTCGACGCACTCCTTGCCGGCGTAGAGGTTCACGCGGCCGGGGGCGGCGCCGACGTAGCCGAAGTCGGCGTCGGCCATCTCGCCGGGGCCGTTCACGATGCAGCCCATGACCGCGATCTTGAGCCCGCGGAGGTGGCCGGTCCTCCCGCGGATCCGCTCCGTCGTGGGCTCCAGGTCGAAGAGCGTCCGCCCGCAGCCCGGGCAGGCGATGTAGTCGGGGCGGGTCATCCGGACGCGCGCGGCCTGGAGGATCGCGTAGGCCAGGTCGGCGGCCTCGCGCGCCTTCGCCGCCGGGGCCTCGAGCATCACCGCGTCCCCGATGCCGTCCACCAGCAGGCCCCCGAGGTCGCGGGCGAGGTCGAGGGTCCCGTCCTCCCAGTCCGCCGTGAGGAGGATCGGCGCGGGGACCGCGGCCGTGTCGAGCGCGGCGGCGAGTGCGCGGGCGACCGTCCGCCCGGCCCCGGAGACGGGGGCCTCGACGATGACGCCCTTCGCCCCGGCGCCGCGGAGCGCGGCCACGGTCGCGACGAGCCGCGCCGCCACGGCGGTCCCGTCCGCG
>CAZKTF010000199.1:0-6988 GCA_964555565.1 uncultured Planctomycetota bacterium | reverse complement strand
GCAGCACCTGGTGGCCTCGTGACCTGTACCGGAACTTTCCGCGTGTGGCACTAGTAGCGCGGGAGGGAGCGGTCGATGCGGGCCGACCAGGCATCCGTGCCGCCGGCGAGGCTCGTGACCCGGGGGTAGCCCCGGGAGCGGAGCCAGCCGGCGGCGTGGGCGCTGCGGATCCCGTGGTGGCAGTAGACGACCACGTCGCGGTCCCGGGGGATCTCGCCCAGGCGCGCGGGCAGCTCCTCCATGGGGATGAGCGCCGCCCCCGGGAGCATCCCCAGGTCCGCCTCCCAGGGGTCCCGGACGTCCACGATCACGGCGTCCCAGCCGCCCGCCAGCCGGTCTCGCAGGGCCTCCGGGCCGATCTCGGGGAGGAGTCCCTCCGTCCCCGGGTCCGTCCCGGCCCCGGCCGCCCCCGCCGCCGGGGAGGGGGGCGCGGCCTCCCCCTCGCAGGTCGCCTCCAGGTCCCGCGGCTCCCGGATCGTGGCCCCGGGGCCGCAGACGGGGCAGGAGGGGTCCTTGCGCAGGCGCAGCTCCCGGAAGCGCATGGCCAGGGCGTCGTAGACCAGCAGCCGCCCGAGGAGCCCCTCCCCGCGACCGAGGAGGAGCTTCAGGACCTCCGTCGCCTGGAGGGTCCCGACGACGCCCGGGAGGACCCCCAGGACCCCCGCCTCGGCGCAGGAGGGCACGAGCCCGGGGGGGGGCGGCTCCGGGTGGAGGCACCGGTAGCAGGGGCCTCGCCGCGCGTCGAAGAGCGCCACCTGCCCCTCGAAGCGGTGGATGGAGCCGTAGGCGTTGGGGATGCCGAGCAGCACGCAGGCGTCGTTGACGAGGTACCGGGTGGGGAAGTTGTCGGTCCCGTCGGCGACCGCGTCGTGGCCCGCAAGCACCTCCCGCACGTTGGCCGCGACGAGGCGGACCGGGCGCGCCTCCACGCGGACGTCCGGGTTGATGGCCCGCAGGCGCTCCGCGGCCACCTCCACCTTGAGCCGCCCCTCGTCGGCGGTGCCGTACAGCACCTGCCGGTGCAGGTTCGAGGCGTCCACCCGGTCCGGGTCCACGAGCGTGAGCCGGCCGACCCCCGCCGCGGCCAGGTAGAGCGCC
The DNA here is from genome assembly GCA_964555565.1 of uncultured Planctomycetota bacterium. Lineage (GTDB taxonomy): Bacteria > Planctomycetota > JAJSAM01 > JAJSAM01 > JAKLKS01 > CAZKTF01. The sequence goes on along the minus strand of CAZKTF010000199.1, from coordinate 5,890 downwards.
AGGGGGCACCCGAGGCCCCCCACGCCCACCACGGCCACCGAGGAGCCGAGGAGCCGCTGCTGCCCCTCGGGGCCCACCTCGGGGAGGACCAGGTGGCGGGCGTAGCGCCGCGCCTGGGAGGGTTCGAAGCGGGGGGCGGGTCCGGACACGGGAGGGACACCGTAGTGCCGGGGCCCGGGGGCCGCAAGGAAGGGGCGGGGACGGGGCCGGTGCGTCGCCGGGGGTCGCCGGGCGCCTTCGAGTAGGATCGAGGCCTTCGATGCCCGCGCCCGGCCCCCGCCCGCGTCTCCTCCTCGTCCTGGGGCTCCTGGCCTTCCTCGGGACCGTCGCGGTCCTGGCCGCCCTCTCGCGGCCGACGGACGCCACGCCGGAGGGCGTCTTCGAGTACGTCCGACGGTGCACCCTCGAGGGGGACGGCGACGCCTTCTACCGGATGATGAACGCCGAGGCCCGCGACCGCTGGGTGCGTGCGGTGGACGAGTTCCGGGCGAAGCCGGACTCCCCCTTCGCGCGGAAGTACCGCGAGGGGGTGGGGGTCTCCCGGGAAGAGGTCGAGCGGCTGTCCCCGCAGGAGCTCCTCCGGAGGGAGTGCCTCGGGGTCCTGGTCCGGGAGCTGGAGGGGTCGCGGGTCCTCTCCCGCAAGGCCGTGGGCCCGGACCTCGTCCTCGTCCAGTTCCTCCTTCGGGAGAGGGGCGAGAAGTGGTGGCTCCTGCGTCGCTCGGAGGGGGGGTGGAGGATCGAGAACCCCAACGCGCTGGTCACGGTGGACGGGAAGCTCCTCGACTCGCTCGGGCCCCGGTGATCCGCGGTTCCTCCCTTTCGGCCGCGTCCCTCCTGCTCGCCCTGGCGGCGGCGGGATGCGGGCCGTCGCGCGCCGTGAGGGACGTGCGGGCCGTCGAGGAGGCCTACCGCGCGCTCCGGGACGCCATCCTGCAGAACGACGACGAGGCCTTCTTCCGGATGCACTCCCGGGCGGCGCGGGAGGCCGCCGTGAACGACATGGGCGAGGTCCGCCGGAAGTACGCCGCCCAGTCCCGGGAGGAGAAGGAAGCCTTCCAGCGGCTCTACCACGTGACCGAGGAGGAGTTCCTGCACGGCGAGCCGCGGGCGGTAGCCACGCGGGTCCTCCCCTGGAGGAGCGGCTGGCGGGAGCGGAAGGAGCTGTTCCGCGCCGCCTCGATCCACGACGTGCAGATCCGGGAGAACGAGGCGGACCTGCTCCTCGAGGTCCCGCCGGCGTTCCGACCCCACCCCGACCAGCCGGTCCCGGAGACGTTCCTCCCGAGGGTGCTCTTCGTCCGCGACCCCGACGGCTGGCGGAGGAAGTCCTTCTTCTCCGGCGAGAGGTAGGGTCGCTCGTTTCCCCATCGGGGCTCCCACGCGGGGATCGCGCTTCCGGCAATCCCCCTCGACTCTTGGTTCGCAACTCGTTGTCATTTCAACACTTGGGAAAGAGAGTTCGGCAAACTCTTGACCGGTGGACGGAATCGACCCGACCGCGTAGACTTCACTTCGAAGAGCAGCCCGGGGCGCCGCGGAGGTCGCGGGGCCTTCTACGTGGGGGACGCGGAAGCAGGCGCTAGACAGGCGCTCAACAGGCGCTTCAACCGGCGCCAGGGAGAGTTTCGATGGCCAGCAAGCGCAACCCGAAGGCGATCCAGATCGCACTCACCGAGGACCAGATCGCGCGCGTGATCCAGGAGGCGGCCCGCACCCGCCGCGGCCTGAAGGCCGAGAGCCTGGAGGACCGGATCGCGCCCAGCCGCTTCGGCCTGCCGTTCGACCCGACCGGCGGGATCGCCCCGCCGCTGCCGGACGGCGATCCCCTCGGCCCGCTGGACCCGACGCCCTTCGACCCGCTGGGCGTCGATCCGAACGACCCGACGCTGGCCGGCGGCGCTCCCCTCGACGGCGGCGCCCCGTTCGACCCGAGCGGCGGGCCCCCGCTGACCGACAACCCGCCGCTGCCCGGTGACCCGCCCAATCCGTTCCTGCCCGGCCAGGGCGGGGCCCCGCAGGGGTCCTTCGGCCCCGGGCCGCTGGGGCGGTTCCAGGGTCCGGAGGAGCCGGGTTTCCCGTCCCACCAGAACCTCCCCCGGAACATCCAGAACGTGCAGCAGCCGGGTGCCGTGGATCCGATCCCCGAGGAACCGACTCCCGAGGAGCTGGCCGACCACCGTCGGAACATCCTCCGCAACCTGCGGCTGGGCAACGCAGGCGCCCCGGGCGAGATCCTCCCGGAGTAGTCCCTCCCGTCCTCGAGACGATGACCGGGCCCCCGCGAGGGGGCCCGGTTCAATTGGCGGCCCGCCTCGGCGCGCCTCGCGCCGCCCCCGTGCTGGCGCCGACCCCGGTCCATCGGGTCCAATCGGGCCTTGCCGCGGGCAGGGGGGCAGGAATTGGACCAGGTCGCGCAGGACCTCGCGCGCCGCTTCGAGCGCCTGGTCCTCATCCACAGGATCTCCCGGGAGCTCAACGCCGCCGTGGACGCCGGGGCGCTGCTCCCCCGCGTCCTGGAGAGCGCCCTCAAGGCCGTGGACGCCGAGGCGGGGTCCGTCTGGCTGCTCCGCGGAGACAAGATCGTCTGCGAGCACTCCAGCGGCGGGGCCGGGGAGCGGCTCCTCGGGCTGGAGCTGCCCCGGGGGGCGGGGATCGTCGGGAGCGTGGCCGAGCGGGGCCAGCTCGAGGTGATCTACGACGCCGCGCAGGACCCCCGGTTCGTGAAGCAGGTGGACGAGGCCACGGGCTTCCAGACCCGGTCCATGATCACGGTCCCCATGGCGGCCCGGGGCGAGCCGCTCGGGGCCCTCCAGGTCCTCAACAAGCGGGGGGACGGGAAGTTCACGCTCTCGGACGTGGAACTGATCCGGGAGATCGCCATGGACGCGGCGGCCGCGGTGAAGAACGCGATGCTCCTCCAGAGCGAGCGCCGGGTGCGCGAGCTCCGGACGCTGCTCCGGATGAGCCGCGAAATCACCTCCACCCTGGACCTGGACCGGATCCTCGCCACGGCGGCCAACATCCTCTCCGGCACCGTCCCCTTCGATCGCTGTGCCCTGGCCCTGGAGCGCGGCGGGGACGCGGTGCTGGCGGCGGTCTCCGGGAAGGAGAAGGTCGTCCCCGAGGACCCGGAGCTCGCGCCGCTCAGGACCCTGCTGTCCTGGGCACGCGGCTTCAACGAGACGATCTACAGCCCCTGGCCCGACGCCCTCGAGGGGGACCCGAAGAAGGTGGAGCGCCTGAAGGCCCACGCCGGGGCCACGGGGATGTCCTCGGTCCTCGTGGTCCCGCTGAAGGACGACCAGGGGAGGCTCGGCCTCCTCACCATGGAGGCGAAGCGGGAGGACTTCTTGGACGAGGGCCAGAGGGAGCTGGTGGAGACCTTCGCCAACCAGGTGGCCGTGGCGCTCCGCAACGCCGACCTCTACCGGCAGACGCCCCTCGTCGGCTTCCTCGCGCGCCGCGGCGGGGGCGGGGCGCTGGGCGCGTCCCCCGCGCATCGCCGCCGCCTCCTGGCGGCGGGTGTCGTCGCGGGGGGGCTGGCCCTCCTCTCGCTCCTCCGGTGGCCCGGCGGGCTCGGCGGGGACGCGGTCGTCCACCCCGCACGGCGCCACTTCCTGCGTGCCGAGGTGCAGGTCCTCGTCGAGCACGTCGATGTCCACGAGGGTGAGGCGGTCCGGAAGGGGCAGGTCCTCGGGGCGCTGCGGAACGCGGACCTCCTGGTGACGGTCGCGGAGGCGGAGGCCCGGGCACGGGGGGCGCAGGGGGAGCTGGCCCAGGCCGCGGCGTCGGCGGACGCCGGCCGACTGCGGTTCGCGGAGGCGAACCTCGCCCACCTCGAGGCCGCCCGCGATCGCGTGCGGCGGCTCCTGGAAGACTGCACGCTCCGGGCGCCGGCGGACGGGTTCGTCCTCACGCATCGCCCGAACGAGAAGGAGGGGAAGCTCACGGTCCCCGGGGAGGCGATCCTCGAGATCGGCGAGGCGGGGCGCTGGATCGTCGAGACCCGTATCGACCAGAGGGACGTCGCGAGCGTGCGCGCCGGCGACACCCTGGTCTTCGGCACGCCCGCGGTGCCGGGCCGGACCTTCGAGGGGCGGATCGTCGCCCTCTCCGCCGCCGGGCAGCACGACAGGGACGCGGGGACCACCTCCTACGCCGCGAGCGCCGAGGTGGCGGACCCGGAAGGGCTGCTGCGGGGCGGGATGCAGGGGCGGGGCCGGGTGCGGGGGGCGGGCCGGAGCATCGGGCACGAGGCCTGGCTCTGGCTCCGGCGGGCGCTGGGGATCTGAGGCAGGGAGGGGACCGATGCGCGGGATGGCGAGGGCGTGGGCGTTGTCGGCGGCGGCGGCGGTCCTCGCGGCCGCGCCGGTCCGGGCCGGGGAGGGGGCCGCCCCGGCGAGGGGCGGGCGGTACCAGGCCCTCCTCCAGCCCGAGGCCCAGATCACGCTGTTCTCCCGGGAGGCCGGCCTGGTGGTCGAGATCCCGCGACACGAGGGGGCCGCGGTGCAGCCCGGGGAGGCGGTCGTGGTCCTCGACGGCGCCGAGCGGGGACGCGACGTCGCCGGCGCCCGGCTGGTGCTCGAGGAGCACGAGGGGACGCTCCGGCTCCGCAGGCAGGGGACGCGGTCCGAGGAGCTGGAGAAGGCCCGCCTGAGGCTGAAGGAGGCCGAGGCCCGCGTCGCGATGGAGGAGAGGTCCCTGCAGGCGGAGCGGGAGCTCTACGGGAAGGGCCTGATTTCCGAGATCTCGTGGCAGCGCGCGGAGCGGGGCCTGGAGTCCTTCCGGGCCTCCGCCGAGATCCTCCGCCTCGACCTGGCGGTCGCCGAGAGGGGGTACCCCCCCGAGGAGATCCGCAGGGCGGAGATCGAGGCCGAGCGCGCGCGGCTCGCGCTCGCGCAGGCGGAGCAGAGGGCTTCCTGGACGCGGGTCGGCGGCACCCGGCCCGGGCGCGCCTTCGTGTCCCGGATCGCGAGCGCCGCGACCGTGGGGTCCTGGGTGCAGGAGAAGACCGCCCTGGCGGAGCTGGTCTACATGGACCGTCTCCGCGTCGCCCTCGACCTCCCGCCCGAGGTGGGGCTCGCCCTCGCGGAGGGGACGCCGGTCGTCGTCCGCGCGGCCCTGTTCCCCGGGGTGGACCTCCCCGGCCGGGTGACGCGCGTCGCGCCCGTGGTGGACCCCGGGGCGGGGAGCGTGCGCGTGGTCGTGGAGGCCGACAACCCGGGGCTCAGGATGCGGCCCGGCGTCCCCGCCGAGGTGGAGTTCGCGCCGGGGGGCGGGCGGTAGGCGGTCCTTGGCGGGCCCCGTAGACGCCCCCGTCCTCGTCCGCGGCACGCGGATGGTCCGCCAGGTGGAGGGCGGGCAGGTCCGCTACGTGGTGCGGGTGGGGACCACGGGGAAGTACCTCCGCATCGGGGAGGCGGAGCACGCGATCCTCTCCCTCCTCGACGGGACCCGCACGCTCGCGCAGGTCTGCACGGGGACCATGGCCGCGCGGCGGGAGCGGATCGAGCCCGGGGACGTCCTGGACTTCGTGAGGCGGATGCGCACCGCGGGGGTGGTGGAGCCCACGGCGGCCGGGAAGAACCTCCTCCTCGTGGAGAAGGCCCGCCAGCGGCGGGCGGAGCGGAGGTTCGCCGGGCGGATCGGGTCGCTCTTCTACTTCCGCGCGAAGCTCTTCGACCCGGACCGGCTCCTCGACCGGATGGTGGGGCCCCTCCGGTTCTTCTTCACGCGGGGCTTCGTGGCCGTCGCCGCGGTCCTGGTCCTCGTCGCGGCGTGGATCGTGGCCGCGCGCTGGCCGGAGGTCCGGGCCGGGTGGGGGGGGCTCTTCACGACCACGGGGGGGGCGGGGGTCAACCTCCTGGCCGCCTGGATCACGGCGCTGCTC
>CAZKTF010000198.1:0-6990 GCA_964555565.1 uncultured Planctomycetota bacterium | reverse complement strand
TCGGACGAACTCATCCCTCAGTCGGAAGGTGCCCGGCTAACTTGACGGCGATGGGGGTCAGACCCCAGTCGTTTGCAAACGCTGGTGCTGAGGAGCTGAGGGGTCAGACCCCAGGCGCCGAGTGCTCTTGGCGTGCTGAGCCGCTCGCTGGCGCCTGAGGTCTGACCCCCACGGTTCTTGCTTCTCTCCCGGGTCCCCGGGGAGAATCGGCGTTCTCGTCGCGCGAGGAATCCCCGACCGGAGGCGCCCGGACCATGCCCGTGACCTGCGTCGTCGGCGCCCAGTGGGGCGACGAGGGGAAGGCCCGCATCGTGGACCTCCTCGGGGCCGACGCGGACGTCGTGGTGCGCTACCAGGGGGGCGCCAACACCGGCCACACGGTGGTCGTGGGCGGGGAGACGGTGAAGCTCCACCTCATCCCGGTGGGGGTCCTCCGCCCGGGCTGCGTGTCCGTGATCGGGAACGGCTGCGTGCTCGACCCCCGCGTCCTCTTCGAGGAGTTCCGGATGCTCGCCGAGGGGGGGCACGCCGTGACCGCCGAGGGCCTCCGGATCTCCGACCGGGCCCACCTGGTCCTCCCCTACCACCGCGCCCTGGACGCGGCCTACGAGAAGGGCCGGGGCTCCGGGAAGATCGGGACGACCGGCCGCGGCATCGGGCCCTGCTACGCGGACAAGGCGGCCTACAAGGGGATCCGCGTGGCGGACCTCTACGACGGCCCCGAGCTGGAGCACCGCGTGCGGGAGAACTGCGAGGAGAAGAACCGGGTCCTCGCCGCCCTCGGGGCCGACCCCGTGGACGCGAGCGCGGTCCTGGACGAGCTCCGCTCCTACGCCCCGCTGCTCGCCCCCTTCGTCGCGGACACCCCGGCGTTCCTGCGCGAGGCCCTGGCGGCCGGCAAGCGCGTCCTGTGCGAGGGGGCCCAGGCCACGATGCTCGACGTGGACCACGGGACCTACCCCTTCGTCAGCGCGAGCAACGCGAGCGTCCTCGGCGTCCCCGCGGGCTCCGGCATCCCGCCCCGGGCCATCAGCCGCACGGTGGTGGTGGCCAAGGCCTACACGACCCGGGTGGGGGAGGGCCCCTTCCCGACCGAGGAGACCGGCGAGGAGGGGAAGCGGATACGCGAGCGGGGGCGCGAGTTCGGGGCCACGACGGGGCGCCCGCGCCGCTGCGGGTGGTTCGACGCCGTGGCGGTGCGCTACGCGGCCACCCTCTGCGACGCGGACGAGATGGCGATCACGAAACTGGACGTCCTGGCGGGGATGCCGCGCCTCAGGATCGCGACGGGCTACGAGGTGGACGGGCGCAGGGTGGAGCGCTTCCCCGCGGACCTGGCGACGCTCAGGGCCGCGCGGCCCGTCTACCGCGACTTCCCGGGGTTCGAGGGGGAGCTCTCGCGCTGCCGCACGCTGGCGGAGCTCCCGGCCGGGGCGCGGGACTTCGTCGATGCCATCGCCGACCTGTCCGGGTTCCCGGTCCACCTGGTCTCCGTGGGGGCCGACCGGGCCCAGTACCTGCGGAGGTAACGGGTGCCGCGCCTTCCCCCCTGGGACCCGACGGAGCGGCTGGGCGTGCCGCGGGAGCGGCTCCCGGCCCACGTCGCCATCATCATGGACGGCAACGGGCGCTGGGCGCAGCGGCGCGGGCACATGCGGGTCTGGGGGCACCGGGCCGGGGTCCGGGCGGTGCGGGCCACCACCATCGAGTGTGCGCGCCTGGGCCTCCAGCGCCTGACGCTCTACGCCTTCTCCCAGGAGAACTGGAAGCGGCCGGGGCGCGAGGTCGCGATCCTCTGGAAGCTCCTCCGGCAGTTCCTGGTGCGCGAGCGCCGGGAGATCATGGACAACGACATCCGGTTCGCCTCCATCGGGAGGCTCGACGGCCTGCCGGACTTCGTCCGCCGGGAACTGGACGAGACGATCCGCATGAGCGCCCGCAACCGGGGCCTCACCCTCTGCCTCGCGCTCAACTACGGCGGCCGCCAGGAGATCGTGGACGCCGCCCGGGCCCTGGCCGCGCGCGCGGCGCGGGGCGAGATCCGCCCCGAGGAGATCGACGAGCGGGCCTTCGCCTCGGCGCTCTACGCCCCCGAGGCCCCCGACCCCGACCTGCTCGTGCGCACGGCCGGGGAGAGCCGGGTCTCCAACTTCCTGCTGTGGGAGATCTCCTACGCGGAGATCTACGTGACCCCGGTCTGCTGGCCCGACTTCGGCGAGGCCGAGCTCCACGCCGCGCTGAAGGAATACGCGGGCCGGGAGCGGAAGTTCGGGGCGCTCCCGGCGGCGGGGCCCCCGGGGCGCCGGGCCTCCCGGGGATGGGGCCCCGGGGTCCCCGGGGAGACCCCGGGGCGGGCAGTTTGAACCCCGGCCCTGGAACCCCCCCGCCCCCAAGTACAAAGGCGGGCGGGGCAAGCCCCGCCCCTACCGGGTCGCCCGCCGTGTCGGGGGCGCGCGTCGGGGTGGGGCTGCTCCTCGGCATCGTCGTCGTGCTCGTCCTCTTCCTCGACGGCCTCCTCGGCGGGAGACCCGGCTTCGCCACCGCGGCGCCCGGGGTCGGGCCGCTCCTGGCGGGCCTCTCGGCGGCGGCGCTCCTGGAGCTCTACGCGCTCCTCGAGAAGGCGGGGGTCCCCGCCCACGCGGGGTACGGGGCGGCCGCCTCGGCCGCGCTCCTCGTGCTGCGGGGCCTCCTCCCCGCGGCGGGGGTGCGTCCCGGGGACTCTCGGGCCGCCGGCGAGATCGGGCTCCTCCTCGCCGCGATCCTGCCGCTCCTGGCGGGGATCGCGCTGCGGGGTCCCGAGGGGCGCACCGGGCCCGAGGCCCTGCGGCGGGCCGCGGGGACGGTCTTCGGCCTCCTCGTGGTGCACCTGCCGCTGGCGCTCCTCCTGGAGCTGCGGCTCGTGGCCTCCGTGGAGGGGATGGGGAGCCGGGTCCCGCCGGGCCTCGTCCTCGTGACCGCGGCCGCGGCGGCCTGCAAGGCCGGCGACACGGCGGCCTACTTCGTGGGGCGCACGATCGGGCGCAGGTCGCTCTGCTGGGTGAGCCCGAAGAAGACCTGGGAGGGCGCGGCGGCCGGGGCGCTGACCGCCACGGCGACGGCCGGGTTCCTCGGGGTCCCCTTCGGGCTCCCGCTCCCCCTGGGACTCGCCTTCGGTCTCGTGACCGGGCTCGCCGGGCAGGCGGGGGACCTCCTCGAGTCCTACCTGAAGCGGTGCTGCGGCGCGAAGGACTCGGGCCGGACCTTCGGGGAGATGGGCGGCGCGCTCGACCTGGTGGACGCGCTCCTCCTCGCGGGCCCGGCGGCGTATCTGTTTCACCGCGTGGTGCTGGCGTAGGATGGGGAACGGATGCCCTGAGCCTTGGGCCCTGAGCCCCGAGCAGGACAACGGCTCCGTGGAGCCGTAGCCCAGGGCACAGGGCCCAGGGCGCCTTTCTCGGAGGTGTATCCCCGTGCCCACCGGTTCGAACGTGCAGACGATCATCCGCCTCCGCTCGTCGGAGGAGGAGCGGGCGGTCTACGGCCTCGGGGACCGTACGCTCCGCCGGCTGCGCGAGAGGCTCGGCGTGCGCCTCACGGCGCGCGGCGGCTCCGTCACGGTGCACGGGGAGGCCGCCGCAGCCCGGGCGGCCCGGCGGGTCCTCGAGTCGATCCTCGAGCGGGTCCGGCGGGGCGAGGAGGTCTCCGACGCGTCCGTGGACGAGGCCATCGCCGAGGCATCCGCCGGGAACCCCGGGGCCGCGCCCTCGGGCGACCGGATCGTCCGGGCGCTGGACGACTCCTACGTCGTGCCGCGGACCGAGGGACAGAAGGCCTACGTCCGGGCCATCGACGAGCACGACATCGTCTTCGCCATCGGGCCCGCGGGGACCGGGAAGACCTACCTGGCGGTGGCCAACGCCGTGGCCGCGCTCCGCCGCGCGAAGTTCCGGAGACTCGTGCTTACGCGCCCGGCCGTGGAGGCGGGGGAGCACCTCGGGTTCCTCCCCGGGGACTTCCAGGCCAAGGTGAACCCCTACCTCCGGCCGCTCTACGACGCGCTGGCCGACCTCATCGACTACGAGGAGGTCCGCCGCACCATCGAGCGGGACGTGATCGAGGTGGCCCCGCTCGCCTACATGCGGGGGCGCACCCTCGACCACGCCTTCATCATCCTCGACGAGGCCCAGAACACGACCCCCGAGCAGATGAAGATGTTCCTCACCCGGATGGGGCGCGGGTCGAAGATCGTCGTCACCGGGGACGTGACGCAGGTCGATCTCCCGCGCGGGGTCCGCTCCGGGCTCCTGCACGCCGCATCCCTGCTCGAGGGGGTGGAGGGGATCGCCTTCGTGCGCCTCGGCCGCGCGGACATCGTGCGCCATCCCCTGGTCCAGGAGATCGTGGACGCCTACGAGGCGGGGGTGGATCCCGGGGAGGAGCGCGCGCGGTGAGGCCTCCGCGCGTCGCCGTCTCCGACCGGCAGCGGTCCCTCCGGCTCGGCTCCCGGCGGCTCGCCGCGGACCTGCGCCGCGTGCTCCGGGAGGTGCGCTGGCCCGGGGACCTCTCCCTCTCCCTGGTCGAGGACCGGGAGATGCGGAGGCTGCACCGGGTGCACTCGGGCGAGGACACGCCGACCGACGTGATCGCGTTCCCCCTGCGCGTCCCGGGCCTCCCCCCCCTCGGCGAGGTGGTGGTCTCCGTGGAGACCGCGGTGCGGGAGGCCCGGCGCCGGGGGCTCAGGTCCCGGGGGGAGGTCCTCCTCTACGCGGTCCACGGGGTCCTCCACCTCTGCGGGGAGGACGACCACGACCCCGTGCGCGCGGTCCGCATGGACCGCCGGACCCTCAGCCTCTTGGGGCGGCTCGGGTACCGGCATAGGATCGGGCGGTCGCCGGAAGCCCGGGGGATCGGTCGCCGATGAGTCGCCATGTCCGCCGCCGCAGGGGCGTCGCGCCCGGGGCGACGCCCCGGGACGACGCGGGTCCCGAGGAGGACCGGGAGCCCGTGCCGGCCCCGATCCCCGCGCCGGCGCCGGTCGCGCCGGTCGAGGCGGCGCCGGCCCCCGTCCCGCCCCCGCCTCCGCCCTTCGAGCGGATCGCCGGCTACCGGCTGCTCGAGACGCTGGGCCGGGGTTCGATGGGGACGGTGTACCGCGCGCTCCAGGTCTCGCTCGACCGGGTCGTGGCCATCAAGATCCTGTCCCCGACGCTCGCCCAGAACCCGTCCTACTCGCGGCGGTTCGAGCGGGAGGCCCTGGCGTCCTCCCGCCTCAACCACCCCAACATCGTGCGCGCCCTCGACGTCGGGGCGGAGGGGGGGTACCGCTACATCGTCATGGAGTTCGTCGATGGGCCCACGGTGGCCGGGCTCCTCGCCCGGGGGCCCATCGAGGAGCGCCGCGCCGTGGGGATCGTGATGCAGGTCGCGCGGGCGCTGGACCACGCGCACCGGCTGGGGCTCGTGCACCGCGACATCAAGCCCGCCAACGTCCTGGTGACGAAGGAGGGGGTCGCGAAGCTCGGCGACCTGGGGCTCGCCAAGGACGTCCGGAGGGACGGCTCCCAGACAGAGGAGGGGCTGGCGATGGGGACCCCCTTCTACGTCTCCCCGGAGCAGGCGCGCGGCGAGCGGACCGTGGACATCCGCACCGATGTCTACGCCCTCGGCGCGACCCTGTACCACATGGTGACCGGGCGGGTGCCCTTCCCCGGACCCAACCCCGCCGTGGTGATGACCCGCCACATCAACGAGCCCCTGGAGCCTCCGGAGGACGTGTTCCCGGGGCTGAGCCGCGGGGTCTGCCAGATCATCGAGAAGATGATGGAGAAGGAGCGGGAGGAGCGCTACCAGACCCCCGCCGAGCTGATGACCGACCTCCAGGCCTACCTGGATGGGCGCCTGGCCGTGCGTCCGGGCATCCAGTTGAAGGCGCGGCGGAGGAGGCGGTTCCGGTCGTAACGGCGCCCGCCGTTTCGAATCGTCGGGGCCGGGGGAAGGCGGGCGACCCAAGGGTCGCCCCTACAACGGCGGGGAAAACGGGGCCGTTGTACGGGCGGGGGTCCCCGGGGGCTTCGAGGCCCGCCTGCGGCGGGCCGAGCCCGGGGAGGCCTACCCCGCCCGCCTTTGCCGCTAAGCCCTCTTCACGACCTTCCCCGCCTTCAGGCACTTCGTGCAGAGCCGGATGCGCAGCGCGGTCTTCCCGACGAGGACGCGCACGCGCTGGAGGTTGGGCTTGAACTTGCGCTTGGAGTGGCCGGTGACCTTCTTGCCGACGCCCCCCTTCGCCTTCGCCAGTCCTCGCCGGGTGGTCTGGAACCCGACCTCGGTCCGCTTGCCGCAGATCTGGCAGACGCGCGCCATGGGAGGCTCCTCGGTGGGGGGACCCGGCGACTCCCGGCCGGCCCGGGGGAAAGGGGGTCCCCGAATGGGGCAGGCAGGATAATGCGCCCGCTCCCGGGGGCCCAAGCGAATCCCCTCTGCGGAGAACGGCGGGTAAGGGTAAGGGTATGGGTAAGGGCCGCGAGGCCGTTCGGCTTCGCGTCCTCGACGCTCCTGCCGCCGCCTTCCCTGCCCCTACCCGTACCCCTACCCGCCTCTGCCTCCTGTCGCTGGCCCTGCTCGGCTCCCTCCCGGGCTGCGCCGGGCCCCGGGCGGTCCCGGCGGAGGCGGTGTCCCCGCGCCTCCACCACCTCCTCGACCTGGAGGACGCCCGCGCCCCGCTCCGGGAACTGATCCCCTTCCTCCGCGACCCCGACCCCGAGGTCCGGGCCCGCGCCGCCCTCGCCGCCGCCCGCTCCCTCGACCCCGGGGCCGCCGACCTCCTCCGGGCGGCCGCGGCCGACGGGGACCCGGCGGTCCGGGCCGCCGCGGCGCTGGGGATGGGCCTCACCGACGACGGGACCCTCGCGGGCGACGCGCTGGACCTCGCCCGCCGGGACGGGAGCCCCGAGGCCGCGGCGGCGACGGCGCGCCTCGCGGGGAAGGACGGCCTGGCGCGTGCCGAGGCCGGGG
>CAZKTF010000197.1:0-7042 GCA_964555565.1 uncultured Planctomycetota bacterium | reverse complement strand
AGGAGAGGGGCGCGGCGGTCGTCCTCCTCGAGGGGGGGAAGGTGAAGGCGGTGGGCGCCGGCCTCCCGCTCCCGGCGGGCGTCGGCGGCTCCGGGGCGGTGGTCCTCGACCTCCCCGGGGCCTGGGTCCTGCCGGGCCTCGTGGACCCCGCCGCGACGGCGGGGGTGCAGGGGCCCGACGCGGAGATGACCCGCGAGGTCACCCCCTGCGCCCGCCCGCTCGACGCCTTCGACCCGGACGACCGGGCCGTGCGCCGCGCGCTGGGCGCGGGCGTGACGACGCTCTTCCTCTCCCCCGGCAACGAGAACGTCGTGGGCGGCGTGGCCTCGGTCGTGAAGACCGCCCCCGGGCCCCGCGGGGAGGTGCGCGTCGTCCGGGCCGCCGCGGCCCTGAAGATCGCCTTCGGGAACGAGCCCTCCCGGGGGAACTTCCCCGCGCGGGGAGCGGCCCGCTCCATCTACGCCCGGCGGCCCACGACGCGCATGGGCGTCATCGCCACGCTCCGCGACGCGTGGATCCTCGGGAGGGAGGCGGGGCCGGACGCCGAGGACGCCGACCTGGCCGCCATGGCCCGCGCCGCGGCGGGGGACCTCCCCGTGCGCGCCGCGGCGCGGCACGTGGAGGACGTCCGCACGGCGATCCGCGTGGGCCGGGACCTGGGGTTCCGGGCGACGCTGGAGGGCCTCGGCGAGGGCTACCTCGCGGCGGCCACGCTCGCGAAGGAGGGCGTGCCCTGCGTGGTGGGGCCGCTCCTCTATCCCGTGGGGGGGACCGGCTTCGACGGGACGGAGCCCGCCCTCGACAACGCGGGGGTCCTCGAGCGGGCGGGCGTGAAGATCGCGCTCACCGCGGGCGGCGACCCCTCGCGCCTGCGCGAGCACGCGTGGTGGGCCCGGCGCTTCGGCCTCTCCCGGACCGGGGCGCTGCGCGGGATCACGGCGACGGCGGCGGAGCTCTCGGGGGTCGGCGACCGGGCGGGCCGGATCGCCCCGGGGCTGGACGCGGACCTCCTCGTCCTGGACGGGGACCCGCTGGAGCCGGCCTCGCGGGTCCTGGCGGTGGTGGTGGACGGGACGCTCGTGCACCGGGCGGGGGAGGTCGGGCGGTGAGACACGCGGCGGCGGCGGCGGCGATCATGGCGGCGCTCCTCCCGGGGGCGGCGACGGCGGGGGACGAGGTCCTCGCGATCCGGGTGAAGCGGATCGTCCCCGTGTCCGGTCCCCCGGTGGACGACGGGGTGATCCTCGTGCGCGACGGGAAGATCGAGGCGGTCGGGAAGGTGGAGGTCCCGCCGCTCGCCCGCGTGATCGACGCGCGCGGGATGTGGGCCTGCCCGGGGTTCGTCGAGGCCCACTCGCAGGCCGGCCTCGACCGCCCGAACGAGGCGGTCGCCGTGGTGCCCTTCGTCTCGGCGCTCGACGCGCTCGACCCGGAGTCCCCGGCCATCGAGGACCAGCTCCGCGAGGGGGTGACGACCCTCCTGGTCATCCCCGGCAACGACACGCAGGTGGGCGGCCAGGGGATCGTCGTGCGCCCCCACGGGCGCACCGTGGAGGAGATGCTCCTCAGGCGCGCGGCGGGGCTGAAGATCTCGCTGGAGCCGCGGCGGGACACGACGCGCGCGGGGCAGTACGCCTCCGTCCGCAAGGCGCTCCGCGACGCGGCCGACGCGGCGGAGAAGGCGACGAAGCGGCGGGCCGAGGCCGCGGCGGCGCCCGGCGCCGAGGCCGAGGCGGAGGACCCGCGACGGGACGCGCTCCAGGACCTCCTGCGCGGGCGGTTCCCCGCGGTCCTCTACGCCGGACGGGCCCTCGACGTGCCCCACGCCTTCGACCTGGTGGACTCGTTCCGCCTCAAGGCCTCCTTCGTCCTCGGGTCGGACGCCTGGCGCGCGGCGGACCTGCTGCGGGCCCGCCAGGACGCGGCCGCGAAGGTCGATCCGGACGCCGTCCTCTTCGCCCTGGACCCGGAACTGGAGGTCGTGGACCGGGACGAGGACACCGACGAGGAGACGGTCCGCGAGGTGGCCGGGATCCTCCACCGGGCGGGGGTGCGCTTCGCGCTCACCTCCGACGAGGGGACCTGGCCCACGCGCTACCTGTGGCACCAGGCGGCCGTCGCGGTCCGGCAGGGGGTCCCGCGCGAGGAGGCCCTCCGCGCCGTCACCCTCAACGCCGCGCGGTTCCTCGGCGTGGCGGACCGGGTGGGGACGCTCGAGAAGGGGAAGGACGCGAACGTGCTCCTCCTCACCGGGGACCCGCTCTCCTCCGCCACCTGGGTGGACACGGTGGTGCTCGAGGGGAAGGTCGTGTACGAGCGCTCGAAGGACCGCAAGGTCCAGCGGCTGCTGAAGGGCGAGCACGGGGAGCCCACCGTCCCCGCGGGGGAGCCGCGGTGAGGGCGCCGGCGATCCGCCACGGAAAGGCTTCCACCACGGAGGACACGGAGAGCACGGAGGGCACCGAGAACGGCAGGCGGAAGGGGGGGAGGCAACGGCTCTCGAACGGAAGATCCTCGCCACGGTCGTTCCCCCTTCCCCTCGTCGTCGTCCGGGGCGTGCTCCGTGTCCTCCGTGTCCTCGGTGTCCTCCGTGGTAGAAGCCTCTCCTGGATCCCCTTCGCCGTGGTCCTCGTCGCGGGAGGCGGGGCGCCGGCGCCCGCCCGGGGCGCGGAGGAGGGGAAGCCGCTCCTCGTCCGGGCCGGGACCGTGCTCCCGGTGGAGGGGCCGCCCATCCGCCAGGGAGCGGTCCTCTGCCGGG
This sequence comes from uncultured Planctomycetota bacterium, assembly GCA_964555565.1. GTDB lineage: Bacteria > Planctomycetota > JAJSAM01 > JAJSAM01 > JAKLKS01 > CAZKTF01. The sequence goes on along the minus strand of CAZKTF010000197.1, from coordinate 4,284 downwards.
GCGGGAAGATCGAGGCCGTGGGCCCCGCGGCGCAGGTCCGCGCGGAGGACGCCGAGGTCGTGGACCTCGGGCCCCACGCGGTGCTCATGCCCGGCCTCGTCGCCGTCTCCTCGGGGCTGGCCGCCCCCGGCGCGGGCGGGCCGGAGAGCGTGGCCCCGGCCGTGCGCGCCGTGGACGGCTTCGACTGGTTCCGCCCGCAGCGCGCGGCGCTGGCCGGCGGTGTGACGACCGCGTACCTGGACGCGCCGCGCCGGCGGGTCATCGGGGGGCAGGGGGCCGTGGTGAAGCTCGCGGGGGCCTCGCCCGAGGCGCGGACGCTGCGCGCCGCGGCGGGCCTCTTCGGCGCCATCGGCGACCCGGCGCGGAACCCCCCCGGCCTCTTCGAGGCCCCGGTGCCGCCGGACCCGATCACCCACCCCCTGGTCCCCGTCCACCCCCAGTCGCCGGCCACGCGCATGGCCGGGGTGGCGATGCTCCGCGAGGCCCTGGAGAAGGGGCGCGAGCGCGCGAAGGCGCGGGCCGCGGGCGCGGCCCCCGGCGACCCGGGGCTCGACGCGCTGGCCGACGCGGCCGAGGGGAAGGTCCCCTTCCGCGTGCAGGCGGTCGAGGCCGCCGACATCCGCGCGGCGCTCGACCTCGCGCGGGAGACGGGCGTGCGGCTCGTCCTCGGGGGGGCGCGGGACGCCCACCTCCTGGCCGACGCCATCGCCGAGGCCAAGGTCCCCGTGGCGCTGGAGTCCCCCTGGGTGCCGGGACGGATCGACCCCGGGGACGACCCGGACGACGCGGATCGCCGCGCGGCCGCCATGAACAACCCCGCGGCCCTCGCCTCCCGCTCCGTCCTCTTCGCGATCGGCGCCCAGGACGCGGCGCTGCCCGACCTCCTGCTCGTGGCCGCGGCCCACGCCCGGGCCGGGCTGGCGCCGGAGGCCGCGCTGCGGGCCGTCACGCTGGACGCGGCGCGGGTCCTCGGCGTGGAGGACCGCGTCGGGAGCCTCGTGCCGGGGAAGGACGCCGACCTGGTGGCCCTCTCGGGAGACCCCTTCGACGTGCGCTCGACGACGCTCCTCACGGTCGTGGACGGGGTCGTGGCCTTCCGGAGGGAGCCCGCGCGCGGCGTCCTCGTCCTGCGCGCCGCCGCGGTCCACACCGGCACCGGCGAGGTCTTCGCGCCCGGGGCCGTGGTGATCGAGGAGGGGAAGGTCGTGGAGGTCGGGCGCGACGTGGGGGTCCCTCCCGGGGCCGTCATCGTCGAGCGGCCCGACGGCGTCGTCCTCCCGGGCCTCGTGGACGGGCACAGCCGCCTCGGCCTCCGGGCGCCGGCGAAGGGGAGCGGCGCGGGGAACCTGACGACGGCGGTCTCCGTGTCCCAGGCGCTCGTCGCCGACGACCCCTCCTTCGCGGCCGCGCTCGAGGGCGGGGTCACGACGGCGCTCGTCGCGCCCGGCGGCCCCGGTCCCGTGGCGGGGACGGCGACCGTGGTGAAGACCGCGGGCGGGACCCTGGAGGCCCGCACGCTGCGGGACGTCGCCGGGATCGAGGTCTCGCTGGCGCGATCGGGGGACCTGCCTGCGGCCCTCCAGGGGATGCGGGACACCGTGAAGCGGGCGCGCGAACACCACGAGCGCTGGGAGAAGTACGAGAAGGCGAAGCGGGACTACGACGCCGCGATGAAGGAGAAGGAGAAGCGGGAGAAGGAGGCCGGCAAGAAGGACGAGAAGACGGGCACGGGCACGGGAACGGGAACGGGCAAGGAAACGGGGACGGAGAAGAAGGAGGAGGCGAAGAAACCCGACGAGAAGAAGCCGGAAGAGAAGAAGCCGGAGGATGGGAAGAAGCCGGAGGAGAAGAAGCCGGACGAGGCGAAGAAGCCCGAGGAGCCGAAGAAGCCCGAGGAGCCGAAGGAGCCGGAGAAGCCGCCGCCGGACCCGAGCCTGGACCCGTTCCGGGACCTGTTCCGCAAGAAGGGCACGGTATTCGCGCGCGTGGTGACGGCCGCCGAGGCGCTCGGCGCCGTGAAGGTCTTCAAGGAGGAGGCGGGCCTCCCTCTCGTCCTCGTCCAGGGAGACGAGACCTGGCGCGTGGGCGCGGCGCTGAAGAAGGCCGGCGTGGGGGTCCTCCTCGGCCCGCGAATCCTGTTCACCGTGGACGGGAAGCCGCGCAACGCCCCCCGCGAGCTGGCGCGCGAGGGGGTCCCCTTCGGCTTCGCGAGCGACGCGGCCTCCGGGTCGCGGGAGCTCGCGCTTCTGGCGGCCTACTCCGTGCGCTACGGCCTCGGCCCCTCGGCTGCCGTCCGGGCCCTCACGCTGGACGCGGCGCGGCTCCTCGGCGTGGACGACCGCGTCGGATCGCTGGAGCCCGGGAAGGACGCGGACCTGGTGCTCTTCAGCGGGGACCCGTTCCTCGCCTCGACGCGCGTCCGCGCGGTGTACGTCGGCGGCAAGGTTGTCTACGAGGCCCGGTGAGAGCCGTGCGCCCGAACGGATCCGCCGCCCTCGCGCTGGTCGCGCTCCTGGCGCTCGCGACGGCGCGGGCGGACGAGGAGAAGAAGCCCGCCCCCCCCGCGGACCCGCCGCGGTTCGCCGTCCGTGCGGGGAAGGTCCTCACCGGCGGTCCCGCGGGCGTGGTGGACGACGGCCTCGTCCTCGTGAAGGACGGGAAGTTCGAGTGGGTGGGGACCTTCGACCCGGCCCGCGTCCCCCAGGGGGTCCCGCTCCTCGACCGGCGCCCGCACTGGATCGTCCCCGGCTTCGTGGAGCTGCACTGCCACATCGGGGGGGGCGACATCAACGACATGACGTACCAGGCGAACTTCGACCTGCGCACGCTGGACAACATCTCGCCCGACAACGACGCGCTCAAGGACGCCCGCGCGGGCGGGGTCACGACGGTGAACTTCATCCCCGGCTCCGGGACGAACGTGGGGGGCTGGGGGACCCTCATGAAGACCTGGGGGCGGACCGTCGAGGAGTGCGTGGTCCGGTTCCCCGGGGCGCTCAAGATCGCCCAGCTCGGGAACCCGGAGCGGGGCGAGGACCTGGGCTCGGGCCGCATGGGGATGAACTGGGTCATCCGGAACATGCTCGAGGACGGCCGGGCCTACGCGAAGGCCTGGGAGGAGTTCGAGGCGGGGCGCACCAAGGCGAAGCCGCGGCTGGACCCGAGGAAGGAGAACTTCCGGCTCCTGTTCGCTCGCACGGTCCCGGTCATCGTCCACACCGCGCACCCGCAGGGGGTCCAGGCCTCCATGCGGATCCTCCGGGACGAGATGGGGCTCGACGTCATCATCACCCACGCCGACTTCCTCGCCTTCAAGGGGGCGGGGCCGCTCATCGAGCGCGGGATGAAGCTCAACTCGGGGCCCCGCATCTACTGGTACGACCCCGAGACCGGGCACGTGCACGGCCAGGCCGCGGAGCTCTGGGAGCGGGGGTGCCGCGACCTCTCCATCAACACCGACGCGCCGGTCATCCCGCAGGAGGAGCTGCTCACGCAGGTGGCCATGGCCGTGCGCTACGGGATGCCGCAGGAGAACGCGCTCCCCTCGGTGACCATGGTCCCCGCGCGCCAGATCGGGATCGCCGACCGCGTGGGCTCCATCGAGGCGGGCAAGGACGCGGACTTCTCGGAGTTCGCCGGCGACCCCTTCGACCTGCGCCACCCCGCGCTCATGGTCTGGGTCTACGGGAAGGTGGCCTTCGACCCGGCGCGGGACGGGAGGCGCTTCTGATGCGCGCACCGTCCACCCCGGGTCTCCGTGTCCACGCCGTCCTCGCGCTGGCCCTCGCCTGCGGCGTGGCGCCCGCGGGGGCGTCGGACGAGGGGACCCCCCCGGAGGTCTTCGCGCTCCGCAACGCGCGGATCGAGGTCGGCGACGGGACCGCGATCGAGCGCGGCGTCCTCGTCGTCCGCGGCGGCCGGATCGAGGCCGTCGGCGAGGAGGGGAAGGTCGCGATCCCCGCGGGGGCGGCGGTCGTGGACGGCGGCGGCGGGACCGTCCTCCCGGGGATCGTGATCGCGGCCTGCCGTCTCGGCCTCCCGCCCGCGCAGGGGGGACCCGGGACCGCCACGCCGCAGGAGAGCGTGGCCGAGGAGTGGAACCCGTTCCACCCCGTGCTCCGCGCGGCGACCGAGGCCGGGGTGACCACGGCGGGTCTCGTGCCGGGGCCCGGCGCGCCGGGCGGCGCGGGAGCGGCGGTCCGCCCCTCGGTGGCGGCGCTCGAAGGCTTCGCGCGGCGGGAGGCCGCGGTCCTGCGCGTGGACGTCGAGGCCACCGCGGGCTGG
>CAZKTF010000196.1:0-7046 GCA_964555565.1 uncultured Planctomycetota bacterium | reverse complement strand
GTCGCGAATCCCGGAGGAGGTGCCGAGGATGCGCCACCTCTCGGCCACCTTGCCACGGAGGGCCGCGACCTCGCTCTCGGCCCGCCGCATCGCGAGCGCGTTGCGGACGGTGACGAGGACCTGCCCTTCGTCGAGCGGCTTGTCGAGGAAGTCGAAGGCCCCCTTGCGCGCGGCGGCCCAGCCCGTGGTGCGGTCGGCGTGGCCGGAGATCATGATGACCGGGAGGCCCGGTCGGCGCCGGCCGATCTCCTCCAGCACCTCGATGCCGTCCCGACCCGGCATCTTCACGTCCAGGATCACGGCGTCGGGCGGGTCCTGCTCGATGGCCTCCAGCGCCTTGTCCCCGTCGGGGGCCTTGGTCACCGTGTGCTTCTCGTACTTCAGGACCATCTCCAGGGCGTCGCGGATGTCGGCCTCGTCGTCCACGACCAGGATGCGGCCGGCGGGCTCGGGCATCGGGGCGTCCTCCTAGACGGCAACGGCGGGCGGGCTAAAGCCCGCCCCTACACCGGCGCGGGGCCGGTTTTCTCGACGGCCCGTTCGAGGATCTCCCGGAACTCCTCGCGGTCCACGTCGGCGATGTAACGGCCCCGGCGCCGGACCTCGTCGGAGATCGCGGCGCAGGTCTCGCGGAGGTGCTCGTGCCCCTCCCGGTCCCCGCCGAGGGCGACGAAGTCGTCGCCGCGGGACACCCGGCGGTGCCCGTCGGACTCCTGGACGCGCACGCCGACGAGGATCCCCCGGCGGCGGCGGAGTCGCGGGTTCGGGGACGGCATGCCCTGATTCTATCGGATCCGGCCCGGCCCGGGGAGAGCCCGCCCCTGCTAGTGCGCCTCCAGCCAGTTGTCCCCGCTTCCGACGTCCACGACGAGGGAGACCTCGAGCCGGACCGCCTCCTCCATGGTTTCTTTCAGGAGCGCCGTGAGGGCGGGGACCTCCGCGGCCGGGCACTCCAGGACCAGCTCGTCGTGCACCTGGAGGAGGAGCGCGGCGCGGAGGCCGGACCCCGCCAGGCGCTCCGCCACCCGCACCATCGCCACCTTGACGATGTCGGCGGCGGTCCCCTGCACGGGCGTGTTGATCGCGTTGTTGCGCGCGTTGGCCGCGACCTGGCCCATGGGGGAGAGCAGCTCCTCGCGGATGTGCCGCCGCCGCCCCAGCAGCGTCTCCACGAACCCGTCGCGGAGGGCCTTCTGGATCTGCTCCTCGTGGTAGGCCTTCACGCGCGGGTAGGTGCGGAAGTAGGCCTCGATGAACTCCCGCGCCTCGGCCGTCGTGATCCCGGTCTCCCGCGCCAGGCGCTGCTCCCCCATCCCGTAGATGACGCCGAAGTTGATCACCTTGGCCCGCGCCCGCAGCTCCGGGGTGACCAGCGCCGGGGCGAGGCCGAAGACCCGCGCCGCGGTGGCGCGGTGGACGTCCCCCCCGGCGCGGAACGCCTCCAGGAGCCCCGGGTCCCGGGCCAGGTGCGCGAGGACCCGGAGCTCCACCTGGCTGTAGTCCGCCGAGACGAGCTTCCACCCGGGCTCCCCGGGGAGGAACGCCTCCCGGATCGCCTTCCCCTCGTCGGTCCGCACGGGGATGTTCTGGAGGTTCGGGTTGGAGGAGGCGAGGCGCCCGGTGATCGCCCCGATCTGGCTGTAGGAGGTGTGGATGCGCCCCGTGCGGGGGTTCAGGAGCCGCGGGATCGGCTCGAGGTAGGTGGAGCGGAGCTTGGCGCAGCCCCGGTACTCGAGGACCTTCCCGACGATGGGGTGCTCCCGGTAGGCCTCCAGCGACTCCACGTCCGTGGAGTAGCCGGTCTTGGTCCGGCGCACGCGCCGCTTCCCCTGCACCTGGAGCCTCTCGAAGAGCACGACGCCGAGCTGCTGCGTGGAGGCGACGTTGAAGGGCTCCCCGGCGAGCGCCTGGACCTCCGCCACGAGCGCGGCCTCGCGCACCTCCAGGTCCGCCCCCATGCGGCGGAGCCGTTCCACGTCCACGCGGATCCCGCGCTCCTCCATGTCGGCGAGCACGGCGACGAGGGGGACCTCCACCTCCCCGTAGAGCCGCTCCACGCCGGAGCCCGCCAGGCGCGCCTCGAGCCTCTCGAGCACCCGCAGCGTCGCGTCGGCGTCCTCGCAGGCGTACTCGGCGACCCGATCCACGGGGACCGCGTCCATGGTGACCTGGTCCTTCCCCTTCCCGAGGAGCGCCAGGGTGGGGATCTTGGTCAGGCCGAGGTGGCGCCGGGCCAGGTCGTCGAGGTTGTGCGTTCGCTCCTGCGGGTCGAGGAGGAAGGAGAGGAGCATCGTGTCGTGGGCGAGGCCCCGGGGCCGCACGCCGGCGTTGCGGAACACCAGCGTGTCGTACTTGGCGTTCTGCCCGACCTTCGGCCGGGCCGGGTCCTCGAGGAGCGGGCGGAGGGCCTCGAGGACCGGCCCCCGGTCGCTCCCGCGGGGCCCCCCGAAGATCCCGGGCTCCAGGTTGAGCGGGACGTACCACGCCTCCAGCGGACGCACGGAGAAGGAGACCCCGACCGGCTCGCAGAGCATCGGGTCGGTCCCCGTGGTCTCCGTGTCCACGGCGAACCGCGGCGCCTCCCGCAGCGCGCCGAGCAGCTCCTCCAGGTCCGCCCTCGTGCGCACGGTCCGGTACCGGCGCCCCTCCTCGGCCGTCGGGGCCGGCGCGCCCGGGAGGTCCCCGAGGAAGCGGCGGAAGTCCAGCTCCTCGAAGAGCGGCCGCGCCTTTGCGGGGTCCGGGGGCCGCACGGCTGCGTCCTCGAAGGAGAAGGGGACCGGCGCGTCGCAGGGGATCCGGACGAGCGCGTAGGAGAGGCGGGCCTGCTCCGCGTGGACCTTCAGGGCCTCGCGGACCCGGGGCTTCTCGACCTCGTCGGCCCGCCGGAGCACCTCCTCCAGGGGACCGAACCGCCGCACGAGCTCCACCGCGGTCTTCCCGCCGATGCCGGGCACCCCCGGGACGTTGTCCGAGGCGTCCCCCATGAGGGCCAGGACGTCCGCCACCCGATCCGGCGGGACGCCGAACTTCTCCTCCACCCCCTTCGCGTCGAGGACCTCCGGCGGCGCGTCCCCGCGCTGCAGGAGGTTGTAGATGCGGACCCGGTCGCCCACGAGCTGGAAGAGGTCCTTGTCCGCCGTGACGAGGTAGACCGTCGCCCCCTCGGCCGCGGCGCGGCGCGCCACCGTCGCCAGCACGTCGTCCGCCTCCCACCCGGGGACCTCGAGGACCGGGAAGTCGAGGGCGCGCACGACGTCGCGGACGACCGGCATCTGCGCGACCAGCTCCTCCGGCATCCTCTCGCGCGTGGCCTTGTAGTCCGGGAAGAGCGCGTGGCGGAAGGTGGGACCCGGGGGATCGAAGGCCACGGCCAGGTGGTCGGGACGCTCCTCGCGCAGCAGGCGCAGCAGCGTGGCCGTGAAACCGTACACCGCCCCGGTGGGACGGCCCCGGCGGTCGGTGAGGCGGCTGCGCGCCATGCCGTGGAAGGCGCGGTAGGCGAGCGCGGTGCCGTCGAGGAGGAACAGCCTCCGCGGGGGGGGCGGCGGCGGCGCCGCCGCCGGTTCGGGGAAGAGCCCGCCCGTCACCGGAGGATCCCCGGCAGGTCCGCCAGGCGGTCCACCACGGCGTCCGGCCGCGGGGCGCCGGGCCCCGCCTCGACGTCGATGGCGAGCGCCCCCGAGACCCACTCCCGGGTGAGCACCGTGCGCATGCCGAGGGCCGCGGCCCCCCCGACGTCGGCGTGGAGGTTGTCCCCGACGAAGACGCACTCCGCGGGGCGGGCCCCGAGCCGGCGCAGCGCCTCGCGGAAGGGCTCCGGGCGGGGCTTCACCCAGCCCACCTCCGCGGACACGACCGCGGCCTCCAGGCGCGTGGCGATGCCGAACCCCTCGAGCGTCCTGAGGATCGGGCGGACGAGGAAGTAGTTGCTCACGACGGCCAGGCGGAAGCGCTCCCGGAGCGCGTCGAGGACCGGGAGCGTGTCCGGGGGGAGCCGGAGCACGGACTCGAAGCAGCGCGCGGTCCGCTCCTCGAGGGCGGCGGAGAGGTCCGCGGCGTCGTAGGGGCGGGGTTCCCCGGGCTCGCCCCGGGGTCGGGCGCCCACAGGGCGCCCGACAAGTCCCCGGGGACCCTGCCACCGGCGGCCCTCGAAACCCCCGGGGGCCCCCCGCCCGCCGTAGCCGAGGTGCGGCGCGCCCGCGGTCGCAGCGAGGCCCGCGGCCGCGGCGAGGGCCTCGGCCAGCTCCGCCACGGTGCACTCCCTCCCCGTGTCGCGCGTCCCGCGGATGAGGGCCTCCTTCACGCGCAGGACCTCGGGTTCGAAGGCAACCGGGTCCAGCCCCGGGACCCTCTCGGCCAGGAGCCGGGCCTGCTCCGCCGCCAGGAGCGCCGCCTCGCGCCGGCCGAAGGGGACGAGCGTGTTCCCGTAGTCGAAGAGGACGAAGCGCGGCGCGGCGCGCGCCACGGGCGGCTACTGCCCCCGCTCCGCCTCGATCACCATGCCGAGGACCTGCGCCCGGTACTGCCGCTCCCCGGGGGACAGCTCGTGCTTGTCGTCCACCAGGTCCAGGTCGGCCCGCGCCTCCTTCGTCTTCCGCTGGCGCGCCCGGGCCTCCGCGCGGAGGAGGAGGAGGATCGGCCGGGCCTCGCGCCTGTAGCCCTCGCCCGCGGCCTCCTCCGCCTCCAGCGGCCGGTCGAGCTTGAGGAGGGCGCTCGCCAGGACCTCGCAGACGACGCTGCTGCCGCGGTCCTTCTCCATCGCCTTCGCGGCCACCTCGGCCGCCTTCGCCCAGTCCTCCCGCTCGTAGAGGACGGCGGCGAGGCCGCAGAGCGCGGGCGCGTACTGCTTGTTCAGGCGGAGCGCGACCCTGAGGTCCGCCTCCGCCGCGGCGAGGTCCGCCGTGTTCCTCTCCGCCATCCAGGACTGCCGCAGCGACTCCGCGCGCCCGTAGTAGGACTCCAGCCGGAGGGGGGCCGTCTCGAGCGCCCTCCCGTAGGCCGCGGCCGCCTCGCGCCACTTCCCCTGCCCGAAGAGCGAGACCCCCTCCTGGTGGGAGCGCGCCGCCGCCGGGCTGTCGCCGAGGCGCTGCTCCAGGTCCTTGACGGCCTTGCGCGCGTCGTCCACCCGCGCGCCCGACTTCGCGCCCGCGAGGGAGGCCCGGAGGTCCAGGTACGCGTCCAGGTTCCTCCCCTGCTGGAGGCAGGATTTCCCGTGGAAGTAGAGGGCCTCCGCGTCGCCGGGGAGGAGGTCGAGGACCCTCTTCCACAGCTCCTCGGCCTCGTCCCACTTCTCGCGCCGGAACGCGCGGCCCGCCTCCTCGCGCGCAGCACGGGCCTGGCTGTCCCGGAGCGCCTTTCGGATCTCCTCCTCCGCGGACTTCGCCGTGGCCCGCAGCGGGGAGTCCTGGGGGGCCTGCGCGAGGAACCGCGCGAAGGCCTCCACCGCCTCCGGGCCCCGCCCCTTGCGCCGCCGCGCCTCCGCGATCCAGTACCAGGCCTCGGGGTCCTCGGGGAGGAGCGCCGCGGCGCCGTCCAGCACCGCGAGGGCCGCGTCCACGTCCTTCTCCGACTCCAGCAGGAACGCCCCCATCTTCCACAGCGGCCTCGAGTAGCCCTCGCACAGGGAGACGGCCCGGGCGAAGGCGGCCTTCGCCTCCACGGGGCGCTTCTGCATGCGGAACAGGTCGGCCTCCCGGAGCGCGGCGTCGGCCCGGGCGCGGGCCGCGGCGCGGGTCGATCCGGCCAGGGCGGGCACGAGCGCGGAGTCCGCGGAGGGGTCCACCACGGCGAGCGCCTGGAGCGCCTGGTCCGCCTGGGCGAAGGCCCCCCGCGAGAGGTAGTAGAGCACCGCGCCCCGGTGGTCCTTCGGGCCCCCGGAGCCGATCTCGCTCCATGCCAGCGCCGCCACGTCCTCGGGCGCGATCTCGACCAGGGGGACGAGGTCCGCCGCGGGCCCGCGCGCGATCTCGAAGCCCTCGGGCTTCACCCCCGCGGCCCTCCCCGAGACGGCGCCCCCGGGGCGCCCCGGGGTCCTCAGGCGCACCTTCTCCCCCGCCGCCACGGCCTTCCCGAAGGCGCGGCGGGCCGCGTCCACGAAGAGCCCCATCTCGGCCAGGTACCCGCGGAGGGCCTCGACCTTCCCCTCCACCGGCTCGAGGGCGGCGGCGTCCTTCGCGAGGACCTCCTCGACCACCTTCGTCCCCGCGGGTGCGGCCAGGATCGCCTCCCCCGCCACCCGCTCCCACGCCGCCTCCGCGGCCTGGAGCCGCCGGTCCCTGTCCTCCAGCGTCCGGTCGAGCCGCTCCCGCGCCGCCCGGGCCCGGGCCGCGAACTTCTCGATCCCGCAGCCCCCCACCGCGGTGAGGGCGTCGCGCGCCGCGGCCACGCCCGCCGGGTCCCCCGCGACGGCCGACCTCGCGAGCCCCTCCGCCTCCGCGGTGCGCTTCTCGGCCAGCTCCTCGATCTCCCGGCGCCGCGCCCCCGCCTTCTCCCCCGCGTCGGTCCCCGCCCACTCGTCGGGGACCGTCGCCCATTCGCCGAGCGCGGCCCCGAGCCGTCCCTCGGCGAGCGCGCGGGCCGCGCGCTCCTCGCGGGACGCGTACTCCCTCCGCACGCCGCCCCACCACGCCTTCTCCATCTCCTCGGCCCGGGCCCTCGCCTGGCCCGCGGCCCGGGTCCCCTCGTGCTCCCGGACCACCTTGCGGAACTTCTCGACGACCTCCTTCGCCGCCCCCTCGTGCTCCCCCGCGAACCCTTCCGCCTCGGCCAGCGCCCGGCCCCCCGCCTCCTCCCGGGCCGAGCGGAGCCGGCCCAGGTCCACCGCCTCGCCCCCGCCCTTCTTCGTCCCGCCGTCCACCGGCGGCGGGGGAGGCGGCGGCGGCTCCTTCCCGCGGAGGAAGAAGAAGGCGGCCCCTCCCAGGACGATGAGCCCGGCCGCCGAGACCAGGATCGGCGCGAGGGCCCGCGCGCGGGGGCGGGGACCGGGGGCCCCCCCCGCGGAGGAGCGCCGCTGGGCGGCCGCCTCGGCCACGGCGGCCCCCGCCGCG
>CAZKTF010000195.1:0-7046 GCA_964555565.1 uncultured Planctomycetota bacterium | reverse complement strand
CGCCCCCCGATCCCGTAGGCCGCCTGGGCGTCGGGCCCTCCCGGCTCGAGGAGGCGCAGGACGAGGAGGACCCCGGAGAGCCTCACGAGCCAGACGCCGGCGGCGGGGAGCCCGAGCCCGAGGAGGGTCCCCGTGAGGTCCCATCGCACGCCCGCGCCGCGGAGGCGCAGCGAGAGCGGGGGCCGCGCGAAGAGCGGCAGCGCCAGCAGGCCCACGACACCGCGGGTGAGGACCGTCCCCCAGGGCGCCCCGACCACCCCCAGGCGCGGGAGTCCCCAGACCCCGTGGACCAGCCCGTAGGCCACCACGGCGTTGAGGCCGTTGGAGACGACGAGGAGGATCGCCGGGGAGCGCCCGTGGCCGAGGGCGCGCAGGATCCCCGTCACCTGCATGAGGAGGAACATCGTGCCGCTGCCGAGGGACATGACCGCCAGGCAGTCCACGGCGGGCTCGAGGGCCGCCCCGGTGGCCCCGAGCGCCCGGGCCAGGGGCTCCGCCAGGAGCCAGGGCGGGACGCCGAGGACGACCGCCAGGACCCCCGTGAGCGCCAGCGCCGACCGTGCGGCGGCGGCCGCGCGCGCGGTGTCCCCGGCCCCCGTGGCCCGCGCGATGACCGCGACGCTGCCGTCCGTGACCCCCTGCATCACCACCATGGCGACGGTGTTCACGAGGCTCGCGATGGTCACGGCGGCCAGGGCCGGCGCGCCGAGCGGGCCCACGATCCAGAGGTCCACCAGGTTGAAGAGCGCGTGGCCCCCCATGCCGAGTACGAGGGGGAGCCCGAAGGAGAGGACGCGGCGGGCGGGGAACGGCGTGCGGCCCGGCGTTCCCTCCGCGGGAACCAGGGGGGCCACCGGGGGCTAGGGGGCGGGCGGGGCGTCGCGCTGCGCGAAGACCTCGCGCATGCGGGAGACGATGTGGGCGGGGCTGAAGGGCTTCGTCATGAACTCGTCCGCCCCGAGCGTGAGGCCGCGCTTGCGGTCCGACTCCTGCCCCTTGGCGGTGAGCAGGATGACGTAGGTCCCCTTCAGCGACGGGTCCGCCCTCACCGCCTCCAGCACCTCGTAGCCGCTCTTCTTCGGCATCATGACGTCGAGGAACACCACGTCCGGGCGGTTCTCCCGGATGAGGGCGAGCCCCTCCTCGCCGTTCTTCGCCTCGAGGACGGAGTGCCCCTCCTTCCGGAGCACGAAGGTGAGCGCCTTCAGGATGAAGGGCTCGTCGTCGCAGACGAGGATCTTCTTCGCCACGCTCACTCCATCCTACCGGCGCGGAGGACAACGGCCGTGCGGTCGTCGGGGGCGGCGCCCGCCGCGTACCGGTCCACGGCCCGCACGAGCGCCGCGGGGATCTCGGCCACGGGGCGCCCGCGCACCGAGGCGAGGACGGTCGCCAGCCGCTCCACCCCGAACTCCTCGCCCGCCCCGTTGCGGGCCTCGGTCAGGCCGTCGGTGTAGAGGAGGGCCAGGTCCCCCCCGGAGAACCGGACCTCCCGGCGCTCGAAGGCCGAGGAGTCCATCACGCCGAGGAGGATGCCCTCGGCGTCGAGCTCCTGCGTCTCGTCGCTCCCGGTGCGCAGCAGCAGCGGGGGGTTGTGCCCCGCGTTGGCGTAGGAGAGGACGCCGCGCCGCGGGTCGTGGACGGCGTAGAAGACCGAGACGAAGAGCTCGCTCCGGGCGAGGTCCCCGGCCAGGAGGGCGTTCACGGTCGCGAGGACCTCGTCCGGCGGGAGGTCCCGGAGGATCGCGGCCCGGAGCGACGCGCGGGAGACCGCCATCATGAGGGCGGCGCCCACGTTGTGGCCCGAGACGTCCGCGACGAGCAGCCCGAGCCGTCCCCCGGGGAGCTCCACGAAGTCGTAGTAGTCGCCCCCGACGTCCCGGGCGGGGACGCAGATCCCGGCGGCCTCCGCGCCCCGGACCGCGGGGGGGCGGGAGGGGAGGAGGGAGGCCTGGATCTGGCGGGCGATCCCCATCTCCTTCTCGATCCCGGACAGGCGCGTGTTCTCGAGGAGGACCGCCGCCTGGGAGGCCAGCGCCGAGAGCAGCTTCAGGTCGCCCGAGGTGAAGGCGCGGTCCCCCACCTTGTCCGTCATGTTGAGGACGCCGAGGGGGCGGGCGTCCCGGTCCCCCGGCGCCGCGCCCACGGCCCCGGGCGCGAAGACCCGGATCGGGATCGAGATGTAGGAGCGGCCCGCGTAGCGCGCGTCGGACCGCGGGGCCTCGGCCCCGGCGAGGCTCCCCACGTCGTCCACGAGGACGGCCTGGTTCGTCAGCATCACCTTCCCGCTGATGCCCTGCCCGGGCTCGATCCGGACGCCGGCGGCCTCCTCGGGGGAGAGCCCCCGGGCCGCCACGATGCGCAGGATCCCGGTCCGCGGGTCGGCCAGGAGGATGCTCGCCCTCACGGCCCGCACGATCTCGCAGGCGCGGTCGAGGATCGTCGCGCAGATCCCCTCCACGTTCGCCACGGCGTGGATGCGGGCCGTGATCCCGTAGAAGAGGTTCAGCTCCTCGTAGACGTCCAGGAGCGACTGGGAGAGGTTCTCGGTCTCGTACTCGCGCGACGCGAAGGCCTGGAGGAGCCCCGCGGCCTGCCCGGCGGCCCGGGCGGGGTCCGGGGCCCGGCGGTCCCCGGGGATCGGGACCGCCGCGACCGAGCCGCAGGGCTGGTCGTAGACCTCCACCCCCCGGACCCGGGCCCCGGCCTCCCCCTCGGCGGGGACGCGGGCGGGGCGCTCCGCGCCCGCGGGGAGGCCGGGGGCGGCGACGACCGCGCCCGTCCGGTCGGCGACGAGGAGGCGAACCCCGTGGCGCTCCGCGACGTCGGCGAGGAGGTCCGCCAGGGCGGGGTCCGCGGCGAGCCGTCCGAGGTCGGCGCGCGGGCCCTCAGGGGGCACGGCCGGCCTCCGCGGGGGGGGGCGGCTCCCGGCGCGGCTTCCCCGCGATCCGCTTGACCAGGGAGAGGACGTGGCGGCCGTCCCGGCGCTCCGACCGGACCTCGTCCATGGCCTGGCGCATGATGAAGAGCCCGTAGCCCCCCTCCTGGAGGCGCGCGGGGTCCGGGTCCGGGGGGGGCCGGGCCGGGAGCCCCGGCCCCTCGTCCACCACCTCGATGGTGACGCGGTCCGCCTCCGGGATGATGGAGACCAGGAGGGGGCGCGAGGGGTCGTTGCGGTGGGCGTGGCGCACCGCGTTGATGCAGGCCTCCTGGAGCGAGATCTGGACCTCCGCCACCTCCTCGGGGGTCAGTTGGACGTCCAGGCACTCGGAGACGAACTCGCGCACGACGGAGCGCACCGCCCCGAGCCACGAGGCCCGGCTCGGGAGGCGGATCTCGATCCGGTCGCTCACGGGGTTAGCCGGGCGGGGCCGCCCCCTGGAAGGCCCGCAGCGCATCCTCGAGGCTCGGGAAGGCCTCGAACACGGTGGTGAGGCGCGTGAGCCGGAGGACCGACTCCACGGAGGGCGGGACGCAGGCGAGCTTGAGGTCGCCGCCCGCCGACCGGACGACGCGGAGCGCGGACACCAGGGCCCCGAGGCCGAAGGAGTCGATGAACTTCACGTTGGCCAGGTCCACGACCAGCCGGTTCTTCCCGTCCGCGATGAGGCCCTTGATCCGGTCCCGGAAGGCCAGCGATTCGTCCCCCTCCAGGTTCACCGGGCGCACGAAGGAGAGGAGGCAGGTGGACCCGACCTGGCGGAGCGCGATGTCCAAGGGCCGCGCCTAGGCGGTCGCCTTCGCCGGGTCTACGTATTCGAGGGCGAAGGCCTCCGCCACGCCGCGGCAGGTCACCTTGCCTCCCAGGACGTTGGCCCCCGTGGCGATCCCGTGGTCGGTCCGGATGGCCTCCCGCCAGCCGCGCTCCGCGAGGATCCGGGCGTAGCGGAGCGTGACGTTCGTGAGCGCGTAGGTCGAGGTGCGGGCCACGGCCCCGGGCATGTTCGCCACGCAGTAGTGGACGACCCCCTCCTCCACGAAGGTGGGATGGCTGTGGGTCGTCGGGCGGGTCGTCTCCGCGCAGCCCCCCTGGTCCACGGCGACGTCCACGAAGACCGCCCCCGGCTTCATCTCGCGGAGGATCGGCCGCGTGACGAGCGCGGGGGCCTTGGCCCCGGGGATGAGGACCGCCCCCACGACCAGGTCGGCCCGGCGGCAGGCGCCGCGGATGTTGTAGGCGTTGCTGAAGAGCGTGCCCACGTTGGCGGGCATGATGTCGTCCAGGTAGCGGAGACGGTCCACGTTCACGTCCAGGATCGTGACGCGGGCCCCGCTCCCCGCCGCGACCTTGGCCGCGTTGGTCCCCACGACCCCGCCGCCGAGGACGACGACCTCCGCGGGCGGCACGCCGGGGACCCCGCCTAGGAGGATCCCGCGGCCGCCGGAGGGCTTCTCCAGGTACTTGGCCCCCTCCTGGATGCTCATCCGCCCGGCCACTTCGCTCATGGGCGTGAGGAGCGGCAGGCTGCCGTGCTCCTCCACGGTCTCGTAGGCGATGCAGACGGCCCCGGTCTTGATCATCCCGTCCGTGAGCGGCCGGGAGGCCGCGAAGTGGAAGTAGGTGAACAGGACCTGCCCCTTGCGGATGAGCGGGAACTCCTCGGGGAGGGGCTCCTTGACCTTCAGGATCATCTCGGCGCGCTTGAAGATCTCCGGGGCCTCGCGCACGATCTCCGCGCCCGCCAGCCGGAAGTCCTCGTCGGTGATCCCGGACCCGGTCCCGCCCCCGGCCTGGACCATCACCCGGTGGCCCGCCGCCACCAGCGCGTCCACGCCCGCCGGCACGATGGCGATCCGGTTCTCGTTGTCCTTGATCTCCTTCGGCACGCCGATCCACATGGTGTCGCTCCCGGGCGCTGGGCCGCCTCCAGGCCCGCCATTCTGGGGACGCGGCGTCCCCGGGGCAACGGAAACGTCGGGGACGTCCGCAAGTAAGCAAGTAACTCATCATGCGTACGGGGGGCCGGGGGAGCGCAGCCGCAGGCGGTAGTCCCCACGTCGCGGCCCGGTGGAGTTACTTGCTTACTTGCGGACGTCCCCTATCTTCTCGGCGGGGCGATTAGCTCAGTTGGCTAGAGCACCAGCTCGACACGCTGGGGGTCACTGGTTCAAGTCCAGTATCGCCCACCACCCGCCGTCGCGCCCTCAGCGACGCCGCTGACGAGGGAGACGCCTCCTGTTCGGGCGCTATGGCGGGCTACTTCTTCGCGCCCCTGGGCGGGAGCGGCGGGAGGTCGAGGAGGAAGAGCTGCTCCCCGCCGTCGGGGTTCTCCCCGGCCAGGTCGCCGGTGCAGGAGACCACGCCCCGGAGGCCGTCGTCCGAGATCCCCGGGCCACGCATGTCCCCGCCGGTGCTGTGGGTGACCTGCGTGATCACCCGGCCGGGCTCGTCCACGAGGAACAGCTGCTCGACCCGCTGCGGGTTATCCCCGGTGAGGTCCCCGTTGGAGATGAAGAGGATCCGCCTTCCGGAGCCGTCCACCTGGGGGAAGTCCACGTAGCCTCCCGCCGGGGGGAGGCTGACCACGATCTCCTCCCCCGTCGCCGGGGACCACGCCGCGATCACCCGGGGGGCGACCCGCAGCTCCTGCGACACGGTCGGGGAGAGGGCCTTCACCCAGGCGAACCGGCGCCCCCGCCGGTCCATCCGGACCCAGACGTTGGAGGACTCGTTGTCGGTGCTGATGCGCCTGAGCCTCCGGCCCTTCAGGAGGAAGACCTGGTAGGTCGGCATCTCGTTGTCCCCGGCCAGGTCCGCGAAGGACTGGAAGACCACGACGTCCCCGCGGGCGCTGATGGAGGGGTGCTCGGAGAGCCCGACGAGCGCGACGGTCACCTGCCGGAAGGACCGCCGCGGGTCCCAGAGGAAGATCTCGTTGTTCCCGTCGGGGTTCTCGCCCGTGATGTCGGTGCGGGCCGAGATCGCCATCCGGTTCCCGCGGTCGCTGAGCACGGGGGCGCCCGCCAGGGAGTACCCGGTGTCGGTGACCTGCGCGAAGCCCTCGCCGCGGTCGTAGAAGTAGGTCTCCCACGCGTGCTCCGTGTTCGCCCCGACGAAGTCCCCGTTGGAGGAGAAGGCGATCCGGGTCCCGTGCCGGTCGGCCGCAGGCATCCCGGAGTCCTCCCCCCGGCCGTCCTCGAACCAGGGGGTCACCTGCTCGAGCCCCCCCTCGTCGGTCCAGCGGAAGATCTGCTCGCGCAGAGCCGGGTTCTCGCCGGGGAGGAGGTCCCCCGCCGAGGTGAACACCAGGCCGCGGTTGTCGCGCTGCCAGCGGGCCGCCTTGGTCCTGAGGCCCGGGGCGGCGTTCGTCAGTTGGAGGATCCCCCCTGCCGGCAGGGAACGGACCGGGGGCGCGGCCAAGGCGACCACGGCGGCCGCCAGGGCGACCGCCGCGGCCCGGCGCAGGAACGGACGGGCCACGCCGGGGATTCTAGCGGGGAATCCCGGCTCCCCGCTGAATCGAGCGGGTGCGCTTCTCACGGCAGGGGAAGGCGACCCGCTCCGGATGGCGAAGAACCGGGATCCACCCGACCCGCTCCCGGCGGCCGCGCGGTACCATGCCGGGTCCACGGACGCGCGCGCGGCAGGCAGGGAGGGACGCCCATGACCGACAGGGACCGGGACGCGGAGCGGGGCCGCCGCGCGCTCGAGTACCACGAGCAGGGCCGGCCCGGGAAGCTGGAGGTCGTCTCCACCAAGCCCTGCACGACTCAGGCGGAGCTGGCCCTCGCCTACACCCCCGGGGTGGCGGTCCCCTGCCTCGCCATCGAGAAGGACCCCGACGACGCCTACCGGTACACGGGCAAGGGGAACCTGGTCGGGGTGATCACCAACGGGACCGCGGTCCTCGGGCTCGGCGACATCGGCCCGCTCGCCGGGAAGCCGGTCATGGAGGGAAAGGCGGTCCTCTTCAAGCGGTTCGCCGACATCGACGTCTTCGACATCGAGATCGCCGAGAAGGACCCGGAGAAGTTCGTGGAGACGGTCCGCCGGCTCGAGCCCACCTTCGGCGGGATCAACCTGGAGGACATCAAGGCGCCCGACT
>CAZKTF010000194.1:1752-7056 GCA_964555565.1 uncultured Planctomycetota bacterium | reverse complement strand
GCCCGCGACGCCGCCGAGGAGCCCCGCCGCGGCGAAGGCCGCGGCCACGCGCCAGCCGTTCGAACCCATGGTCGGCACCTCGCTCGCGGCCCGGGGGGATCCCCGGCGCACCCATCCCGGATGCAGGCGCGGTGCCGCCGGCCGCGTCCGCCTCCGCGATGGCGGCGCAAGGATACCCCCCGGCCGGGGCACCCGCGACGGCCCGTCCCCCCCGCCCCGGGATCCAGGTCCGGGGGGGGCAGACGGCGAGAGGCGGGTAGGGGTAGGGGGATGGGCAGGGGAGGGCTGCGGCGGCCTCCGCCCTTACCCTTACCCCTGCCCCTACCCGCCTTCCGGTTCTTCCGTCAGTACGGCTTGCTCGCGATCCAGTCCCGCTCGAGCTGGCCGACATCGACCCCCTTGAAGGCCTCCTCGAGCGCGTGCGCCGCGGCCCGCTCGTTGAGCTCGCCGGGGAGGAGGGGGAGGGGGGCCCGCCCCTCCGCCTCCGCCCTCGCGCGCTCCTCCTCCAGCCAGGAGGACACGTCGGCCTTGAGGACCGCGAAGTACTTCTCCAGGACCCCCTGGTACCTCGGGTCCTTCGTCTGCCTGAGGAACCAGACCAGCGACCACCCCTGGGCGTAGTTCTGGAGGACGTCGCCGCCCTCCTCCGGCTTGCCGCCGGCCCGCCCGTAGTACTGCGGCTGGGAGAACTTCAGGAACTTCTCCAGCGGGACCCACTGCCTCTTCTCGATGGCGTTCCGCATCGCGGACTCGCGGCGCTTGAACTTCGCGGTGACGAACTTCCCCTCCTTCAGCTCGAAACCCGCGAAGTAGTCCCCGTGCCCCTCGTTGAACCAGGAGTGCGGGGCCACCTGCCCCACCGCGTAGTAGATGTACTGGTGGAAGGCCTCGTGGTTGAGGACGTCGAAGGTGAGGTCCGGGTCCTTCGGGTTGAAGAAGAACACCAGCTCGCGCGAGCGCCAGGCCCAGTAGCCCGCGCTGCCCGGCGGCGCGTTGTAGGCCATGTACTGCGCCAGGTCCTGTGTGACCTTCACCACCGAGACGGCCTCGATGGGCCGGGACGGAGGGAACATCTTCTCGTAGACGTCGCGGCGCACCCCCTCGAGCTGCCGGGAGATCCGCGAGATCGTGCCGGGGGCGCCGCCCGGGGCCTCGATGGAGCCGTCGTACACCACGAGGTAGTTCTTCGTCCGCACCCATCTCCAGTTCGGGGGGAGCGAGCCCTTCACCTTCTCGAGCCAGGCAGCGTCCGCCCCTCCCGCCTTCCCGACCTTCCTCTCCAGGCGCGTCCGGGCCGCCTTCATCACCGGGTCGGAGGGGATCCGGAGCGACAGCAGCGAGTTCCTCATGCCCGCGGTGGAATCCGGGGCCTCGTAGAACACGGCGATCTCGAGGGAGCCGCGCTTCACCGAGGCCGCCATCAGCTCGACGTGCACCGCCCCGGGTCCCGACCCGGCCCGGAAGGAGCCTTCCCACAGGACCCCCTCGTCCTCGCCGAACTTCATCTTCTTCGTCGGCCTCAGGGAGAAGGTCACCTTCGCCTTCTCGAGGCGATCCGCCAGGCGATCGACCCACTCCTCGAAGGAGGCCGGAGGCTTCGGGGGCTCGGGGCGCCTCCCCCCGGGCTTCCCCTTCCCCTCGCCGGGCTCCTTCCCCTCGCCGGGCTCCCCGTCCCCCTCCCCGCCCCCACCGGTCTTCCCCTCCCCGCCCTCCGGGGGCGGGGGCTCCCCGGGGTCCTCCGTGGCGACGGCCGTGCGGGGGGCGTCGCCGGGGAAGTAGGACCCGAAGGCGAAGACGGTGCACTCCGCCTTCGCGGCGCCCCCGGAGGCGCCCCTGTCGTACCAGCCGCCGACGATGGACCAGGCGTCGGGGTCCCCCGGGTTCTTCCGGGGCTTCGGCTCCCAGCCGCGGAGCGGACGGAGGGAGTACCCCACCGCCGTGTCCTCGACCGAATCCGGCGCGAGGAGGTCCTGGGCCCGGGCCGCCGGGGAGAGGACGAGCAGGGCCCCCGCGGCGAGGGCGGCCGCGACGGCGGCGGGACGCGTGCGCATCGCCTCGATCCTACCCGCGTCCCCGGCGGGACGCCACGCGGGGGGGCTCCTGGGGTGCATGAGGCCGGGGAGGGTCTGTAGAATGCGCGCCTCGCCATCGGAGGCGAAGCGGAGGGCACCATGCACATCCAGCGTCGGTGGATCGTCGCGGCGGCAGCGGCGGGGTTGTTCCTGTTCGGAGGGGTGAAAGGGATCCAGGCGGCGACGGCGCCCGCGATCTATTCGGCGACCGTGGGGAAGGATGCCGCCACGGACCGGACCATCCTGACCCTCGTGGGCAAGTCCCTGACGAAGTTGAGCGGGTTCACTCTCACGGATTCCAACGCCGCGCCGGTCCCGGGGACCATCGACACCCTCCTGAGGAGCAAGGCCACCCTGGTGCTCGGCCTCCCCGCCGGGATCCCGGGCGGGGAGTACGACCTGACGACCGCCGTCGGGACCGTGGTCGGGCCGGGCCTCCACCTGAAGATCGACAGCGGCGCCCTGTTCCAGGGCACCTACGGGTCGGGGACCATCCCCGTAGAGGGGGCGGGCACCCGGATGATGTGGTATCCGGGTAAGGCCGCGTTCCGGGTGGGTAGCGTGACCGGCACGCAGTGGGACGATGCGAACGTGGGGGCCTACTCCGTCGCCATGGGGGACTCCACGATCGCCAGGGGCGCCCTTTCCACCGCCATGGGGCAAAGGACGGCCGCCCTCGGCAATGCCTCCACCGCCATGGGGGCCGAGACGGTCGCCCTCGGCTTTCTCTCCACCGCCATGGGGGAATCCACGGCGGCGCGGCCCTACGCTTCCCTCGTGCTCGGTCGGTTCAACGTCGATGAGGGGAACACAGGCTTCTGGGTCTCGACGGATCCGGTGCTCGTCGTGGGGAATGGCACCTCCTCGGGTGCCTCCTCCAACGCCTTCACGCTCCTCAAGAATGGCAACCTCACCATCGCGGGGATGCTCACGCAGGCCTCCGACGGGCGGCTGAAGAAGGACGTGGCCCCGCTCGCGGGGGTCCTGCGGAAGATCGCCGCGATCCGGGGGGTGACCTACCGGATGAAGGACGAGGACCGGGGCCCCGCGGGGACCCGGATCGGCCTCCTCGCGCAGGAGGTCCGCGAGGTCTTCCCGGAGCTGGTGCAGGAGGACTCGCAGGGGACCCTCTCGGTGGCCTACGGCAACTTCTCGGCCGTCCTGCTGGAGGCGGTCAAGGAGCAGCAGGCCGCGCTGGACGCCCGCGACCGCGAGGTGGCGGCCCTCAGGAAGGAGCTCGCGGATACCCGCGCGGCGACGGAGGCCCGCTTCGCCCGGCTGGAGACGCTCCTGGCCGGACGCCCGGCCCCGGCGCGGGGCAAGTAGGGCCGCTGCCCCGGCGGCACCTCGCTTCCGGCTGAGGAGTCGCGGCCCATGGGCATCTCCGAGGCCTTCGCGGCGCACCAGGCCGAGATGGCCGGGATGCCGCCCCCCGCGGAGCGGGAGAGGATCCTGCTGGCCTGGCGCCGGGCCCTCGACGTGCGTGAGAAGGCCTACGCCGACCTGGTCGCGGCGCACCCGCGCCGCGACGATCTCCTCCGGCTGGAGGCGGAGTGCATCCTCCAGGCGTGGCTCTGCGGCCACATGGCCCGACGCGGCTGGGTGACGGACGCGGAGGCGCGGCAGGCCGTCTTCATGCTCGGACGGATGCTCCGGAACCGGGTGCGGGCGGCGGGGGTCCCGATCGAGGCGGCGGGCGGGAACGTCGCGACGACCATCGACGCCACGCTCCTCGAGATCGTGAAGTCGGTGCCATGACCCCGGCGCACCCCCGCCGCATCCTCCACCTCGACATGGACGCCTTCTACGCGTCCGTCGAGCAGCGCGACCGCCCCGAACTGCGCGGGAGGCCGGTCCTCGTCGGGTCGGACCGTCCGCGCGGCGTGGTGGCGGCGGCCTCCTACGAGGCCCGCGCCTTCGGGTGCCGCTCGGCGATGCCCACGGCGCGGGCGCTGGGGCTCTGCCCGGACGCGGCCGTGGTGGCCCCCCGCTTCGAGCGGTACGTCGAGGCCTCGCGGCGCGTCTTCGCGGTCCTGGAGCGCTACGCCCCGGTGGTCCAGCCCGTGAGCATCGACGAGGCCTTCCTCGACCTCACGGGGACCGAGAGGCTCCTCGGCCCCGCCGCCGACGTCGCCCGGGCGCTCAAGCGCGACGTCCGCGCCGCGACCTCCCTCACCGCCTCGGTGGGGATCGCCCCCAACCGGCTGCTGGCCAAGATCGCCTCCGACCTCCGCAAGCCGGACGGGCTCGAGGTGATCGAGGAGGGCGACGTGGACCGGGTCCTCCTCCCGCTCCCCGTGGAGCGCCTGTGGGGCGTGGGGCCCGTGACCGCGGAGCGCCTGCACGGGATGGGAGTCCGGACGGTGGGGGACCTCCGGGCCGTGCCCCCGGCGCGGCTCCGCGCCCGCTTCGGGGCCGCGGGCGAGGACCTCCGGCGGCTCGCCCGCGGGATCGACGACTCCCCCGTGGTCCCGGACCGGGAGGCGAAGAGCGTCGGGCACGAGGAGACCTTCGAGGTGGACCTCCCCGAGCCGGAGGAGGTGCGGGCGGTCCTCCGGGAGCAGGCCGAGGCCGTC
Source organism: uncultured Planctomycetota bacterium (assembly GCA_964555565.1). Classification (GTDB taxonomy): domain Bacteria; phylum Planctomycetota; class JAJSAM01; order JAJSAM01; family JAKLKS01; genus CAZKTF01. Next base: position 2,408 of record CAZKTF010000194.1, on the reverse strand, counting down.
GGCCGCCGGCTCCGCCGCCACGGGCTCCGGGCCGGGGGGGTGTCGCTCAAGATCCGCTTCGGCGACTACGAGACCATCTCCCGCTCCGCCGTGCTGCCGGAGCCCGCGGACGCCGCGCAGGCCCTGCGGGACGCGGCGCTCGCGGTCTTCGATCGCTGGGCGGCGGAGGGGTTCCGCCCGGTGAGGCTCATCGGCATGGCGGCGCAGCACCTCACCGGCGGCGGGGGGCAGGGGGCGCTCTTCGCCGACCCCGGGGCGGCGAGGCGCCGCGACATCGACCGCGCCCTGGACGAGATCCGCGACCGCTTCGGCGACCGCACGATCCGGCGCGGGGTCCCGCGGCCGGGGGAGTAGCCGGCGGCGCCCCGGGGTCTATCATGGGGGCCCCGTGAGGTCCCCCGCGCTCCTCCTGGCCCTGGCCCTCGCGGCTGCCGGGGCCCCCGCCGCGCCGGCCGCCGAGGACCCCGCACCCCCCGCCCCGCCCGTCCCTCCCGCCCCCGCGGGGAAGCCGCCGGAGGAGAAGCCCCGCGACGTGGCCGCGCTGCTCCGCCCCATCCGCGAGCGCAACGGGGTCCCCGCGCTCGGCGGGGCGCTCGTCCACGGGGAGCGGGTCACGGCGCTCGGTGCCGACGGCGTCCGCCGCCGGGGCTCGAAGG
>CAZKTF010000194.1:0-1742 GCA_964555565.1 uncultured Planctomycetota bacterium | reverse complement strand
ACCGCAGGCGACCTCTGGCACCTCGGCTCCTGCACCAAGGCCATGACCGCGACGCTCTGCGGCCTCCTCGTCGAGGAGGGGAAGATCGCCTGGGACGCGCGGCTCGCGGACTCCCTGCCGGAGCTCGCGAAGGCGATGGACCCGGGGTGGAAGGAGTGCACGCTCGAGATGCTCCTCCAGCACCGGGGCGGCGCGGCCTCCGACCTCTCCCCCGAGGGCCTCCGGGACCGCCTGTGGCAGTTCCGCGGCCCGCCCGAGGAGGGGCGCGTCCTCCTCGCGAAGGGCCTCTTCGGGCGCCCGCCCCTCTCCCCACCCGGGGCGAAGTTCCTCTACGCCAACGCCTCCTACGCGCTCGCCGGGGCGATGGCGGAGCGCGCGACGAACAAGCCCGTCGAGGCGCTCCTCCGCGAGCGGGTCTTCGGTCCCCTGGGGATGCGTTCGGCCGCCTTCGGGGCCCCGGGCGCCGCGGATCGCCTCGACCAGCCCCGGGGCCACACCGAGGCCGGCGTCCCCGTGGAGCCCGGCCCCGCGGCCGACAACCCCGCCCCCATGGCGCCCGCGGGGGGCGTCCACGCCACGCTCGAGGACTGGGCCCGGTTCGTGGGGCTCCACGCCCGGGGCGAGAAGCGCCCCTCGCTCCTCAAGGCCGAGACCTTCCGGCGCCTCCACGCGCCCGCCTCCTCCATCGGGTCCACCTACGCCATGGGCTGGGACGTGACGAAGCGCGGATGGGGAGGAGGCGACGGCCGGGTCCTCGTCCACACCGGGAGCAACACGATGTGGTTCTGCGTCGCGTGGATCGCCCCGGAGCGGGAGTTCGGGGTCCTGGCGGTCTGCAACCAGGGAGGCGACGCGGGCGCGAAGGCGTGCGACGAAGCGGCCTGGGCGCTCATCCAGGACCACCTCGCGCACGAGGGGGCGGCCGCAGCGAAGTAGTAGGGGCGGGGCTTGCCCCGCCCGCCGTGTGTCTGCGGGGGGTAGGCGCAGGGTTTACCCCGCCCGCCGTTGCCATTCCCGGGGCGGCTCCAGGGCGCCGGTCAGGGCACCCGCACGGTCCGGTACCAGAACCGCACGCGGCCGTCCGCGAGGGTGCGGGCCCAGGCCTGGTAGCCGATGCCGCGCCTGGGGCTGCCCGAGTACCAGGAGATCCCGTCGAGCGCCGGACAGTCGTCGTGCGAGGTGGTCCCCATCGTCCCGCCTCCGCGGGAGAGCAGCGTGGTCTGGAAGGCGACCTCGTCGCCGATCGGCTCCCCGGGGCCCCGCTCCGGCGCGTGAGGCCGGGACTTCACCACCACGAGCCGCAGGCGGACCCCCCGGCCGAGATCGGGGAGCGCGACGTCGGCGAGCCCTTTCACCTGCACGTCCACCGAGAAGAACCGCGAGAAGCTCCCCCGCCGCGCCCCCTTCGCGCCTGCGCCCGCGGGGCTGGACCCCGCGATCGCGTCGGGCTCCGCCGCCTGCGCCGCGGCCGCCGCCGCGGCCACCGCGGGGTCCGGGTCCTTCGCGAGGAGGTCGAGGATCCGGTCCACCGGGAACCGCAGGGAGCGGGCCACGGCGCGCCCGCGCGAGAGGAGCGCGGTCGCCGTCGCGCGGAGCCTCGGGTCCTCCGCTCGGGCGAGGGAGAGGAGGCCCGCGTACAGCTCCTTCTCCGACGGAGTCCGCAGCAGCTCTGTCGCGATCCGGAGCACATCCGCGCGGGTCGCGTCCCGGTGGAGGAGATCCGCCATCCACTCCGGGGGACG
>CAZKTF010000193.1:0-7057 GCA_964555565.1 uncultured Planctomycetota bacterium | reverse complement strand
AAGGCCACCCGCAGGACGGCGCCGCCGCGGGAGGGAGCCGAGGACTACGAGTTCCCGCCCCTGGATCTCCTCGACAAGCCCCGCGTCCGCGAGGTGCACCTCGAGGAGGAGACGATCCAGAAGAACGCCCGCCTGCTCGAGCAGACCCTCAACGACTTCCGGATCGAGGCCCACGCCGTGGGCTACACCCGCGGCCCGGTCGTCACGATGTACGAGCTCGCGCTCGCCGCGGGCACCAAGGTCACCCGCATCCACTCCCTCGCGGACGACCTCGCCATGGCGCTCAAGGCCCAGACCGTGCGGGTCGTCGCCCCCATCCCGGGCAAGTCCACGGTGGGCGTGGAGGTCCCCAACCCCGTGCGGGACGACGTCCGCATGCGGTCGCTCCTCGAGACCGACACCTTCCGCCGCAGCCGCGCCGCCCTCCCCATCCTCCTCGGCATGGACGCCGGCGGCGCCCACCTCGTCGAGGACCTCACCGCCATGCCCCACATGCTCATCGCGGGGGCCACGGGGAGCGGCAAGTCGGTCTGCATCAACTCGATCATCATGTCGGTCCTCCTGACCCGGACGCCCGAGGAGGTGAAGTTCATCCTCGTGGACCCCAAGCAGGTGGAGCTGGCCTTCTTCTCGCGCATCCCCCACCTCCTGGCCCCGGTCGTCACCGACATGAAGCGCGCCACGAGCGTGCTCGAGTGGGCCGTGGAGAAGATGGACGAGCGCTACGACCTGCTCGCCCGGATGGAGGTCCGCTCCATCGCCTCCTACAACGAACTCGGCCCCCAGCGCATCCGGGCGAAGGTGGACGGGGACGGGATCGAGGACATGGAGGTCCCGACCCACCTCCCCTACATCGTGATCGTGGTGGACGAGCTGGCCGACCTGATGATGACGGCGGGGAAGGAGATCGAGTTCCTCATCACCCGCCTCGCCCAGAAGTCGCGCGCCGTGGGGATCCACGTGGTCCTCGCGACGCAGCGCCCCTCCACGGACGTCATCACCGGCCTCATCAAGGCCAACATGTCCACGCGGGTCTGTTTCAAGGTGACGAGCAAGGTGGACAGCCGCGTGGTCCTCGACCAGAACGGCGGCGAACGGCTCCTCGGGCAGGGCGACATGCTCTACCTCCCCCCGCGGACCGCGAACCTCGCGCGGGCGCAGGCCACCTTCGTGGCCGACCCCGAGGTCAAGCGCGTCGTGGAGTTCCTCGCCCAGCGCCACCCCCCCCGGTTCAACCGCGAGCTCACCCAGGTCTGCACCGGGACGCTCCTCTCCGTGGGGGAGAAGGACGAGGTCTACGACCAGGCCGTGCGGGTCGTGCTGGAGGAGCAGCGCGGGAGCGCGTCGCTGCTCCAGCGCGCCCTGGAGATCGGGTACACGCGCGCCTCGCGCCTCCTCGACCTCATGCGCAAGGAGGGGATCGTCGGCGCCTACAAGGGGAGCAAGGCCAGCGAGGTGCTCTGCACGCTCGAGGACTACGAGAAGCGCAAGGCGGCGGCCGCCGCCGAGGCGGCGAAGGGCGGCGGGGACGCGGAGGACGGCGGGTAGCGGGTTGCCGGGCGCGAGCCCGGCGGGAGGAAGTCGATGAAGGTCCGTCTCGGGCGTCCGGCCCTGGTGGCCGCCGGCGTGGTGGCGGTCAGCCTGTTCCTGATGCTCTGCATGGCGTTCTACGGGCGGGAGGACTACCTCTCCCCCGAGCGGATCCTCGCGCGCGCCGACGCGCTGCGCTTCCGGATCGCCTCGCTCGTGGTGGAGCCGCTCGGCGCCGGGGGGTTCCTGGCCGTGGGCCTCCTTCTCGCGTGGGGCGTCATCGCCTACTTCCGCGAGAGCATCGGCGCGGCCGTCCCGCGCGCCGTCGGCTTCGCCGCGGTCGTCCCGTCCTTCTGCGCCCTCCACTCCCTGGGCTCCTCGTCCCAGGACTTCTGGGCCGGCTCCCTCGGGATCTGGGCCGGCGACGTCCTGCACCGCGGCTTCGGCCCGGTGGCGGCCTGGGCCGTCACGGGCCTCCTGTTCGCCGTCTCCCTCCTCCTGGCCACGGAGTTCGGCTTCGTGCGGCACCTCCGCGCGATGCGCGGCAGCCTCGCCTTCCCGATGATGCCGCCGGAGGGGGGCCTCGTCGCGGTCCTCGAGGCGCCCGTGGCGCCGCCGCAGCGCGCGGTCCGGACGCTCGAGGACGTGGTGGTCCCGGACGCGCTCCCCGGCGACTTCGGGGGGGCCGACGCCGCGCCCGCGGACGTGCGGGTGCTGGACCGCGAGGAACACCTGGCGGACGTCCGCGGCCGCATCGCCCGCAGGGAGCCGGTGACCGACGAGGAGCGCCGCCTCGTCGGCGCCGAGCCGCCGGTCCCCGACCTCCCCGCGCCCGCCTCCTCCGCGGAGGCGCCCGCCCTGGAAATCCCCGCCGTCCCCGACCTCCCCTCGTTTCTCTCCGCCCCCTCGTTCCTGGCCACCCCCTCGTTCCTGGCCGCCACGGAGCCTCCGGACCCCCTCGTGGCCGAGGTGCGCCCGTTCTCCCCGCCCCCGCCCGCGCCGCTCCCGGTGGACGACTTCCCCCTCTCGCACGCACGCGAGATCCCGCCCGAGGTGATCCGCGCGGCCACCTCCTCCACCGAGGAGTTCACGCCCGGCGAGCGCGCCCGTGCCGTCGAACCCCCCATCGTGGACCGCGCCCCGGACCTCTTCGCCGACGTCGAGTTCCTCCCGCCCAGCGACGAACTGGCCGAGGTCTCGCCGCCCCCCTCGCTGCTCCCCGAGGATTCCCCGGTGGCCTGCTTCGCGCCGCCCGAGCCGCCGGTCCCCGGGCCCGTCGTTCCCGCGACCCTCGCCGACGCCCCCTCCTCGCGCTCCCCGGCGCTCCCCGGGGTACCCGGGGGCCCCCCCGCTTCCCTCGAGGAGGAGTCCTTCCTCGACGCGGGCGGCCTGGTCTTCGAGGACGAGCTCTTCGCGTTCGGGCTCGGGGGGGAGGCCGCGGCGCCCCCGCCGGCCGTCCCGGGACCCCTCCCCGCGCCGATCCTCGAGGCCGCGCCGGCCGCCGCCCCCGCCGACCCGGTCGCCGAGGATGCGCCCATGGCGCAGAGCATCTCCCTCCCCGACTTCCTCGACTTCTCCCCCGCACTCCCCGCGTCGGAGGCCGCGCCGGCCGAGGACCTCTCCTCGGTGTTCTCGTTCCCGGGGGAACCTGCCCCGACACCCGCCCCGGCCCCGGTCCCCGCCGGGGACCCGGAGCCTTCGGCGGCCGCCGCGCTCCCCGGGGTCCCCTGGGGCCCCCCCGCCCCCGGGCCTTCCGTCGCGCATGCCCCCTCCCTGCTCTTCGCCGATCCGTTCTGGGAGACCCCTCCCCACCCCGCGCCCGCCTCCCCCCGCGAGCCGGCCCCGGCCCCGGTCCTCGAGGTCCCGGCCCCGGGGCCCGCCCCCGCCGACGACTCCCTGGCCGCGCTCTTCGGCGACCCCGTCGCGTGCGCCTCCGCCGCGCAGGGGCTCGTCGTCGAGACCCCCGGCGCCCCCCCCGAGGGCGGCCTGGAGCTGTCCCCGGGCCCCGTGCGCACCCAGCCCGACGAGCCGCACAAGGCCGAGGGGCCCCCGGAGGGATCCCCGCTCTCCGACGGCGAGCGGGTGATGCTGCTCGAGGACCCGGAGATCGGCCCCGAGGCCGCCGTCTCGCACGGGTCGGTCGCGGAGGACGAGGAGCTGCTCGTCGCCCCGCCCCCCCTCGTGATGGAGGAGACGCCGGCCCCCGCCCCGGAGGACGCCCTCCCCGGGCCGGCCGCGGACGCCCCCCCCGACGCGTACCTCGAGGACGCCGCCGACGCGATCGTCCGTTCGCTCCGCGCGGTCTTCGGCGAGGTCCCCGGGGCCGAGACCGCATCGGCCGCGGGCCCCGTGGCGGAGATGATGCAGGATCGCGCCGAGGAGGTCGCCGTGGACTTCGGCAACGGCGGGCGGGGTGAACTCCGCCCCTACAACCTCGCTCCCGGGCCGACCAAGCCGGAGGCCGAGCCGCCCGCCACCGTCATGGAGTCCCCCCCCTCCGCGGCCTCAGCCGCCGCGGGGGGCGAATCCGCCGCCCCGGCCGCGGAAGCGAAGCCCGAGGCGAAGGCCCGGAAGCCCCGGCGCAGGCGCTCCCCGCGGCCCCTGGAGCCGGTCCTCGAGGAGGAGCCGGCCGTCCTCCCCCCCGAGGAGGACCCCGCGCCTGCCCCGGCCCCGCTGGCATCCCTGCCGTCGGAGGACGCCGCCCCGGAGGCCCCCCCGCTCGACCTCGACCGCATCGAGCGCCTGGTCGAGAAGTTCAAGGACGACGGTTCCGCCCCGTCCGACGTTGTAGGGGCGGGGTTTACCCCGCCCGCCTTTGCCGGGGAGCCCGCGGAGGATGCCCGCGAGAAGTTCGCCGTCCCGGCCGGCGAAGACGACCTCTACGAGGAGGCGACCCGCACCGTCCGCGAGCGGGGTCGGGGCTCCGTCGTCGTCCTCCAGCGGAGGCTGGGGATCGGCTATACCCGCGCCGTGAGGATCCTGGCGGCGCTCGTGTCCCGCGGCGTCCTCGGGCCCGAGAACGAGACGGGGGCGCATCCGGTGCTCTGACGCTGGGCCGAGCACCAGGGGTCTGACCTCGGGCGCCCATGAGGCGGCGCAGCACGTCACGCGAGGCGCCCGGGGTCTGACCCCTTGGTCTCGCTTCACCTGCTACAATCCCCGGCTCGCCATGGCGACCCCTCCCCCTCCACGCCCGATCCGCGTCTCCATGGTCGCCCTCGGCTGCCCGAAGAACCTCGTGGACAGCGAGAAGGCGCTGGGGATCCTGGCCTCGGGGGGGCTCGTGCTCACGCCGGACCCGGCCGACGCCGACGTGGCCGTGGTGACGACCTGCGGGTTCATCGACCCGGCGAAGGAGGAGTCCATCGACCGGATCCTGGAGATGGTCCGCCTGAAGCAGGCGGGCTCGCTCCGCGGGGTCGTGGTCGCCGGGTGCATGGTGGAGCGGTTCGCGGAGGAACTCCGCCGGGAACTCCCGGAGGTGGACGCCTTCGTCCCCTTCAAGGACTACCCGCGCCTGGCCGCCCTCTGCCGCGAGGTCCTCGGCGAGGAGGTCCCCGCCGCCGCCGACTACCGCTCCGACCCCCTCACCGTGGACCGGGTCCCCCTCACGCCGCCCCACTTCGCCTACGTGAAGGTGAGCGAGGGCTGCGACAACCCCTGCTCCTTCTGCACCATCCCGGCGATCCGCGGGCGGCACGTCTCGCGGCCGCTCCCGGAGATCGTGGAGGAGGTGCGCCGCCTCGCCGGGGAGGGGGTGCGCGAGGTCGTCCTCGTGGGGCAGGACACGACCTTCTACGGCTGGGACACCGATCGGCGGCTCCGGCTGCCCGAGCTCCTCCGTGCGCTCGACCGGGTGGACGGGGTCCGCTGGATCCGGCTCCTCTACGCCTACCCGGCCTACGTGAAGGAGCCGCTCCTCGAGGCGCTGCGGGAGTGCGCGAAGGTCGTCCCCTACATGGACATGCCGATCCAGCACGTGAGCGACGCGGCCCTGAGGCGGATGATGCGCCCGCTCGGGGGGCCGAGGACGCGGGACCTCCTCCACCGGATCCGCGAGGCGGTCCCGGGCATCGCGCTGCGCACGACCTTCATCGTCGGGACCCCCGGGGAGACCGAGGAGGAGGCCCGGGAACTGGTGGAGTTCGTGCGGGAGTTCCGCTTCCACCACGCCGGCGTCTTCGTCTACTCCCGCGAGGAGGACACCCCCATGGGGCAGCGCCCCGTGCAGGTCCCCGCGCGGGAGAAGGCCCGGCGGCGCCGCCTCGTCATGGAGGCGCAGCAGCGCGTCGTCCTCGATCGCCACGCCGCCATGGCCGCCTCCGGCGAGGAGGTGGAGGTCGTCGTGGACGCCCCCGCGTCGGGCGGCCGCTGGCACGCCCGCACCTCCCGCGACGCCCCGGCCATCGACGGGACGATCCGCGTGCCCGGCGGCCCGGGGGTGCAGGCGGGCGCCATGGGGCGCGTGCGGGTGACCGCGGCGCGCGGCTACGACCTCGAGGGCGCGTGGACGGCCCCCCCGGCGTAGCCCCGGCGACGACCGCGCGGGCTGCCTCCCCGGGCGACCGGTTCGCCCTCCTCGTCCTCTCCTTCGGGGGCCTCGGGTTCCTCCCGCTCGTCCCGGGCTCCTTCGGGACCCTCGGCGGCGTGGCGGTCGCCCTTCTCCTCCCCGGCTCCGACGCGGGGCGCTGGCTCCTCGCGGTCGGCCTCGCCGTGCTTGCGGCCTCGGTCCTCACGGTGGCGCTCGGGCCCGCGGCCTCCCGCGCCGCCGGCCGCGCCGACCCTCCCTCCGTCGTCATGGACGAGGTGGCGGGGTACCTCGTCACCCTCGCCGCGAGCCCCGCCCCGGGGCCCCTGGAGATCGGGGTCGCCTACCTCCTGTTCCGCGCGGCGGACCTGCTGAAGCCCTGGCCCGCCCGGGCGCTCGAGCGCCTCCCCGGAGGCTGGGGGATCCTCCTAGACGACCTCGCCGCCGGCGCCTGGGCGCTGCTGGCCCTCCAGGGCCTGGGGTGGGTCGTCCTCCTGCGGTAGCGGTCCCGCTTGAACTCGGCGGCCAGGGCGGCTCCCTCCTCCAGGTCCTCCGGGGATCTTGTCCACCCACGCCGCTCGGAGACACGCCCTCCGGGCGGGCGCGGCCCCGGTTCCCGTTGACCCGGCCCGGGGGGCGCGCGGAGAATGGCCCTTCCATCGCCGCCGCCGGCCTCCCGTCGCACCCTGGAGCCCCGATGCAAGCGGACCCCGAGGAGAGGAAGCGCAGGCCGCCCGCCGCCATGCCGGTGGTGGCGCCGACGATCCCCGGGAAGGGCGTGCCCGCGGGGGACCCCGACATGCCGGTCCTCGCCCCGCTGGCCGGGCCGCCGGTCCTGGCGCCGCTGGCCGGCCCCCCCCTGGTCGCCCCACTCGTGGGCCCCCGCGGAGGGGTAGCCACGACCCCCGTCCCCGTCGTGGCCCCCCTGGCCGCCCCCGCCCGGCCCGTCCGCGCGCCGTCGGCGCCGGTCCCCGCGCCGGTCGCTCCCGCCCCCGTCCC
>CAZKTF010000192.1:0-7099 GCA_964555565.1 uncultured Planctomycetota bacterium | reverse complement strand
GGTGAAGTCGCTGCGGTCCTCCCAGCGCTTCGGCGTGGTGCGCTTCGAGGAGAAGGTGTGGACCTGGCGCGAGGACCTCGTGCGGGCGACCCCCGCCCAGAAGTGGGCCTTCGTCCGCTCGCTCGACCGGGTCGAGACGCAGCACTACACCAACATCTTCGACGCCCTGGAACGCGCCTTCGGATGGGCCGGGCAGGGGAGGTTCGCGGTCGCGCCATCCCCCGGCCTCGACGAGGTCTTCCTCCTCTCGGACGGGGAGCCCAACCGCGGCCGGCTCCGGGAGCCGGACTCCATCTGCGCCCGCGTGGCGCAGTGGAACGAGAGGGCCCGGGTCCGCCTCCACGCGGTCGCGCTCGGGGAGGTGGCGAAGCCGCTCCTCCTCCGCCTCGCCGGGGAGAACGGCGGGACCTGCGTCGTCCGGGTCCGGCCGAAGTAGGGACGTTGTAAGGGTCTGACCTCATTCGCCTGGCCCAGGCCAGGCGAATGGGGTCTGACCCCTTGCTCCGCTCGCACGGCGCGATTCATGGCCCCGCCCCCGGTGCCCCCGCTAGGATGGGCCGCGGAGGGCGAACCGCATGCGAGTGAAGCTCGCCGGCACGGCCGGATTCTGCGCCGGGGTGAAGCGGGCCCTGGACCTGATCGACCGCGCCGCGACGGACGGCACGAAGGTCTCCACCCTCGGGCCCCTGGTCCACAGCGGGGCGATCCTCGAGAACCTCACCGGCCGCGGCGTCCGCGCGCTCGACCGCCCGGAGCTGGTCGAGAAGGGGTCCGCGGTCGCGCCGCGTCCCCACGGGGCGCTCCGCAAGGACGAGGAGGCGCTGCGCGCCCGCGGGGCGCGGCTCCTCGAGACCGTCTGCCCGCACATCGACCGGACCCGCGAGGCGATCCGCCGCCTCTCCGACCGCGGCGTGAACGTGGTCCTGGCCGCGAACCCGCAGCACGGGGAGACCGCGGTCCTCAAGGAGCAGGCGAAGACCCGGGTCTGGATCGTCTCCTCCACGGACGAGGCCCAGACGGTGCCCGCCCAGGACCCCGTCGCGCTGGTCGGGCAGTCCACCTTCCTCTCGGCGGTCTTCGAGGACATCGCGGAGACGCTGCGGGAGCGCTTCCCGCAGATCGAGGTCCTGCGCGAGACCATGTGCGGGGCCACGGACGAACGGCAGGCGGAGACGCGCCGCCTGGCCCAGCACGCGGACGCGCTGGTCATCGTGGGCCCCTACCACAGCAACATCTCCCGGCGCCTGGCCGAGATCGGCCGGGAGAGCGGGAAGCAGACCTTCCACGTGGAGAGCGCCGAGGACCTCCCGGTGGAGACGATCCTCGAGCAGGCCCGGCTCTGCCGCCAGGCCGCCTACCTGGAGGAGCACGCCGGGGACCCGCCCGCGCTCCAGGCCGCGACCGACTCCCCCGAGATCGTGGATCGCGAGGTGGTCATCGGCGTGACCGCCGGGGCCTCGACGCCGTCCTGGGTGACGAGGGCCGTGGTGGACCGCATCGTCGAGGCCTGCGGGGCCGAGCTGGTCGTGACCGAGTCGCGCGTGCCGGGGAGCACGGTCTAATGGGGAGCGAGGTCCGCCGCAGGCTCGAGGAGGTCCTGTCCCGGATGTCGCATCTCCGGGACGGTCTTTGACGTCCCCGGGGGGCTCGCCGAGATCGCGCGGATCGAGGAGGCCATGGCCGCGCCCGGCTTCTGGGAGCGGGCGGCCGATGCCCGCCACCACGTCCAGTCCCTGCGGGCCCTGCGGGCCCGCGTGGGCGAGGCCGCGCGCCTGGACGCGGAGCTGAAGGACCTCGCGGGCCTCCTCGAGGTGGCGGAGCACCTGGAGGACCGCGCCGAGGTGGAGGCCGCCGGCGGGCGCCTCGGGGAGATCGAGGGCCGGGTCGCCCGCCTCGAGTTCCGGTCCATGATGGCGGACCCCCACGACATCTCGGACGCCTGGCTCTCCGTGCACGCCGGGACCGGGGGGACCGACGCCTGCGACTGGGCCGCGATGCTCCTCCGGATGTACGGGCGCTGGGCGGACCGCATGGGCTACCGGTGCGAGTCCCTGGACTCGGTCCCGGGCGAGGAGGCCGGCGTGCGCCGCGCGACGGTCAAGGTCGTGGGGGAGTGGGCCTACGGCTACCTCAAGGCGGAGATCGGGACCCACCGCCTCGTGCGCCAGTCCCCCTTCGACGCGGCCCACCGGCGGCACACGGCCTTCGCGGCCGTGGACGTCGTGCCCGAGATCGAGGAGCAGGAGATCGAGATCAACGACGCGGACCTGAGGGTCGATACCTTCCGCTCGGGCGGGGCCGGGGGCCAGCACGTGAACAAGACCGACTCGGCGGTCCGGATCACGCACGTCCCCACGGGGGTCGTGGCCCAGTGCCAGAACGAGCGGAGCCAGCACAAGAACCGCGCCGTGGCCATGCAGATGCTCCTCCAGCGCCTCTATCGCCTTCGCGAGATGGAGAAGGAGGAGGAGCTCCGTAAGGCCTACGGCGCCAAGGGCGAGATCGGTTTCGGGTACCACATCCGCTCCTACGTCCTGCACCCGTACCGGATGGTGAAGGACGAGCGGACGGGCGTGCAGACGTCCGACACGGACCGGGTCCTGGACGGCGACCTGGACGCGTTCCTGGAGGCGGAGCTGCGGCGGCGGATGGCCCGGAAGAAGCCCCCGGCGGTGAAGGGCTAGGGGGCGGGAGCGGGGCGGGTCCCTCCGGGGCCCGCGCCCGCCGGCGGACGGGAGGCACGCATGGCCAAGGTGCGTCGGGCGCTCCTCAGCGTCTCGGACAAGCGCGGGGTGGTCGAGTTCGCCCGTGGGCTGGCCGAGATGGGCGTCGAGATCCTCTCCACGGGGGGGACCGCGGACCTCCTGCGCAAGGCCAGCGTCCCCGTGAAGGAGGTCGCCGAGGTCACCGGCTTCCCCGAGATGCTGGACGGCCGCGTGAAGACCCTCCATCCGGCGGTCCACGGGGGGCTGCTGGCCCGCCGCGACCTCCCGGAGCACATGGCGGCGCTGGAGAAGCACGGGATCCTCCCCATCGACCTGGTCGTGGTGAACCTCTACCCCTTCGAGTCCACCGTCGCGAAGGAGGGGGTCACGCGGGAGGAGGCCATCGAGCAGATCGACATCGGGGGCCCCTCGATGATCCGCAGCGCCGCGAAGAACCAGGCCTCCGTGGCGGTGGTCTGCAACCCGGACCGCTACGAGGAGGTGCTCGCCGCCATGCGGGCGGGCGGGTGCGAGGTCCCGGAGTCCCTCCGGTTCGACCTCGCGCGCGAGGCCTTCCGGACGACCGCGCGCTACGACGCCGCCATCGGCTCCTGGCTCGCCGCGAAGGGGGAGGGCTCCTTCCCGATCATGTACACGCCGCTCTTCGAGAAGGTGGTGGACCTCCGCTACGGGGAGAACCCGCACCAGCGGGCGGCCCTGTACCGCGAGGCAGGGGCCACGGAGCCCTCGGTGTCCTCGGCGGAGGTCCTGTGGGGGAAGGAGCTCTCCTACAACAACCTCCTCGACCTGGACGGCGGGCTCGAGCTGGTGCGCGAGTTCGCGGGGCCGGCCGCGGCCGTCATCAAGCACAACAACCCCTGCGGGTGCGCCGAGGCGGACTCCCTGGAGGACGCCTTCCGCCGGGCCTACGACGGGGACCGGGTGAGCGCCTTCGGCTGCATCCTGGCCTCGAACCGGGTCGTGGACGCCGCCACCGCCGCCGCCATCGCGCGCCCGGAGACCTTCGTGGAGGGGATCGTGGCGCCGGGCTACGCGGGCGGGGCCATCGAGACGCTCACCCAGCGCCAGCCCTGGGGGAAGAACATCCGCATCCTCAAGGTCGCCGACCCGGCCTCGGCGCCGCGGGAGAAGTCCGCGCGGGACCTCAAGCGGATCTCCGGCGGGCTGCTCCTCCAGGACCGCGACCGGATGCTGCTCCCCACGGGACCGGGCCCGAAGTGCGTGACGAAGCGCGCCCCGACGGAGGAGGAGACCCGCGACCTCCTGTTCGCCTGGCCCGTCTGCAAGCACGTGAAGTCCAACGCCATCGTCCTCGCGAAGGGCCGCGCGGTCGTCGGGGTCGGCGCGGGGCAGATGAGCCGCGTGGACTCCTCGGAGCTCGCCCTGAAGAAGGCCGGGGAGCGCGCCCGCGGCGCGGTCCTCGCCTCGGACGCCTTCTTCCCCTTCCCGGACGGGGTCGAGGTGGCCGGCAAGGCCGGGGTCACGGCCGTGATCCAGCCCGGCGGTTCGCGCAACGACCACGCGGTCATCGACGCCTGCAACGCGCTCGACGTGGCGATGCTGTTCACCGGGATGCGGCACTTCCGGCACTAGGGACCCAGGGACCGATGGCTTCCTCCGTGCCCCGCTCCGTCCTCCTGTTCGTCGTCGGTGCCGCGGTCGCGGTCCTGGCCATGGCGGCGCTCTTCCTCCTCGGCGGCCCGGTCCAGCAGCCGGCTCCCCCGGCGCCCCCGCCTCCCCCGGCGCGCCCCGGGCGGAAGCACGCCCCGCCCACGGCCCCCGCGCCCGGGGAGGGGGAGACGCCGGCCCCGCCGGGGACGCCGCCGGGACTCCCCCCCGACGCCTACCCCTTCGACCCGCCGGCCTGGTGGGACGGGGTGGACCGGAAGTTCCGCGAGAAGCAGGTCCGGATGGAGGAGACCTCGGCCACCTTCGAGGAGGTGCTGGGGGTCCTTTCCCGCGCCGCGGGGTTCCCGGCGCGCGCGGGGCCCGAGCTGGAGGCCTGGGCGAAGGAGACGGACGTCCACCTCAAGGCGGTGGACGCCACCGCGCGGGGGCTCGTCGAGGCCCTGGCGCTGGCCCACAACCTGGAGGTCGTCCTCACCGAGGACGCGCTCGTGTTCCACCAGCGGGGCCGCGCCCCCGACACCCGGGAGGTCCGGGCCGGGCGGGTCCGCTGGGCCCTCCTCGAGGGGAAGGAGCGCCGGGCCGGCGTCCGCCCGCGGGACCCGACCTACGACGAGGTCCGCGCCGACGAGGTGGACCTGGGGTTCGACAAGGTCCCGCTCCGCGACGCGGGCGCCACGCTCTCCCGCCGGCTCGGGATCCCCGTGTTCCTCGACGGGGACCTCTGGCGCGCGAACCCGGTCCTCGACGTCCCCGCGCGCCCCCGCACGCTCGGGGACCTCCTCGACCTCCTCGCCGCCGCCGTCGGCGCTTCCTGGGACGCGACCAGCCGGCGGGTGGTCGTCTTCCGCCCCTAGCCTCGATTCTCGCGGCAGATGTTGCGCTAACAGATCCGCCTTCGTCGCTTCGCTTTCGCAGCCTCACAGTGCCGCGTTGCCGGGGCGTAGCGGTATCGGATTGGGTGGTGTGATCTTGGATGATCGGCTCGCAGCGGCGGGTTTCCCGCGCGCCTCACTGAGGAGCCTCGGAGCGCGATGTGTGGCGAGGGTACGGTCGAGCTTCCGCTATCGGAACGCAGTCGTGCTAATGGATCGGAGCCTCCTCCCCAAGGACGGAGGCTCCAGCGTGTTAGCAGAACTCCCGGCGCGAGAATCGAGGCTAGACCTCGCGGGCCCGGGGGGTGGCCCCTTGTGATCTGCGAAACGGACCCCATTGAGGCCGCCGGATCTTGGGGGTACGATCCACTTCCGGGGGGGGCGTTCGACCGCCCCGCTGCTGTCATTGACAGGACGAGCCAGTCGGTTGGGAGACTGCCCAGGTGGCAAGCTCGGACTGGCGCCCTGCGGTGGCGAGTGCGCCGCCCCGAGCGCTGATGGGAGGCGACTGTGAGTGAATGGACTTTCGCCATGTGGCGGACGTTGGCCTCCCGGGAGGCAGAGGAGAGGGCGAGGGAGTGGGGCCCGGTCCTCTCCCACCTCCCGGCCCTTCACGCGCTTTGGGGGGAGATTGTCTGCCGGCCCACCGCGATCGATGGAGACAGGCCGCAGGACTTCGTTGCGGCGGTCTTAGCAACCACGTCGTTTCGCTCGGCTCTTGTGGCAGTAGAGCTTCGGCTCATGGGGTATGAGCACGGTGCGGTCGGCCTCGACCGCACCAATCAGGACATCTCCCTGCGTCTCTACCAGATCCTGAAGAAGCCCGTCGAAGCCTCGATTGGCTTGTTCATGAGCTCCCTGGACTTGAAGGTGTCCGCACTCGAGAAGTTCCATGCCCTTCCAGGCGCGGATCCTCACAGGGGCAACCTCGACGGAAACCTGGCGAGGCTCCTGGAGAGGCGCGACCAATTCTGCCTCCAGATCGCCGAGAGGGGCCTTGACCCCGTTGCCCTTGCAATGGAGTTCGGTCAGATCGGGTTTGGGAAGGTCGCTCGTTCAATCAGTGAGGAGGACGGGAAGCAATACGCCTTCTCCGCAGAGGTCATGGGCGGGGTCGTGCATGGCAGGCTCTTTGGGTTTGATGACTACGTTGTTGACAAGCCTGGGGCCGGACGCCTCTTCGCGTCCAGTCCGTGCTATGGGGAGTTCGCTGTGGCTGGGGTTGCCGATTCCATTCGCGCGGGCTTCCTCAACCTCGCGGTTGCCGGAGAGATCGTCGGGCTGCAGGGCACGGGCTCCCGCCTCCTTGCTCTAGACAAGGGGCTCGACTCGGCCCTCGTGGCCTGTGGACTACCTCCTGCTGACTTCGGTCCCATCGCCTGCCCCTAGGGGCCTGACCCTTAGCCTCGCATCCCGATCCTCCTCCCGCCCCCCTCCGCCTCTACAAGCGGCGCCGCCCCCCTGTCATTCGCGGTGATAGGGTCCCTCGCCGGGTTCGCCCCCCCTGCCTCTCCCGCGCCCCTGGCGGGCCTCGAGGCAGGGGACGGCGGGGAACACGGTCCCCCGCGGCCTAGCCTCGATTCTCGCGCCGGGAGTTCTGCTAACACGCTGGAGCCTCCGTCCCTGGGGAGGAGGCTCCGATCCATTAGCACAACTGCGTTCCGATACCGGAAGCTCGACCCACCCTCGCCACACTCCGCGCTCCGCGGCTCCTCAGTGACACGCGGTGAAGCCTGCCGCTGCGAGCCGACGATCCAAGATCACACCACCCAATCCGATACCGCTACGCCCCGGCCAACGCGGCGCTGTGAGTATGCGGACTCCAGACCTCCTGACATAGGGGGTGGAGTCTCATAGGGAGGGACGTCGGAG
>CAZKTF010000191.1:0-7123 GCA_964555565.1 uncultured Planctomycetota bacterium | reverse complement strand
GTGACCTTCACGGCCGTTTCGGCCGGCGGACCTCGCAAGTACGGTCATGCACCCCCGCCGCCGCTCCCGCTTGGCACCCGGGCCGCCTTCGGGTAGGATACGGTTCTGGAGGCTCTCGCCCTGCGGGGGGCGATGGAGTCCCGGCCGGAGGCATGGAGGCACCAGCGATGTTCCCGATCCCCAAGCGCACCACCCTGGCTCTCGGCGCGGCCTGCCTGCTCGGACTGGCCGGCCCGGCGTCCGCCGTCAACTACGGGCGCGTCTCCAGGCCCTACGAGGTGATCTCCACCGAGATCTCCCCGGCCGGCGACCAGGACGACTACGTCTTCGAGGGCGCCCCCGGATTCCAGCTGAAGGCCTCCGCCAAGAAGGGGAAGACGGCGGACCTCGTCCCCGTCCTCGAACTCGTCGCCCCGAACGGGACGGTGGAGGCGACGGGGATCGCGTCGAAGACCTCCTCCGTCATCAAGAAGGCCGTGCTCGCCGCGAGCGGGCGGTACGCCCTCCGCGTGCGCGGCTCCTCCGGCACCGGCGCCTACACGCTCGCCTGGTCCCTCAAGCCCGCCAAGGTCTCGCCCGTGAAGAACCAGGTCTTCGCCAAGGACATGATCACGGAGATCCCCTTCCCGGCGAACGGCGGCGCGCTCTTCTCCTGGTCGCTCAAGTTCAAGGGGGACGGCGGGACCGAGGTGGTCGCGGTCGAGGACCCGGACGGGAACCCGGTCCCCTACGACAAGGACCGGTACGTCGTCTCCAAGGGGAACAGCCAGAAGGGCACGAACATCCCCATCCCCGCGGACGCGCCCGGCGGGCTCTACAAGCTGCTCGTCCAGGACTCCTTCGCCGACAACACCGTCTCGATCACGATCAAGGTGGTCTTCCCCAGGGCCCCGAAGGAGGCGGTGGCGCTCAGCGCCGTGGAGCCGGCGCTCTCGGCCATCGACCCGGACCAGGGCGGATTCGGGGTGCCCGTCACGCTGACGGGGAGCAACCTCAGCCCGACCCCGCAGGCGGTCTTCTTCGACGGAGTGGCCGGCACCGAGGCCCAGGTGACCGACGGGACCCTCTGCTCGGTGAAGCCCCCGTCCGGGGCGGGCACGGTGGACGTGGTGCTCGCGAACGCCGACGGCCAGGTGGCGGTGCTCACGGGAGCCTTCTACTACTTCCCCTCGCCCACCCCCGCGGGCTTCACGCCGTCGGAGGGCCCGGCCACGGGGGGGCAGGCCTTCACCGTGACCGGGAGCGGTTTCCGGCCGGGCGAGGCCTACAGGGTGCGCGTCGGCACGAGCGACGCCTCCAGCGCGGTCGTCCAGGACGCCGCGACGATCACCTGCACCACGCCGGCGGCGCCCGGGGGGCTCACCTCGGTGAGGCTCACCGACGCCTACGGGCAGTGGACCGACGTCCCGGGGGACTACTTCTTCAAGGCCGCGCCCTCGATCTTCTCCCTGAACCCCGCGGCCTCCCCGACCTTCGGGAACATCCCGATGACGATCATCGGGACCGGATTCCAGACGACCGACACGGTCCGCGTCGGCGGCGTCCCCGTCTCCTCGACGCCCTACCTCAACCCCATCGACGGCTCCGTCATCGGCCACACCCTCACCATCCCGGGGCCCCACGCCACGGGGAAGGTGGACGTGGAGGTCCGCGACTACCTCGGGCAGGCCTCGCTCCGCGTGAACGGGCTCGCCTACTTCGACTTCAAGGACGCGAGCGCCACGGCCATCCCTGCGGTCGCCGGGGGGGAGGACTTCGGCGGCGTGTCCAGCGCGGTCATCGACAAGGACGCCAACGGGACCATCGACTGGCTCCTCGTCGCGCACACCGCGAAGATCGGGAGCAAGCCCGGGACGCGCCTGCTCGTCAACAACGGCGCCGGGGTGTTCACCGACCAGACCGCCACGAAGATGCCCGTCACGACGCTCACCGACGACTTCGGCGCGAACAGGCTCCTGGCGGGCCGGATGAACAACCCCGCCGGGAGCACGATCCCCGGCGTCTACCTGAGCCACGCGGGGACGGGCGTCGAGGCCACCACCGACTCCGCGGCCTCCTACTACATCCTCCCCTGGGGCCGGATCCTGTTCCCGGACGCCAACGGCACCTTCACGAGCCAGCCGACGACGGGCGCGGCGAAGAAGTTCTCCATCTCCAGCATCCCGCACTGCGACGCCTGCTGGAGCGGTCCCAAGTGCGAACTGTTCGACTACGACTTCCGCTCCGTCGCGGCCGGGATGGGGGACCTGGACGGGGACGGGGACCAGGACGTCGTCCTCGTGAACGACGTGTCCATCAACCGCTTCACGGGCTCGGGGACCTACGCGGTCTACGCGGGCTGCGGCTTCCCGTACCCCGGCCGGGTCACCTGGCCGAGCTACACCACCTACCCCTTCGGGTCGGCGATGCGGATCTGCCAGGCGACCAGCGGAGGGGGCCTCACCGACAACACGAAGACGACCCTCACCGCGGCCTTCTCCGCGGACGACGACTTCCGCGCCGTCGCGGCGACGGTCGCCGACCTGGACGGGGATTTCCTGAACGACATCGTCATCACCTGGAACGGCCCGCTCACCTCCTCCGGGACCGGGTCCCCGCTCTCGGCGACCCGCGCCTTCAAGCAGGGCACCGGCGGGACGGCGGTCTCCTACAAGAGCATCGGGCAGTTCCTCCCGCCGCCGGCCGGCGCGTCCGACGACGACTGGCGGGGCGACGCGGTGGCCGCGGCCGACCTCAACGGCGACTTCTACCGCGACCTCGTGGTCTCCCTCAACGCCCCGGTGCTCTCGGGCACGAAGCCCTCCACCCGGATCCTGTTCCAGAACACGACCACGGGGAAGCTCGTGGACCGCACCTCGACGGTCCTCCCCGCCCTGCCCTCGGGCGACGACGCCCGGGCGAAGGTCGTCCTCACCGTGGACATCGACAAGGACTCCGACCCCGACATCCTCATCTCGACCCCCGACGCCATCGGGACGAACCGCCGCACGCGGCTCCTCCTGAACATCGGCGGCGGGACCTTCATCGACGCCTCGTCGATCCTGCCCGACTACGCGACCAATCAGGGCAGGGGTGTGGATCCGGGCAACGCGGTGGCGGTCGCGGTGGCCGACATCGACGGCGACGGGGACCTGGACCTCATCCTCACCGACACGTTCCAGGCCGGCTCGGACACTACCCGGCCCGACGGCCGCCGCACCCGGGTCTGGAGGCAGGACCGGTAGGGCGTCGCGAGCCCGGCAGCGGCAGGGCTACTTCGCCAGCGCCTTGTCGATCTCCGCGCGGACCGTCGCGAAGTGGTCGTCGTTGAAGCCGGTCCTCGTGTAGGCCACCCGCCCGTCCTTGCCCACGACGGCGAAGGACGGCACGACCGAGGCGCACCAGGCGTCCACGAGGGTCGTCTCCCCGAGGCCGCCCACGGCCAGCGGGAACCTCAGGTTGTACTGCCGCTCGTAGCCGTCGTAGAAGTCGAGCTCCTCCTCCACGGTCAGGTCCTTGTTGAACTGGCCGATCCGGGGGTCGAACCGCTGGAGGCGGGAGACGCCGACGCACTGGACCCTGTCCTCGTAGTCGTCCGCCAGCTTCCTGAGGCGGGTGGACCAGCCCTTCATGAGCCCGGGGCTGAACTCCGTCTTCCATCCGAAGACGAGCGTGACCTTCCCCTGGAGGGCCGCGTCGGCGACGGGGCCCCCGGTCCCCTTCCAGTACCTCGCCCCGGCGAACCCCGGGGCCTCCTTCCCCACGAGCAGGCAGGCGGCCACGCGGACCTTCATCCGCTCCTCGCTCGACTGGCTCCCCTTGAGGACCTCCAGGGCCTTGCGGGCCAGGGCGACGGCCTCGGCGGGCTTGCCGGCGCGCTGGAGGCAGTCGGTCGCGAAGACGGCGGCCTCCGGGTCCGCGGTTCCCGTCTCGAAGGCGGCCGTGAAGTGCCGGGCCGCGGCCTCCAGGCGACCCGCCTTCTCCAGCCCCCCGGCCAGGGCGAGCTCCCCCTGCTGGAGGTCCCCGGGCCGCGCCCCGAGGGGCCCCGCGCGGGCCGTGCGCAACGCCGCCTCCGCCCCGTCCAGGTCCCCGGAGGCGAGGAGCGCGCGCACGAGGAGGCCGTGGGCGTTCCCGAAGTTGTCGCTGTTCTCGGGCACCACCGCCAGGTACCGCTTCAGGGACGTCACGGCCTCGGCGTGCTTCCCCAGGAACTCGGTCTGCACCATGGCCAGGTAGTAGCCCTCGGGGTCCGGGACGGGCTTCGTGGCCCACCGCGCCTCGACCTCCTTGAGGAGGGTGTCCAGCTCCGCCTGGGCCTTCTCCTTCTCCTCCCGGGTCCCGTGCTTGACCTCCTCGCGCCGGGCGCGGAGCTTCTTGAGGTCGTCCACGATCCCCGACTTGTCGAACTTCGGCATCGTCTTCGTCGGCTTCTGGGCCTCCACCTTCTTCGGGGCCTCGGTCTCGGGCTTCGCTTCCGCGGGCTTCTTGCCGCCGCCGCAGCCGGGGAGGGCGACGGAGGCGACGAGGGCCAGGACGGCGAGGCGGTTCTCGAATCGCATGGGGGACCTCCGCCGGGGCCGGGCGAACGGGCGCGCGCCGTCCCGGAGACCGCGATTCTGGGGCCCCCGCCCCCCGACGGTCACGGAAAAGGTCCGCGCGCGGGGCCAAGAGTCCCTATCACAATGCCCCGTGGCCGCGTTGCCGCCCCGGCGGGCCAGATGGTAGGCGGGCGGCCGATGGCGACCTTGCGGAGCCGGTCGCCGAGGCCGAGCGGGGGAGCCGAAGGCGACCCCCCGCGTCCCAACACCCCAGATGGCCCGCCCGGGCGGCAACCCGGAGGGCCGGGCGCGATGAGCGGCGCCTGGCGGCCGATCGCCTCCTCGGAGACTCGTTCCATGGAGTCACCGTCGTCGGCGATCGGCCGCCATGCTTGCTCCTCGTCCCGGCGCGGCTCACGCGGCATTGTGATAGGGGCTCTAGGCGGGAATCCCCGTGCGGGCCCGATCCGGGCGCCGGTAGGATCCCCCGTGGCTCGGAAGGCGCGGGCCGGCGACAGGGAGGTGGAGCGGGAATGGCCAGCGCCCTCGAGACGACGAACAAGTACTTCCGGACCGCTTCCCGGGTGATGGACCTGGGGGGCCAGATCGAGAAGTACCTGATGACCCCGCGGCGCGAGGTCACGGTCGAGGTGACCATCGAGCGCGACGACGGATCCCTCGAGACCTACATGGGGTTCCGGGTGCAGCACAACAACGCCCGCGGCCCCATGAAGGGGGGCCTCCGCTTCCACCCGGGCGTGGACATCAACGAGGTGCGGTCCCTCGCCGCCCTCATGACCCTCAAGACCGCGGTCGTGGACATCCCCTTCGGCGGCGCCAAGGGGGGGGTGACCTGCGACCCGACCTCCATGAGCGACCGGGAACTGGAGAAACTCACCCGGAAGCTCGTGGACGGGATCCACGAGGTCATCGGGCCGCACAAGGACGTCCCCGCGCCGGACGTCAACACGAACGCGCAGACCATGGCCTGGGTGATGGACCAGTACTCGAAGTACCACGGCTTCTCCCCGGCGGTCGTCACGGGCAAGCCCGTAGACCTCCACGGCTCCCTCGGCCGCGACGCGGCGACCGGGCGGGGCGTCCTCTACGCCACCCAGGAGGTCCTGCGCGCCTACGGGCGCGGCAAGAAGGTGAAGGACTGCACCTTCGCCGTGCAGGGGTTCGGGAACGTGGGCTCCCACGCCGCCCGGCTCATCCACGAGGACGGCGGGAAGATCGTCGCCGTGAGCGACGTGAAGGGCGGCGTCCGGAACAAGAAGGGCCTCAACGTCACGGACCTCCTCCAGTGGGTGCGCCGCACCGGCTCCGTCGTGGACTACCCCGAGGCGGAGGCGATCGGCAACGAGGAGCTGCTGACGACCGATTGCGACGTCCTCATCCCGGCGGCCCTGGACGGGGTCCTCACGAAGAAGAACGCGAAGGAGGTCCGCGCGAAATTCGTCGTGGAGGGGGCCAACGGGCCGACCACGGCCGAGGGGGACGAGGTCCTCACCGAGCGGGGCGTGGTGGTCGTGCCGGACATCTACGCCAACGCGGGGGGCGTGACGGTCTCCTACTTCGAGTGGGTGCAGAACCTCCAGGTGGACACCTGGACGGAGGAGACGGTCAACGACCGGCTCTACGGGAAGATGACGCGGGCCTTCGAGAAGATCCGCTCGATCTCGGAGGCGCGGAAGGTGCCGCTCCGCACGGCGGCCTACGTGCTGGCGCTCGGGCGGGTGGCGTCGGCGGTCTCGAAGCTCGGGATCTCGTAGGCACGCCCTAAGGGAGGCACCGGTGGCGACGAAGAGGAAGGACGCGAAGGCGGGGCCGGCGGCGGGGAAGGCCGCGCGGGCGGAGGGGGCGCGGGCGCGGCCGGCGGCGACCGCGGACACCATGGCCGTCCCCGCGGGCAGGGCCGAACCGCCGCCCCTCGCGGCCCCGGCGGCCCCGGGGCTCCGGAGCCCCTTCATCACGGCCGAGCAGCTCCAGAAGATCCCGGCCTTCTCCGAGCTGCGGCCGGAGGACCTCCGGGAACTCCTCCGGGCCCTGCGCGAGCGGCCCGTGGCCCGGGGCGAGCGGATCTTCGCCCAGGGGGCGGCCGGCGAGGGGCTCTTCGCGGTCCTCTCGGGGCGGGTGAGCATCGTCAAGAGGAACGCCAAGGGCGGCGAGCGCGAGGTCGCGGTCCTCGAGAAGGACGAGGTCTTCGGCGAGATGGACCTCCTCTCCGAACGCCCGCACACGGCGGGGGCGGTGGCCGCCGAGTCGAGCCGGCTCCTCTTCCTCCCCAAGGCCGCGTTCCACGAGATGCTCTCCGCCGGGAACCGGGGCGCCATCGAGATGCTGAAGTACTTCACGCGCATGCTGGCGGCCCGGCTGGACAGCGCCAACCGCCGCATGATGGAGATCCTGGAGCGGCCGGGCGGCGCCCCCCGGACGAGCGAGTTCGCGGAGTTCAAGCGCCGGCTGCTCCGCGAGTGGACGTTCTGAGCGCGAGGAGCGGGGGAAGGCCGTGGCGGGGACGAGGCGCGCCGGGCCGGCCCTCCCGCCGCCCCACGCCGCGGCGGCGCGGGCCGCGGAGCGCCTGAGGGCGCTCCACCGCAAGG
>CAZKTF010000190.1:0-7126 GCA_964555565.1 uncultured Planctomycetota bacterium | reverse complement strand
GCGGGGTTCGTCGCCGGGCTCGCCGCGCCCCCGCTGCCGGCCCTCCTCGGGGCCGCGGGCGGGGCCCGCGCCCGCCCGGGCGTGCGGGCCGTGGTCGTGGTCACGGTGGACACCCTCCGCGCCGACCTGATCGGCTGCTACGGAGGCGAGGCGGGGACCCCGGCCATCGACGCGCTGGCCGCGCGCGGGGTCCTCTACGAGGACGCCGTGACGCCCGCCTGCTTCACCGCGCCGGCCATGTGCTCCCTCTCGACCGGGGAGGTCCCCCTCGTCCACGGGGTCCGCCGCTGGGGGGACACCTCCCCGGGGTGGAAGGGCCCGACGCTGGCCGAGGTCTTCCGCGCGGCCGGCTGGGACACGGCCTTCTTCGGGGCCCACGGGGCGCTCGAGGGGCTCGTCCCTCTCTCGCGCGGGTTCGCGACCTTCGTGGACGCCCGGGACGCCGCGGCCCCCGACGTCGTGGCGCGCGGGCTCGAGTGGCTCGGGGAGCGCGGCGGCAAGCCCGCCCTCCTCTGGCTCCACTTCATGGAGCCCCACTTCCCCTACCGGCCGGCGCCGGAGTCCTGGCCGCGGGACCTCTCCGCGGAGGACGCGAAGTGGTTCGCCACGGTCCCGCCCAACGGCGTGGAGTCGATGGACGCGGAGTCCCCCGAGGGGAAACGGACGGGGCGCATCGCGCGGATGCTCTACGGCGGCGAGGTGCGGACGGTGGACGCGGGCGTGGCGGGGCTCGTGCGGGGGCTCTCCGGCCTGGGGCTCGAGGGGAGCGCTGTGATCGCCTTCGTCTCGGACCATGGCGAGAACCTGATGGACGGGCGCCCCCGGTTCGGGCACGTGGGGAGCCTGGGCGAGCCGGTGATGCGCGTGGCGCTGGTCCTCGCGGGCCCCGGGGTGGAACGGGGGAAGCGGTCCCGGGCCGTGGTCGCGTCCCAGCGCCTCTCCCCCACGCTCGCGGGGCTGGCCCTCCCGGAGCCCAGGGCCGGCGAGGCGCGGCCTCCGGGCGCCGCGCTCGCGGCGGACGGGGCGGCCGACGCGGAGATCCTCCTCGACACCGGGAACCCCCGCGGGAACGTCCCCTTCGAGGGGCGCGGGGTGCGCGCGGGGCGGTGGAAGCTCGTCCTCGACGCGCAGGGGGAGTCGGTGCGGCTCTTCGACATCCCGGAGGGGGGCGGGAAGGAGACCCTGGCGGACCCCGCGACCGCGCCCGGGGCGGGCACGGCCGCCGCCGCGCTCCGCCCGCGCATCGACGTCCTCGTCGATGCGGCGCTCAGGCGGCAGGCGGTACTCCTCGAGCCCGTGGAGTCTGCGGGGGGGCTGAGCCCGGACGCCGTCGCCCGGCTCCGCTCCCTGGGATACCTGTGACGGGTCCCCCGCCGGCCGCCCCGGGGACGCCCCCGCGGCGCAGGCGCCCCCTCGTGCTGGCCGCCGCGGCGGCGGGGCTCTTCGCCGCGGGGTTCGCGCTCGCCTCGGTCCCGGCGCTCCGGCGCGCGGCCCTCGCGGCCGCGCTGCGCCCGCCCGAGGACATGGTGGCCATCCCCGGGGGGGAGGCGACCCTCGGGGTCGGCCTGGAGACGCCCCCGGACGGGACGAAGGCGGCGCACCTCCTCAGGAAGAAGCTCCAGGACCTCGTCATCGAGGTGGACCCGCTCCCGGAGCCGGTCCTCGCCTGGCCCCCGCACGCGGTGCGCGTGCCGCCCTTCCGGCTCGACCGGCACGAGGTCACCAACGCGGAGTACGCGCGCTTCGTCCGGTACGTGCGCGAGACCGGGGACCACTCCCGCTGCCCTCCCCTCGAGCCCCCGGGGACCGACCACCGGCCGCGCTTCCTCCACGACCCGAGGCGGAGCAACCCGGACCAGCCGGTCGTGGGGGTGACCTGGTACGACGCGGCGGCCTACGCGGCCTGGCGCGGCGCGCGGCTCCCCACCGAGGAGGAGATGGAGGCCGCGGCCCGCGGGCCCGGGGACGGGAGGTTCGACGGCCCGGAGGCGGGGGCCGGGGCGGACGTCTGCCCGCCCGCGGGCGGGGACCCCGCCGACCTGGCCCCCACGGGGGTCCTCGGCCTCGCGGGCGGCGCGCGGGAGTGGACCTCGACGCCCTTCTTCCTCTTCGAGGGGAACCCCGCCGCGGGGATCCCGGACCTCGGGGCCTTCGCCACGGTCCGCGGCGGCTGCTACCGCGCCCCCGCCGCGGCGCGGCGCACCTGGGCCCGCGCCCCGGTCCGCCGCGCCGCCTTCGCCCCCGACCTCGGCTTCCGCTGCGCGCGGTAGGTACAATGCTCACGCCGCCCGCGGGACTGCGCGGGCGCCTTGGGAGGAACACATGCGCACGACACGCGTCCTCGCGATCGCAACCGCCGTCGTCCTCGCCGCGCCCCTCCTGCGCGCCGAGTCGGGCCGCACGATCCTCGGGGCGGGTGACGGCGTGCGCACGATCCTCGACTTCTCGAGCCGGGGCCACTTCGCGCCCGGCCCGAAGGTGGTCACGAGCGTCGTCACCTCCACGCTCTCCGAGGCCGTCGGCTGGGGCTTCGAGAGGGAGGAGGAGGGGTGGATCCAGGTCATCGCCGACCCGGCCCGCGCCGCCTGGCGGACCCGGACGGTCAGCGGCCCCCTGCGCGACGAGGGCGGCGTCGTGAACTTCGCCGACGCGCCGGACCTGCTCATGCTCCTCGCGCCCCAGGCCTTCGTCGGGAACGCGCGGACCGGCGCCCTCGGGCACACGGTCCGGGGGCCCCTCTCCCTGGAGCGCCGCGCGCGACCGCGCTTGCCGGAACTAGTCTCCTCCTGCGGCGAGGTCCCGCGGGTCCTCCTTTCCGGCGACCCGGCCCACGATGCGGCCGTGGTGGCCTCGGACGGCGTGGAGATCGTGGGCGTCACCTCCTCGGTCCGGAGGGTGCCGGGCGGGTGGGAGTACACCTGGCGCGCCCGGAACGGGACGGCGCAGGACCTCGCCTTCGACTGGCCCGGCGCCCCCGCGCAGAACGACTTCGGGTGGTCGATCCTCCTCGCGGCCGGCACGGAGGAGGTCGTGACGCGGACCTCCCCCCTCCCGCCACGCGTCGTCTACGGGCCCGTCTCCTGGTCGCGGCTCGCGGACGACGTCCCGGTCTTCCATACCGCCGGCGAGGCCTACCGCCCGGCGGAGTAGCCCCTACTCGTCCTTCTTCTCCTCCTTCGCGGGGGCCCGCGCCGGGGCCTCCGCGGGAGGGGCCGCGGGCCGCCCGCCGAGCCGCTCCAGCGCCCCGAGCGCGGCCTCGCGGACGCCGACGTCCGCGTCCTTCACCAGGTCGAGGAGGTCCCCGACCACCGCCGCGTCGCCCAGCGCGCCGAGCGCCAGGACCGCGGCCCGGCGCAGCACGGCGTCCTCGCTGCGGAGCATCCCGCGCGCCCGCGCGAGCGTCTCCGGCCGCGCCGTCGCCTGCGGCCCCGTGAGTTCCGCCCTCAACGTCCGGTAGGTGCGGAGCTCCACCAGCGCCGCCTGCGCAGCCTTCCGAACCGCGTCGGCCTGGTGGTCGAGGAGGAGTCCCAGCTCCCCGCTCGCCTCCTCGAGGTGGAGGCTCCCGGCCACGTACGCGGCCGCCACGAGGGTGCCCGTGGCCTTCCCGCCGGCGAGCGCCCGGAGGATGCAGAGGTCCCGGGCGCGCGACCGCGGGAAGGTCGCGATCCGCCTGAGGAAGTCGTTCGTCGCGAGTTCCGGGGTGACGCGGTCGAGGAACTTCTCCATCACCGCGTCCGGGAGGTAGACCTGCCGCCCGTAGGAGTAGAGCGCCCACTCGGCGTTCTTGCGGCGCACGGCGAGCGCCACGAGGTCGTCCACGGCCCCGGCCCCGAGGAACTCCACGAGGCCGTTCAGCGAGACGGGGAGCGAGGCCCGCGACGGCTCCGCCTCGACGTCCTCGCGGAGGACCGGGACGGAGTCCTTCCCGGCGCACCGTACGAAGGCGGCCATCGCCTGCTGCCGCTCGTCGTCCGACAGGGCGCGAGAGAGGACCGCGCGCAGCGCCGGCGCGAACGCCGGGTCGGGGACGAGTTCCAGCAGCCGCAGCGCCGCGAGCCGCCGCCCCCCCGGGGCCGCCAGGTCCTCCCCGAGGTGCGGGCAGCGCCCCCGCACCGCGTCGCGGAGGTCCCCTCCCTTCTGCGTGACCGCGATGAGGGCCTCGTAGGCATTCTGCCGCGTCCCGGGCTCGTCGAGCGCCGCCGCGGCGAGGAACGGCGCCGGGTCGGCGAGGCCCTTCCAGGCGTTGACCCAGCGCGCGCGGGCGGCGCCGGGGGGGAGCCGCTCCAGGCCCGACCCGACCAGGGCCGCGAGGCCCGCCGGGTCCGCGCCCCCGCGCTGCGCGAGGATCCCCACCGCGTGGCGCACGACCTCGGAACCGAAGGAGTCGTTCCGCGGCCCCGCCAGGGCGAAGATCCGCACGAGGTCCTCCGCGCCGATCCCCTCGCAGGCCCGAGCCTGCTCGCAGCCGAGGAGCGCGGACAGCGCGTCCGTCCCCTCCATGGTGCCCGCCGATCGTGTCTCGAGCCTCGCCCGGAGCGCGGCCACGACCTGCCGCCCCGTCTCCGCGTCCCACCCGGGAGGCGAGGGCACCTTCGCGAGGAACCTGGCTGCGTCGGGGGAGTTGCCGCTATGCGGGTCCAGGAGCGCGGCCCCCATCTCCCGGACCTCGAGAAGGCCTCGCTCCGTGAGCAAGCCGAAGGCGGCCCTCCGCACGCGGGGATCGGCGCTGCCGAGGCACTGCCGCACCCTCTCCTCGACCCCCGGGAGCAGGTCCGGGGACCTCGAGACCGCGGCGAGGGCCGCCTGGACGGTGGCCCCGTCGGGGGACGCGAGCGCCTCGACGGCGAGGAGCCGCAGGACGGGCAGGTCGTCCGTGGCGACGGGCGCGGAGAGGAGGGCGAACCGCACCGAGGGGTCGGGATCGGCGGCGATCGCCCGGAGGAGCTCCGCGCGGGCGGCGAAGGGCTCCGCGATCCCCTGGAGCCGCAGCGCCGCGCGGAGGCGCACCTGGGGGCTGCGCCGCGCGAGCGCCGCGCGGAGGAGGCCCTCCTCCCCGGGACGGAGGGACTGCGCCGCCGCCACCAGGGCGTTCTGCGCGACGGCGTCCCTGTAGAGGACCTCGGGGTCGGAGAGCGCCCGGACGACCGCCGCCGTGCCCGCCTCGTCCTGAAACCCGGGCAGGAACCGGGCCGCCGCCTCCGCCACCAGGAGGTTGCGGCTCCGGAGCCCCTCCTCCAGGAACGGCAGCGCCCGGGCCCCGAGGAGGTTCAGGGTCCGGGCGGCCTCCCTCCTCGGGGACTCGATCGTGGCGGCGAGGTTGGAGACGACAAGTCGGAGCTGCGCCTCGAGCTGGGGGTCCGTCGGGCCCGGCGCGGGCTTCTCCTCGAGCGCCGCCTTCGCCTCGGCGTTCGCGGGGTCCGCGGCGAGGGCCTCGCGGAGCGCCGCCGCCGCGTCGGCCTCCCTCCCCTGCGCGCGCAGGCAGCGCCCGCGCCCGGCCAGCGCCTTCGCGAGGAGGTCCTTCAGGTCCGAGGCGCGGGCCCGGTCCGCGGCCTCGGCGTAGGCGTCGGCCGCCTTCCCGAAGTCGCGCAGCGCCTGCTCCGCGTAGAAGGCCCTGTAGAAGGCATCCTCGGCGGACTCCGCCGCCGGGGCGGCCCGCGGGGCGGGCGGGGGGGGCTTCGCGCCGTCCTGCGCTGCCGCCGCCGTCGCCATCGCCAGGGAGAGCGTCGTCACCGCGATCCACCGTGCCGTCCGCATCGAGGCCTCCTCTCGGGTCGCACCCGCGACCCGTGGAGTCTGTCGCCCGCGGGGTCCGGGGACCGGTCCCGGAGTTGTCACGATCCTTCCGCCCCGTCCAGCCGGTAGCCCACCCCGTGGACCGTGACAAGGAAGCGCGGGTTGGCGGGGTCCGTCTCGATCTTCCGCCTGAGGCGCGCCACGTGGTTGTCGAGCGTGCGGGTGTCGTGGCGGGAATCGACGCCCCAGAGATCCCGGAGCATGCGCTCCCGCTCCACGGCCTCGCCCCTGCGCGCGAGGAGGTAGCGGAGGAGGTCGGTCTCCACCGGGGTGAGCTCCTCGTCCCCGCCTCCGCGGAGGACCCGGCGGGCGGCCAGGTCCACGACCGTCTCCCCGAGGCGCACCCGCTCCCCCGCGCCGGCCGGGGCCGCGCGGCGGAGCACCGCCTCGATCCGCGCGAGGAGCTCCGAGAGCCCGAAGGGCTTGGTCACGTAGTCGTCGGCCCCGAGCGAGAGCCCCATCACCTTGTCGGTCTCGGTCCCCCGCGCGGTGAGGCAGATGACCGGGACGCGGCTCCCCTCCCGCCGCGCGTCCCGCAGGACCTCGAGCCCGTCCTTCTCCGGGAGGAGGAGGTCGAGCAGGACGAGGTCGTGCCTCCCCGCGCGGATCTCGGCGGCCGCGCGCCGGCCATCCCCGGCGACGGTGATCGCGTAGCCCTCCTTGAGGAGGTTGAACTCCAGACCCCGGGCGAGGTCGGCGTCGTCCTCGACCACGAGGATGCGGGCCTTCATGCAGGTCCCTCCGCCAGCGGGAGCGCCAGCGAGAACGACGCCCCGCCGCCCTCCCGATTCTCGCCGGAAGCCTCGCCCCCGTGCGATTCCGCGACCTCGCGCACGAGCGCGAGCCCGAGCCCGATCCCCCGGCCGGCGGCCCCGGGTCCCCGCACGAACCGCTCGAACACCCGCCCCGCGGCCCCCTCGGGGAGCCCGGGCCCGCGGTCGAGCACGCGCACGACCGCGCGCCCGTCCTCCTTCGACGCCCGCACCGCCGCCTCCCCCCCCGCGGCGGCGTGCTGGAGGGCATTCTCCAGCAGGCTCCCCAGCGCGCCCCGCAGCGCGTCCTCGTCCGCCAGCACCGGGAGAGAAGCCGCCCCCGCGTCCACCTCCAGGGTGAGCCCCGCCCGCGCGAAGAGCGGGGCGTGGGCCCCGGCGGCCTCCCGCGCGAGGCGCGCGAGATCCACCCGCCGCCGCGGCCCGGCCCCGCCCCCGGTGGCGCGCGAGAAGTCGAGGACCGTCTCCACCATCCGGGAGAGGCGCTCCGCCTCGCGCGCGGCGATCCCCGCGAACTCCCGCGCCTCGGCCGGGTCCTCCACCTTCCCCGACGAGAGGGTCTC
>CAZKTF010000189.1:0-7165 GCA_964555565.1 uncultured Planctomycetota bacterium | reverse complement strand
CTCTACGTCCACGTCCCCTTCTGCGAGACGAAGTGCTCCTACTGCGACTTCTACTCGCTCCCGGGGGGGACGCGCGGCCGCGAGCCGGAGCGCTACCTCGACGCGCTCGCCCGCGAACTGGAGCGCCGCGCCCCGCCGGGGTTCGCCCCGGAGACCGTCTTCGTCGGCGGAGGGACCCCGACGGCGCTCGAGGCGCCCGCGCTCGCGCGCCTCGGGCGCATCGTCCGCGATTCCGTGGACCTTTCGCGCCTCGGCGAGTGGACCGTGGAGGCGAACCCGGGGACGCTCGGGCCGGACAAGGTCGAGGCGCTGCTCGGAGCCGGCGTGGACCGCGTCTCCATGGGGGTCCAGTCCTTCGACGACCGCGTCCTCCGGTCCGTGGGCCGCATCCACACCGCGGAGGAGGCGCGGGCGGCGGTCCGGGACCTCCGCGCGGCCGGGCTGCGGCGCCTCAGCGTGGACCTCCTCTTCGCCGTGCCGGGGCAGGGGATGGAGACCTTCGCGCGGGACCTCGAGGAGGCGGTGGCCCTCGGGACGACGCACCTCTCCTGCTACGCCCTGCTCTACGAGGAGGGGACGGCGATGGCCTCGCGCGAGGCCCGGGGGCTGGTCCGGCGGGAGGAGGAGGAGCGGGAGCGCGCGATGCTGCTCCTCGCCCGCGACCGGCTGGCCGCGGCGGGCCTCCCGGCCTACGAGACCTCGAACTTCGCCCGCCCGGGGGAGGAGTGCCGGCACAACCTCGTCTACTGGCGCAACCTCGGCTACCTGGGCGTCGGGGTCTCCGCGGCCTCCTTCCTCGACGGGGAGCGGCGGTCCAACGTCCGCGACCTCCGGACCTACGTGGAACGGGTGGAGGCGGGGGAGGACCCGGTCGCCGAGAGCGAGCGCCTGGGCCCGCGGGCCGCGCTGGGCGAGACCGTCATGCTGGGGCTCCGCCTCGCCGAGGGGGTGAGGCTCTCCGCCCTCGCGGCGCGCACGGGGCTCGACGCCGGGGCCGAGGTGGGGGGGCTCGTCCGCAGGCTCGCCGCGGGGGGCCTGCTGGAGTTCGACGGGGACCGCTTCGCCCTCACCCGCGAGGGGCTCTGCGTCGGGGACGCGGTGGCGGCGGAGTTCCTCGAGCCGGCGGCGGCGTGATACCTCACCCGCGCCACCGGCCCCGCAGGTGCGGCACCGTCGAGAAAGCCGAGTGCGATGCGGAGATCGTCGTGCCCGCTCGCAGAACCGTCGCACCGGGAGAGCGTCCATGAGCCGGTCCTTCCATCCGGACTCCTCCATCGCGTTCCTCAGCATGCTCGGGGGTACCGAGGCTGACTTCCGTCGGCTATCCGAGCCCGAACGTGAGCTCCTGCTCGCCAAGCTCCTGCACACGCTCCGGTCCCGCGAACGGGAGATGGTCTCTCGCTACCACGGACTTCGTGACGGACGGCGGCAGACTCTCGAGGAGATCGGACGGCTCTTCCGTAGGACCCGCCAGCGCATCCAGCAGATTCACGACGGCGCCCTCGAGGAACTCGGCCGCGCGCTCCCCGGCCTCTGGCACCTCCTGTCGCGTTCGCCGGAGTCCACGACCAGGCCCATCCTGTCGTCGTCATGGGAGCTGCCCTGGCACCACGTCTTCACTCCCTCCGCCCGTCTCAAATCATGCCTGGATCACGACTACCCGCACCTCACCCGACTGCGCGACCTGACCCTGATCTGCGGGAACGATCTACTCTCGCGGAAGAACCTGGGGCTGACGACGTTGCGAGAGTTCTACGCCGCCATGCACTCCCAGGGCCTCTGCCTCCGGCACGCGTCATCCCCGCCCTCGTGGCAAGGGACGTCCACGCTTTCCGTCGATCAGGTCCGGGACCTCCTGACGGCCGGGGCGACGGCGATCGTCCAGGTGGAGCGTCTCGGAGAACGATGGCGGGTGAGTGTCGGGAGCTCCTTCTCGATGACCGTCGAGTCACGCGAGACCGCCGACCGCCTCGCTCACGCGATCCGGAACGACCTCGCCGCATCCATCCGGGATGCCGTTTCACGAGAGCTCTCCGCGGGCGAGGAGACCATCGGCGGCCGAAAGGGCTGAACGCCATCTCCCCGTCGAGCATCGGGCACGGCCCCACACCGTGGTTGGTCCTAAGCTTCACCGCTCTCGCTGGAGTGGTTGCCGGGTGCGCGGCGCCGCACCGGGCGGCGTCGGACCGGTGGCTCGACCCGGGGACGGGCCGGGCCAGCGTCCCGCTCGCGCCCGCCCCGGCGGACCGCCCGCTCCGGGTCGCGGTGTACGGCGACACCCGCGGGGACCGCGCGGCCCACCGCGCCGTCGTCGAGGCGATCCGGGCCGCGCGGCCCGACCTCGTGGTCTTCACCGGGGACGCGCTCTCCTGCTTCCCCGTCGGGCACATGCCCGACCTGGGCCCGCTCGGGGTGGCCGTGCCCCTCTGGCCGCAGGCGCTGCGCGGCTACCCGGCCTTCTCCCTCCTCACGCTCGTCCCGTTCCCGGCGCTCCTCCACCAGACCCTGCTGGCGCCCTTCCACCCGCCGCGGGACCCCGACGGGTTCGACGGCTTCCTCGAGGACACGGCGCCGCTCCGGCTCGGGGACGGCGTCCCGCTCCTCTTCGTCCCCGGGAACCACGACCTCTACCACCGCTTCGATCGCGCGGAGGTCGCGCGCCTGTTCGGCGCGCCGGGGCGCGGTGGTGGACGGGACCCCGGGGCCCTCTGGCACGCGGTGGACGCGGGTCCCCTGCGCCTCCTCGTCCTCGACACCGGCACCGACCTGGCCTTCGACGCGGACCCGATCCCGCCCGGCGGTCCTCAACTCCGCTGGCTCGACGCGGCGCTCGCGCGCGCGGAGGCCGACGGGGTCCCGGCCATCGTGGCGCTCCACCTCCCGCCCTTCTCGTCGGCTGCGGAGGACGGACCGGTCCCCTGGGCGCGGGAGCGGATCGTCGAGGGGATCCTCGACCGGCACGCCGTCCCGCTCATCCTCTGCGGCCACGCCCACGCCTACGAGCGGATCGAGAGGCGCGACCCGACGGGCCGGACGCAGCTCTTCGTCGTCACGGGGGGCGGAGGCGCGCCCTTCCACACCGAGGCCCCGCCCGCGCGCCGCGACCCCGGCTCCCGCGCCTTCGTCGAGGGGGTTCTGCACTTCGTCCTGCTGGAGGTGGGGGCGCACTCGATCCGCGGCCGCGCCTTCGCGGTCGAAGCCCCGTCCCGCCCGCTGCCGCGGGGCTTCGCGCCCGGGGCGGTCCTCGACCAGTTCCAGGTCCCTATCCCGGGACGATGACGCGGAGCCCCTCGCTGTCTGCCGCGTCCGCCAGTCGCCGGTCCAGGCACACGAAGGGCAGCGCGTCGGGGACGCTTCCCGCGGCCGCGAGGGCCGCACCGACCTGGAGTGCGTCCGCGGCGCGCACCGGGTGGGTTCGGAGGAGCCGCCGGGCGGCCCGGCGGACCTCCTCGGAGGGCTCCACCTCGCTCCAGCCGTCCCGGAACCCATCGAGGAGCCCGAGTGCCCGGGTCACGCCCTCACGGGTCAGCGTCCCCTCGCGCCCCCTGCGACAGATCGCGGAGGCGCATTCGACCTCCGTCGCCCACCACACGACCATCCCCGGATCCACCCGCAGGAGCGTGCGCGCGCCGCCGGTCGCCCGCTCCTGCACGACGAGGGGGACCACCGCCGAAGCGTCCCAGAACCTCACCGCCCCTCCCGCCGCTCCTCGAGGAGGGCCTCCAGCACGCTCCCTCCCTTCGCGGGACGCGGGAGCGGAACGGAGAGCAGCCGCGGGTCCGGCCGCCGCCGGCCGCGCCGGATCACTCCCCTCCGTTCCAGGTCCCGGAGCCGATCCTCGTCCCGGCCGTGTTCGGCCCCGACCGGCTCGAGCCGGGCGACGGGGTTCCCCCGGTACAGGATGAGAACGCTCTCGCCCCGCCTGACCCTCCGGAGGACCTCGCTCAGCCTCGCCTTCGCCTCGGTCAGGGTGATGCTCTTCATGCGGACTAGTCTAGTCCCTATAGTCAGACCTGTCTAGTCCTCTTCGCGCCACGACCGGAGCGGATCCTACTTCCCCGCCCCGACCTCGCGGTACACGGCCTCGTAGGCGTCCACGACCTTCGCGCGGTCGAAGCGCCCGGCCGCGGCGCGGGCGGCGGCGCGGAAGGCCGCGTGGCGGGCGGGGTCGGCGAGGAGCTCCGTGGCGAAGGCGGACATGCAGGCGGTGTCCCCCGGCGTGCAGAGGTGGCCGGTCTTCCCGTCCTCGACGACCTCGGGGAGGCCGCCGGTGTCGGTCCCGATCACGGGGACCCCGCAGGCCATGGCCTCCAGCGCGGCGAGGCCGAAGGACTCCCGGTCGCTCGGGAGGAGGAAGAGGTCGGCCACGCCGAGGAGGCCCTCGATCCCCGCCTGCTCCCCGAGGAAGGCCACGTCCTTCGCCACGCCGAGCCGCCGCGCCTCCTCCTCGGCGCCCGCGCGGTCGGGGCCGTCCCCCACGAGGACGAGGCGCGCCGGGCGGTCCTTCCGCACGGCGGCGAAGACCGCGATCACGTCGCGGAGGCGCTTCACCGGGCGGAAGTTGGAGATGTGGACGAGGAGGGCCTCGCCCGGGCGCGCGAGCGTCGCGCGCACCCCCGGCTCGCCGCCGGGCCGGAAGCGCTCCAGGTCCACGAAGTTCGGGACCACGCGGATCGGGCGGCGCGTGGCGAACTCGCGCGCGGTCTCCTCCGCGAGCCACCGGGAGACCGCGGTGACCCCGTCCACGCGGTCGATCGCGAAGCAGGTGATCCGGCGGTAGGCCGGGTCGGCGCCCACCACCGTGATGTCGGTCCCGTGGAGGGTGGCCACGATCCGGGGCCCGCCGCCGCGGAGGAGCTCCCGGGCGAGGAGCGCGGCCACGGCGTGGGGCATGGCGTAGTGGACGTGGAGGAGGTCCAGGCCCGCGCTCTCGGAGACCTCGGCCATCTTGGCCGCCAGCGCCGCGTCGTAGGGCGGGTAGCGGAACAGCGGGTAGGCGGAGACCGTCACCTCGTGGAAGCGGATGTCGGTGCGGAGGTCCGGGAGGCGGAAGGGCGGGGCGTAGGTGATGAAGTGGACCTCGTGCCCGCGGTCGGCGAGCGCGATCCCCAGCTCCGTGGCGACGGCCCCCGAGCCTCCGAAGGTGGGCCAGCAGGAGATGCCGATCTTCACCGCAGCGGCCCCCCGGCCAGCAGCGCGGGGTCGAGGACCCCGAGCGGGCCCTCGTGGAAGTAGGGCTCCCCGAAGGCGACGCCGATCCGCGACCCGAACCAGCGGTGGCGCGCCTCCCAGCGGGGGAGGAAGTCCTCGGACGCGATGCTGGTGGAGGGCTCCCGCGAGCGCGGGTCGTGGAGCTGCGACCCGAAGCAGCGGATGAGGGACACCTTCCTCTCCCAGGCCGCGGTCACGTCCACCACGAGCGAGGGGCGGAACTCCGTGTGGTGCATCGAGAACAGGAACGCCGCGGGGCGGTGGGGGGGGTGCGGGCCGGGGCTCCACCGGGGCATCCCGCAGACGTAGCGCACGGCGCGCACGGCCGTCCCCGCCGCGGCGTGGTCCGGGTGGAGGTCGCGCCAGTGCGGGGCCAGCACGAGCGAGGGGCGGTGCCTGCGGATGGCGGCGACGACCGCGCGGCGCACCTCGAGCGCCGGCTCCAGGCGACCGTCCCCGAAGTCGAGCGTCGTCCGCTCCACGGCGCCGAGCATCCTCGCGGCGGCGCGCGCCTCGCGGGCCCTGAGGGCCGGCGTCCCCCGCGTGCCCCCTTCGCCGCGGGTGAGGTCGAGGAGCGCCACGGACTTCCCCGCGTCGCGGAGCCGCAGGAGGAAGCCGCCCATGGAGAGCTCGACGTCGTCAGGGTGCGCCCCGACGGCGAGGACGTCCGCGTGCGGTTCCTTGCGCATGGCCCTCCCAGATTCCCAGAGGGGACAGTCCCCGGGTGCTCGCGATCCTAACGGTCGGGAGGCCTGACGACGCGATGCCCGGGCTCCGGCCCGGCGCAGGCCTCCTCGAGCAGGCCGAGGAGCGACGGCCCGTGGCGGAGGAGGAGGGGGAGCAGCCCCCACCGCCTCTCCTGGGGGACCCCGCCCGGGAGGAGGGCGTCGAGGACCTTCCGCCGACGCGCCTCCCCGAGGCCCTGCGCCTCCTCCCGCGCGCGGGCTGCCGCGGCCTCCAGCTCCTCCAGGGCCCGCGTCGCCGACGCCGCGCGCCGGCGCACCGAGGGCCCGAGGCGCCCGGGGTCCCCGACGGCCTCCGCGAGGGAGGCGCGGAGCCGCCCCGCCGCCTGCGCGAGCGGGTCCTCCCCCTCGCCCCGCCGCGCGGCCAGGGCCGCGGCCCCGCGGCCGTAGAGGGCCGCGAGGTCGATCCCGAAGTCCCGCAGCGCCTCCTCGACGCGCGCCTCGAGCACCGTGACCCCGGGCCGGGGGATCGCCGCGGGGACGAAGACGCCGGCCGCGCGCCGCACCGGGACGAGCGAGGCCAGGTACTCCGTCTCCGAGGGACCGGCCACCTGGGCGGCCACCGGCAGGGCCGCGTCCTGCACCAGTACGCGGAGCGCCACGTCCGAGGAGAGGCGCGACGCGGGGTCCCCGAGGTCCTCCTCCGTCCCGCCTCCGCGCGTGCGGCGGCCCGCGGCGTCCACGCGGAAGTGGAGCGGCCCCTCGGGGTCCGCGAGCGCCGGCCCGAAGCCCGCGGCCCGGACCTCCGCGTTCCCGGCCCGCACCAGGCCCCCGAGCTCGCCCGGCCGGCGGACCTCCCTCTGGAACAGGCCCCGCGCGAACCCCGCCACGGCCTGCGGCTCCAGGACCACGAGGCCCCGGTCCCCCAGCAGCCGCGCGAAGGCCTCGGCCGCGGCGCGCCCGAGGTCCGCCCCCTCGGACGGGAGGAACGGCGGAAGCACCTCCGCCGCATGCCCCGAGCCGCGGAAGCGCTCCGCCAGGTCCCGTGCCCCGGGGGCCGGCACCGCCCGGAGCCAGCGCCGCCCGCCGTCCCCGGGGGGGAGGAGGTCCGCCCCCGTGAGCCCCGGCGCGAGGAGGACGTCCCCCGCCTCGGCCAGGTCGTGGTCCTCCGAGGCGACCCACCAAGCCGCCACGACGGGCCCGGCCCCCAGGGCCTCGAGCCTCCGCGCCAGCGCGAGGACCCCCAGGGCCTTGACCCAGGCGAGGAGCGA
>CAZKTF010000188.1:0-7181 GCA_964555565.1 uncultured Planctomycetota bacterium | reverse complement strand
TCGACTGGTAGGCGTTGTAGGCGTGGACGTGGAGCCCCCGCCCGGCGAGCAGCCTGGCCAGGATGTTCCCCGGCGTGGCGATCCCCTGGCCCGCCGCGCCGCCGATGGCGAGGGCGAGATCCAGCTTCCTCGGTTCCATGAACGCCTCAGGATACGCGAACCGCGCATAGGGGGACGGCGAGGATCCCCCGGAGGAGGGGGTCCGGAGTCGGGCGGGAGACGGGCCCGGAGGCGGGACCCGAATTCGAACCGGGGGATGACGGGCTTGCAACCGCTTGTCCATCGGAGGGCCGCGGTTCCGAGGTCCGCACGGGGACGCCGAGCTCCCGGCCACAGAGACCGTCAGCGACCCCGGCGCCGCCTACGCCCCCTCGGCCGCCTGGCCGGACCGTCCCGGACCGGGGTCTCCGCCCCCTCCTCGGGCACGCTCTCCCACGGCAGGACCGGGGCCCGGAACGCCTTCGCCATGGCGCGGTAGTCCACCCGGGCTTCCTGGTAGGAGGTCCCGAATGCCTCGACGGGCTCCTTCGTGATGGCCCAGACCCTCCCCCGATCGTCGTAGTACGCCTCGTGGATGGCGTAGGTGCGGGTCCCGTCCCGGTGCTTCCTCCGGACGAGCCTGTAGTTCCACATCCGCGGACCTCCCTGCTCCGATGCGGCGAACCGCGCATGATACCCGGGTCTCCCGGGCGCGCCGCGGCGGTCCCTGGCGCCCGAATCCCGGAGACGAGCCTCGTCTGCTACCATGGCGCCATGAGCAGCAAGCGCCGCCCGTCCGCGCCCCGCAAGCGGGGAGGGGCCCTCCCCTTCCTCCTGCACGTCCTCCTCTACCGCGAGGAGGACGCCTGGCTCGCCCACTGCCTGGAGTTCGACACCGTGGCGCAGGGCGACACCCCGACGGAGGCGCGCAAGGGGCTGGAGAACGCGCTCGACGCGCTCATCTCCTACGCGGTGGAACACAAGGACGTCCCGGGCCTCTTCCGCCCCGCGCCGCGCAGCCTGTGGGAGAAGTTCTCCTCCGAGGAGAGGCCCCCCCGGGCCCGGCGCGCCACGCGCCCCAACCTCTCGCTCGACGCCCGCCTCGTGCCGGCCTGAGGCCGGATGGCCGACCGGCCCCTGAAGTACCGGGACTTCCTCCGCTGCGCCCGCAAGTTCGGGGTCCATGAACTGGAGGGTCGCGGGAAGGGGAGCGAGCGGCTCTGGGCCCGGACGGTGGATGGACGCAACTACATCGCGACTGTCACCTGCCACGGCGAGGGCAAGGAACTGCGCGTGGGGCTCATGCGGGCCGTCCGGCGACGCCTCCTCCTCGACGAGGCGCACGGGGTCAGCGACGAGGACTTCTACTCCTGAGGGCGAAACGCCCCTGGAGGCGGCACCCGGATTCGAACCGGGGGATAACGGATTTGCAATCCGTTGCCTTACCGCTTGGCTATGCCGCCTCGGGTCGGCGGGGCGAGTATGCCGCGCGGGGGGCGCGGGGGCCACTTTCGGCGCGGCGTCCCGGGAATCGAACCGGCCCGCGCTCCCGGGGAGGGGGCGCGGGCCGTGGGGGTGGCGTCGTCTAGCGGTGGGCGCCGGCGGGGACGCCGCTGGGGTCCCAGTTCCCGGTGTCCCAGCCGTCGGTCCCGTCGCCGGGCTCGCCGTAGACCCAGACGTCGAAGACCACCTCGTAGAGCGTGCCGGCCTCCTGGAGGGTCCCCTCGCCGTCGGCGATCCAGAGGACGTACTCGGAGGGGTCGCCGGAGGGCGGGGGCGGGAAGTCGATGCCGCCGTTGTCCCCTCCGTCGGGGAAGGCCACGCCGGAGCCGTAGATCTCGAACCCGCCGTAGTCCACGAGTTCCGGGAGGACGCCCGCGATGAGCGCGTTCCCCCCGCCGTCGCGGATCTCGAACTGCCGGCCGGCGAGGTCGCGCACCGACTCGACGCCCAGCGGGAGCCCGGTCCCGTCCGTGGCGTCGAACTGGTAGAGCGTCGCGTCCCAGAAGTGGCAGTCGTCCGTGGGGACCTCGAGGCTCACGGAGAAGTACTCCGAGACGTCCTCCCCGATCTGGGTGCGCGACATGGTGGCGTAGGCGAACTCCCCGTCGTCGCCGCAGTAGACGTCGAAGCCCGACTCGAACCGGTACTCGACCGGGTCGCCGCAGCCGTCGTGCTCGTCGCCGTCGCAGGTGAGGACGCACTCGCCGGTCTCGGCGTCGAGGATCTGGACGCAGTACCAGTCGAAGCCGCAGGCGTCCGGGTCGGTCCCCGGGTCGATCCAGTCCGACCCGTCGGGCCAGTTCGACGGGTCGGTCCAGTCGATGCCCGTCCCGTCGCCGGAGCCGTCGCCCGTGCCCCCGTCGAAGTTGAACTCGAAGTTGAACTCGAAGTCGAAGTTGAAGGACACCTCGAGGGCCTGCCCGCCGGCGCGCGGCGCCGGGGCGGGCGCCTCGTCGCGGTACTTCGCCGTCCCGCGACCGCGGCGGTTGGTGGTGAAGGTGGTGAGGGTCCGGTCGTCGCCGAGGGAGCGGACCTCGTAGGCCCGGCGCGGCGCGAGGTTGCGGACCTTCACGTCGAGCGTGCGGCCGCGGCGGTTCTCGCGGCCCTCGACGTTGCCCGTGGCCGGGGTGGTCGCGTCGGCGGCGGCACCGATCGGCGGATGGAGGTCCCGCTTCTCCGTGGCCGAGCCGGCCAGGGCCTCGCGCGGGGCCAGCCAGGCCCCGAGCGCGGCCGCGAGCGCCGCGGCGGCGGTGAACCCTCCCCTGCGGATGGACTGCATGCGCGTCTCCTTTCCACGGGGCCGCACCGGGGCGGCATCCCGGACGGATCCTACCAGCCCCCGGCCGCGCGTCCACCCCCCTGCCGCCTCGAGACCCCCCCTACCCCCGCAGCAGCGCCGCCTCCGCGACGAAGCCCGGCCCGAGCGCGGTCATGACCAGGGGCTCCCCGGGCTCCAGGGCACCCGCGCGGAGGACCTCCTCCAGGACGAACAGGACCGTGGGGGAGGACATGTTCCCGTGGTTCCGGTAGACCCGCTCCGCCGGCGCCGCGGCCGCGGGCGGGAGTCCCGCCGCGGGGACGGCGAGGTCGAGGACGCGCTTCCCGCCGGGATGCAGCGCCCAGCGGGCGACGTCCGCCACGCGGAGCCCCTCCGGGGCGAGCAGGCGCTCGACCGCGCGCCGGAGCAGCGGCCCCCCCCGCTCGGGGATCCTCCCGTCGAGGCGCACGCGCAGGCGGCCCTCCCTACGCGTGAACCCGACGAGGTCGAGGTCCCCCGGGTCGAGGGCCGACGCGAAGCGCGCCACCGCGGGCCCGCGGTCCCCTCCGCGCGCCCGGAGCACGGCCGCGGCCGCCCCGTCGGCGCAGAGCGCGTTCGCGACGGCGGTCTCCATCGCATCGTCCACGAAGTAGGCGGCGGAGCAGACCTCCACGCAGAGGACCGCGGCCGCCGCCCCCGGCCGCGCCCGCGCGAAGTCGCTCCCGCGCTGGAGCGCCGGGAAGGCGCCGGAGCAGCCGTGCCCGAGGAGGTCCCCGCGCTCGAGGTCGTCCCGGAGACCGAGCACGGGGACGAGCCGCGTGGAGAGCCCCGGGCAGAGGTACCCGGTGCAGGTGGCGACGAGGAGGGCGTCGAGGTCGCGCGGCGCGAGGCCCGCGGCGTCGAGCGCCCGGCGCACCGCGGCGGCGCCGATCTCCATGGCGACCCGCTCGAACCGCGCGACCAGCGCGTCGGGGGACTCGTCGGGCCGGAAGGTCGCGGGGTCGAGCCCCAGGGCGCGGCGGTCCACGCCCGCGTTGCGGAACACCCGGAGGACGCGCGGGTCCCGGTAGCCGAGGAGCCGGAAGGCCTCGTCGGGGCCGACGGTCGCGGGCGGGACGGCGGTCCCGAGGCCGAGGATGCGGACCGGGGGACCGTCGCGGGAGTCCATGCGGTCAGCCTACCGCGCCGCGGGGCGCGCGGGGGTTCTTGAGGCCCGTCTTCCCCACCTGGCGCACCAGCGCCGCTGTCGCGCCAGGGCCCATGGTCTCCCCGGTATAATGCCCGCGTGGCCCCTTTCCCGCGCCGCTCCCCCCGATTAGACGCGGACCGCTGACCCCGGGGGCGAGTGGCGGAACGGCAGACGCAGAGGTTTTAAAAACCTCGGCCGGGAGACCGGCGTGGGGGTTCGACTCCCTCCTCGCCCACCATCGGGGCCCCCGCGCGCGGGGGATGGGGCTGGACTCCGGGCCCGGCCCGGGACAGGATCCGGGGGCCGGGGCACGGGGAGGCACCGGACGAGATGCACTTCCTCATCCACATCATCGTGTACCTGTTCACCTCCTCCTCCCGCGAGGAGGCCAAGAAGCCGCCGCCGCGGCCGCTCCCGGAGGACTCGAAAGCCGCGGCCCGCTGGCGGACCCTCCGGGGCGAGTTCGGGGCGGCCTCGCTCCGCGTGGTCCTGGCCGGGATCCTCTCCGGCGTCCTCGCGATCACGGCCCTGGTCTCCTACCTCGAGGACAGGGCGGCGTTCTCCTTCGCGGGCCAGGGGGAGAGCCTCCTGACGATCCTCTCCGCCACG
This sequence comes from uncultured Planctomycetota bacterium, assembly GCA_964555565.1. Lineage (GTDB taxonomy): Bacteria > Planctomycetota > JAJSAM01 > JAJSAM01 > JAKLKS01 > CAZKTF01. The sequence goes on along the minus strand of CAZKTF010000188.1, from coordinate 2,643 downwards.
GGCGCCCTGGGCCTGTCCTTCTACGCGGCCGGGACGCTCGCGCTGCGCCGCGGGCGGGACTCGAGGTGGGCGGTGGTCGGGCTGCTGGCCCTCCCGGGGGTGCTCGGACTCCAGGCCGGCCTCGGGCGGCGCTGCCGGACCTGCGATACCGTCGGCGCCGCGGCCCTCGAACATTGCGACGGCTGCGGGGACCCGGTCTAAAGGTTGGCGGGGCTGCGCGGCGGGCGGGATCATGCCCGACGCACCCAGGGAGGTCCGGCGATGGAAATCACGATCGTCTACTGCGCGGTCTGAAACTACGAGCCCCAGGCCGTCGGCCTGGTCAGCGCGCTCATGGACCGCTACAAGAGGAAGGTCGCCTCGTTCCGCCTCGTCCCCTCGGACAAGGGGCGCTTCGAGGTGAGCGTCGGGAAGGACCTGGTCTTCTCCAAGCTCGAGAAGGACCGGTTCCCGGAGAACTCCGAGATCACGAAGGTGATCGACGCCCGCCTGAAGACCGCCGCCGCGTAGGGCGTCGCGCCCAACGTCACGCGTGCGACGGGCCGGTGTCCACGCTCTCCTTGAGGTTCCCGTAGTACGGGTGGTTCATCCAGCCCTGCTGGAGCTGCGGGCGGGTGAGGACGCGGCAGTCGGCCGCCACCTTCGCCTGGCAGGAGAGGCGGATGGGCCGCGCGCCGAAGCGCCAGATCTTCATCCGCTCGCGGAGCGTGGTCGGGGAGAGGGCCTCGCGCGGGGAGACCTCCACGATGCAGGTCCCGCAGAGCCCGTGGCCGCGGCAGTTGAGGATCGAGTCGAGCCCGCGGTAGACCTCCACCCCCTCGGCGAGGAGCGCCTCGCGGAGGTTGGCGCCCTCGGGGACCTCGAGGACGCGGTCCTCGCGGACGAGCGTGACCTTCGGCATGCCGGTGGCCTCCCGCGGGTCGTCAGGCGGGGGGATTCTCCGGCCACGGGGGGACGACCCCGAGGAACTTCGGCTCAGATCCTCTCCCCCGGCGCCGGGGGCGCGGGGGAGGGCCTCGCGGCGAAGGTGACCGCCACGGCGTAGGCGAGGACGAGGGGGATCCCGAGGGCGACGACCCAGCGCCCGGCGGGGGTCGTCCCCGCGGTCGAGGAGGCGACGCCCAGGGTGTGGGCCAGGGCGCCGCCGACGACGAGCCCCATCACGGTGACGAAGGCGTCCCCGTTCCCCTCCCCCGCCATGACCATCTGCCGCACCGGGCAGCCGCCGGCGAAGGCCCCCGTGAGTCCCACGAGGAGGAGGGCGAGGAAGTTCCAGGCGTGCTCGGAGTGGGCGACGGGCTGCTTCTCGAAGCCCGGGGCGAACCGCCCCGCGAGCGCGGTCACGGCGGCGTAGCCGAGGACGAGGACCCCCGCGGCGGCGAGCATCCGCTTCCCCGGGAGGAAGACCTGCCGGCAGGCGGAGACGGCGCAGAAGCCCGTGGCGGAGAGCGCGACGCCTCCGGCGGCGGCGATCCCGAGCGCCGCGGCCCAGGGGGCGTGCTGCGGCCCGTCCGTGGCCCCCGGCCCGGGCCCGAGGAGGACCCCGCCGAGCAGGAACAGGACGAGGAGCCCGGCGACCGTGACGGGGCCGAGGAGGCCCACGGCGGCGGGCGCGGGGGCGGTCTTCCCCACCGTGTAGCCGCGCCGCTCGAGGAGGACGGCCACGCCCACGCCCGCCACGAGGCCGGCCGCGCCCACGAGCGCGTTCAGGTCCCCGCCGCCGAGGCGCTGGAGCATCCGGAACGGGCAGCCGAGGAACACGAGCGCCCCGAGCGCCATGAAGACGCCGAGGAGGAACCGCGCCACGGCGTAGGACCCCGAGCGCGCCTGGTACCTCCCGCGGAGGAGGACCCACAGGAGGGCGCCCAGGAGGACCCCCGCCACCTCCGGCCGGAACACCGGCGGCGGACCCTTCGCGAAGAGTCCGAGCACGCCCGCGGTGTCCCTGAGGAAGCAGGCCCCGCAGAGGCCCATGTTCCCGGGGTTCCCGAGGAGGACGAGCGCGGCCGCCGCGCCGCCCACGAGCAGCACGACGGCCAGCGCGGTGAAGGGGGCGCGGCCGGGGTCTCGTCCTCGGAGCATGGGGCCCTCGATGCCGGAGAAGGAAGAACGGGATGTTAGCGGAAGGCAAGGCCCCGACAAACGGCACGTCCCGCCATGTTCATTTCCCGGGGGGCGGCGGGGTGTTCGTGAGGACCGCGCGGTCGAGGCCCGCCCAGGGCACGCGCCGGCAGAAGGTGCCCGTGGGGAGGTGACGGAGGATCGATTCCATCTGGATCCGCTTCCCGGCCGCCGCCTTCTCCTCCGGGTCGAACTCCACCACCGCGTAGGCCCGGGCGTCCCCCGAGAGGACCTCCACGGCGCGGTCCATCATGCTCTTCCCGGCGGGCGCCCGCGTCTCGACGTTCCGCCCGAGGTACCAGGAGAGCCCCGTGACCTGGTTCGTGGCGTCTACGAGGAGGTCTCCCGCGCGGAGCCCGTCGCGCCGCAGGGTCTCCGCCATGCCCCGCGCGCAGCGCTGCTCCTCCAGGCGCGGGAGGAGGGGCCCCACGGTGGCCACGAGGGAGAGGCCGGCGGCCGCGGCCGCCGCGGCGGCCCAGGCCGGACGGCGGGCCAGCGCGAGCACCCCCGCGAGGCCGAGGC
>CAZKTF010000187.1:2059-7231 GCA_964555565.1 uncultured Planctomycetota bacterium | reverse complement strand
GCATCGCCCGGGGGGAGGCCGCCGTGATCGACCTCGCCCCGTTCCTCAGGCGGGCGGCGGCCGCCGCCGCGGCCGTGCTCCTCCTCTCGGCCGCCGCCCTGGCCGTGCAGGAGTTCCGCCGGCCCCGCGCCGGGCCGGCGCGCGCCGCCGCCATCCCGCGCGAGGTCGCGCTGGAGATCATCGCCCCGGCTCCCCGGGGCCCCGGGGGAAGGTGAGACCGTGACCCGCAGGGAGGTGGAACCGTGATGGACACCAGGACGCTCTACGCCGCCACGCTGGCGCTCGCCGCCTCGGCCGGGTTCTCCGCCGGCTGGGCGCTGCGACCCCCGGTCAAGGTCGCCCTCTCCGAGGAGGAGCGGATGGTCGCGCCCTACGAGGAGGCCTACCGCCTCGACGAGGCCGAGCGGGGGGAAGTCCGCGCCATCGTCCGCCGGGCGCTGGCCGACCTGGACGCGCTGCGCCGCGACTTCGACTCGAAGTACGGGGCCCAGGTCCAGGCCCTCACCGACCGCTACGACGCCGAGCTCCGCGCCCTGCTGCCTGCTTCGAAGAAGAGGTAGAGGGGGCGCGCGGGTGCCGTAGCATCGGGACGGGAGCCCGGAGGGAACCCCAGCGTGGCACGGGTCGTCGGCCTCGACGTGGGCGCGCGGCACGTCCGCCTCGTCGAGGCGGACGGGAGCGCCCGGGGCCTGCGCGTCCTGCGCCTCGGGGAGCGCGAGGTCGGGCCGGTGCCCGAGGGCGGGACCCGCGAGGACGCCGTGCGGGACGCCGTGGAGGCCCTCTTCCGCGACACGCGCGCCTCGCGCGGCGACGTCGTCCTCTCCTGGCCCGCCGAGTCCGCGATCCTCCGCGAGCTGGCCGTCCCCTTCCGGGAGGACGACCAGATCCGGAAGGTGGTCAAGTTCGAGATCGAGTCCCACCTCCACTCCCAGTCCGTGGAGGACGTGGTCGTGGACTACGTCCGCACCGGCGAGACGAAGGACGGGGCCCGCATCCTCGCCGTGGCGGTCCCCAAGGTCCCCCTCCAGGCGCGCCTGACGGCGCTCGACAAGGTCAAGGTGGACCCGGTGGCCGTGGACCTGGACGTGGCGGCGCTCTTCGAGGCCGCCTTCGCCTGCGGGGCCCTGGAGGAGTGCCCGAACGGGGTCCTGATCGACATCGGGACCCGGGCGACCAAGATCGTCCTGGTGGTCGAAGGGCGCTGGGCGACGGCCCGTGCGGTGCGCGGGGGCGTCGAGGGACTCGCGACGTCCCTGGGCGAGGACCTCGGCGTCGAGGGCCCGGCGGCCGAGGCGCGGGCCTACGGGGGCGGACGGCCCGACGACCTCATGGCCGTCCCGGCCGTGGCCACCGCGGAGGCGCCGCCCGCCGAGCAGTCGGCGACCTCCCTGGAGGGCGCGCTCGTGGCGGACCGCCGGTCGGACTTCCTCGATCGCCTGGCGCGCGAGGTGACCCGCACCATGGCCTCCGCGGGGCCCTCCGTCACCCTGGCCGGCGTCCTCCTCACCGGGCGCGGGTCCCTCGTCCCCGGCGTGCGGGAGCGGCTCGCGGAGCGGCTCGGCCTCCCGGTGAAGCCGCTCGACCTGCTGGGCAAGGTGGCCCACCCGGTCCCGGCGGAGCGCGCCGAGGAGACCGCCGCGATCTACGCGGTCGCCCTGGGCGCCGCCGCCCGCGGGCTCGGCGGCGCGCCGCTGGCGCTCGACCTCCGCCGCGAGGGCCTGGCCTTCGCGCGCCGGTTCGACCAGGTGAAGGGCTGGATCGCCGTCGCCCTCGTGCTCCTCCTCGCGGGCGAGGGGCTTCTCCTCTACCGGGCCCGGCGGGAGAAGGAGGCCGGGGAGGCCGAGTTCGGGAGGATGGTCGCGGAGCTCAACCGGGTGTCGAAGGCGGTCGAGGGCGACGAGGCGTCGAAGAAAGGCTACGCGGGCATCCTCGGCAAGGCCGAGGCCGCCCGGCTCCCCAAGGGGAGCGGGGACCCCCTCGAGGCGGTGGCGGACGCCCTCGCGCGGGCGAGGTACATGAAGCGCCACCTGAGCGAGGAGCTCGGGCTCTCCACCGACGTCCCCTCCATCCGCTCCTGCCTCCAGACCTGGCTCGACGTCCACGGGCGCGTCACCCGCGGGCGCGAGAAGCTCGACTACTTCCGGATCGAGTCCGAGGACTACCAGCAGGACAAGGTCACCCTCCAGGTCGTGCTCGGCGTCCGGAGCCACGTGGACGCGCTGAAGGACATCTTCAACGCGGAGCCGAAGGCCTTCGCGTCCGTGGAGGACCAGGGGTCGGGCAGCCAGCGGCCCGACGGCCGCTGGGCCTTCACCATCGTCCTCGGGCTCCCGAAGCCGGAGAAGCCGAAGTGAAGCCCCCCGAGGCCGCCGCCCCGGCCGCCAGGGACCCCATCGACGCGGTCCGCGCGCTCATCTACTTCCTCGCCATCCTCCTCGTGGGCCTGGGCGTGGTGGTCTACCTCCTGGTCCAGAGGCGCGACGCCGTGCGCGCGTCCACCTCGCGGGGGGACGGGTTCGCGAAGGACCTGAACACGACCTACGGCCAGGTGGAGGGCCTGCTGAAGTCCTACAGCGAGAGCGGTGCCGGCGAGGCCCGCGAGCGGACGACGGAGTGGCTCACCAAGCGGCACGAGGTCGCCGGGATCGACCAGAAGCAGGTCCGGATCGACCCCTGGAAGAACCGCCGGAAGGTGGAGGGGGGCGAAAAGCCCTTCGAGGAGAACTACCTCCGGGTGCGCGTGACCGGCGTGCCGCGGGAGAAAGCCATGCAGTTCGTGTGGAACGTGGAGCGCCAGTCCACGATGATGCGCTCCCTCTCCCTGAAGCTCGAGCGCACCACGGGCAAGGACATCGCCCCCGAGGCCGACGTCTGGAACGTGGACATCCTCTTCGGCTACCGCGTGTCCGGCCGGAAGGAAGGGTCCTAGCCGGGCCCTCCGGGCTCGCCCCCCGCGGGCGGGCTCCGCCGGCCCGCGCCGGGGGGATCCGACGAGCCCGGCCCCGCGTCGGCGGCGCGCGGGTGCGCAACCCCGACCTGCAACCGGTAGATGCCCGCGAGGAGGAGCCAACCGAGGGCGAAACCCGCGAGCTTGAGCCCGAGCCTCGACGGGTCCTTCACCGTGAAGAAGAAGACGATGAAGTTCGAACCGGCGTGGAGGACGACCGCGCCCCACAGGTTCCACCCGGACCGATGGAACAGCCAGCAGGCCAGGAGCGAGAACAGGGCGAGCTCCAGGCAGCGTACGACCACCCACCCGACAGGGTTTCCGGACTCCCAGGGGAGATGGGTCGCGACGAAAGCGGCGGTGGACACCCCCGCGGCGACCGGGGCGGCGAACCGGCACCGGTCGATCAACGCCCGGAAGAGCAGCGATCGGAAGACGATCTCCTCCGCAGCGGGTCCGAGGGTCACTGCCATGAGCGCCCAGCTCCAGATCCGGGACAGGCGGACGCCGACCGGATCCACCCGGGGCTCCCCGCCGAACACGACGAGGAGGGGGAGCAACGCGACCACCCCGGGCCAAGCGCCCCGCAGGCCGCGGGGATGGAGCCCCCAGGAGGAGATCCCCGCGCGCGGCCGCACCCCCAGGAGCCACGCCTGCAGGCCGAGGACGGCCGCCACGGCGGCGAGGTGCCGTACGGCGCCCTCCACGTTGTAGGCGACCGGACCGCCGTCGTCTGCGACATCGACCCAGACGTTCGCGACGACGGCCAGGGCGGCGAGGACCGCGGCCGCGTAGGCCAGCCCCTTCGCGAAGGGCGACCGCTCCGGATCCCCGGGCTCAGGGCTCAGGACCGCCTCCCCCCCCGAAGTACTCCTGCAGCGCGCGGACCCCGAGGCCGCCGCGGCGGCGCGCCTCGATCCCGCGGATGGCGGCGCTGGCCCCCGACAGCGTCGTGATGCAGGGGATCCCGCGGGAGACGGTGAAGGCGCGGATGCTGCCCTCGTCGGTCCGGGCGCCCTTGCCGCTCGGGGTGTTCACGACGAAGTCGATCTTCCGGTCGGTGAGGTAGTCGAGGACGTTCGGCCTCCCCTCGCGGATCTTGAGGACCGCCTCCGCCTCGACCCCGTCGTTCCGGAGCGCCTCCCAGGTGCCCCGCGTGGCGACGATCCGGAACCCCAGGCGCGCGAGCTTCCGCCCGAGGACCGCCGCCGCCGCCCGGTCCGCCTTCCGGACCGAGAGGAAGACCGTCCCCCGGTCCGGGAGGTCGATCCCCGCGCCGAGCAGCGCCTTCGCGAAGGCCCCGCCGAAGTCCTGGTCGATCCCCATGACCTCGCCCGTGGAGCGCATCTCCGGCCCGAGGACGGTGTCCACGCCCGGGAAGCGGTTGAAGGGGAACACCGGCATCTTCACGGAGACGTGGGTGACGAGCGGCTCCCGCGTGAACCCGAGGGAGCGCAGGGTCTCGCCCAGCATGATCCTCGCGGCGTGCTTCGCGATGGGCACGCCGATGGCCTTCGACACGTAGGGGACCGTGCGCGAGGCGCGGGGGTTCACCTCGAGGACGAAGAGCGTCCCCTGGCGCACCGCGTACTGCACGTTCATGAGCCCGCGGACCCCCAGCTCGCGCGCCAGGGCCAGCGTGGCCCGGCGGATCTCGTCCTGCATCGGCTCGGGGAGGGTGGCCGCCGGGATCGAGCAGGCGGAGTCCCCGGAGTGGACCCCGGCCTCCTCGATGTGCTCCATGATCGCCGCCACGACCGCCGACTCCCCGTCGGCGAGGCAGTCCACGTCCACCTCGATGGCCTCCTCGAGGAAGCGGTCCACGAGGACCGGCCTCCCCGCCGAGACCTCCACCGCCTGCTGGACGAAGGTGTCGAGGGTGTCGCGGTCGTAGCAGATCTCCATCGCGCGGCCGCCGAGGACGTAGGAGGGACGCACCAGGACCGGGTAGCCGATCCGCTCCGCGACCCCGCGCGCCTCCTCCGCCGAGGAGGCCATCCCGCTCTCGGCCTGCCGGAGCCCGAGACGCCGCAGGAGGTCCCCGAACCGGTCCCGGTCCTCGGCCAGGTCGATGGAGTCCACGGAGGTCCCGAGGATCCGCACCCCCGCCTGCTCGAGCCCGTGGGCCAGGTTGAGAGGGGTCTGGCCGCCGAGCTGCACGATGACCCCCTCGGGCCGCAGGCGGTCCCAGACGTTGAGCACGTCCTCCAGCGTGAGCGGCTCGA
>CAZKTF010000187.1:0-2013 GCA_964555565.1 uncultured Planctomycetota bacterium | reverse complement strand
GTCGTAGTCCGTGGAGACCGTCTCGGGGTTCGAGTTCACCATGATCGTCTCGTATCCCGCGGCGCGCAGCGCCAGGGAGGCGTGGACGCAGGCGTAGTCGAACTCGACCCCCTGCCCGATCCGGTTGGGGCCGCTCCCGAGGATCATCACGCGCCTGCGGTCCGAGACGCGCGCCTCGTCCTCGTCCTCGTAGGTGGAGTAGTAGTAGGGGGTGAAGGCCTCGAACTCGCCGGCGCAGGTGTCCACGAGCTTGAAGGTCGGCCGGACCCCGCGGCGCAGGCGGTCGCGGCGGACCTCCATCTCCTCCCGCCCGTAGAGCGTCGCGAGCTGCGCGTCCCCGAAGCCGTGCCGCTTGGCCTCGCGGAGGAGCCCGTCCGGCACCGCCTCCAGCGAGGGGCAGGCGCGGAGCCGGTCCTCCACGCCGGAGAGGCGCACGACCCCCTCCAGGAACCACGGGTCGATCCGCGTGAGCTCGTGGACCCGCTCCGGCGACCACCCGCTGCGGATCGCGTAGCGGAGCCACTGGACGCGCTCGGCGTGGGGCCGCGCGAGCCCGGCGCGCACCTCGTTCTCGGGGAGCGCCCCGCCGCGCAGCACGAGGTCCTTCCGGTCGAGGCCGAGCCCCGCCCTCCCGTTCTCCAGGCCCCGGAGCGCCTTCTGGAGGGCCTCGGGGAAGGTCCGGCCGATGGCCATCACCTCGCCGACGGACTTCATCGTCGTGGTGAGGGTGGTGTCCGCGTCGGGGAACTTCTCGAAGGCGAAGCGCGGGGCCTTGACGACGCAGTAGTCCATGACCGGCTCGAAGCAGGCCGGCGTCTTCCGCGTGATGTCGTTGGGGACCTCGTCGAGCGTGTAGCCCACGGCGAGCTTCGCGGCGATGCGCGCGATAGGGTAGCCCGTGGCCTTGGAGGCGAGAGCCGAGGAGCGCGACACGCGGGGGTTCATCTCGATGACGACCTGGCGCCCCGTGCGCGGGTCCACGGCGAACTGGATGTTGCTCCCGCCGGTCTCGACGCCCACGGCGCGGATGCAGCGGAACGCCGCGTCGCGCATCCGCTGGTACTCCTTGTCCGTGAGGGTCTGCTGCGGCGCCACGGTGATGGAGTCCCCGGTGTGCACCCCCATCGGGTCCAGGTTCTCGATGGAGCACACGACCACGCAGTTGTCGGCGCAGTCGCGCATCACCTCCAGCTCGAACTCCTTCCACCCGAGGAGCGACTCCTCGATGAGGACCTCGTGGACCATGGAGAGGGAGAGGCCCCCGGCGCAGATCCCCTCGAACTCCTCGTGGTTCCAGGCGATCCCCCCGCCCTGCCCTCCCAGGGTGAAGGAGGGGCGGACGACGCAGGGGAGCCCCAGGTCGGCCACGACCGCCCGCGCCTCCTCCATGCTCCGGGCGATCCCCGAGCGCGGGAGGTCGAGGCCCACCGCGTGCATGGTCTTCTTGAAGAGCTCGCGGTCCTCGGCCCGCCGGATGACCTCGACGGTGGCGCCGAGGAGCTCCACCCCGAGGCGCTCCAGCGCGCCGCTCTCGGCCACCTTGACCGCCGTGTTGAGCCCGGTCTGCCCGCCGAGGGTGGGGAGGATCGCGTCGGGCCTCTCCTTCTCGAGGATGCGGACCACCGTCTCGGGGGTGATGGGCTCGATGTAGGTCCGGTCCGCCACCTCGGGGTCCGTCATGATGGTGGCGGGGTTGCTGTTCACGAGGATGACCCGGTAGCCCTCCTCGCGCAGGGCCTTGCAGGCCTGGGTGCCGGAGTAGTCGAACTCGCAGGCCTGGCCGATGACGATGGGCCCCGACCCGATGATGAGGATCGACTCGATGTCCGTGCGCTTGGGCATCCGGTCTCCGGGTGGCGGCGGGGGCGACCCCGCCGCGCCCCGGACGGGATCCCTACGAGGAAACCCGCCGGCCCCGCGCCGGGCAAGGAGAAACGGGGGTCCCCTGAGCAGGCGGCGCAAGGGGTCAGACCCCATTCGCCTGGCCTGGGCCAGGCGAATGAGGTCAGACCC
>CAZKTF010000186.1:0-7255 GCA_964555565.1 uncultured Planctomycetota bacterium | reverse complement strand
CCCGCCTCCTACTCCATCGGCTGGCGGGCCTCGCAAGTACGGTCATGCACCCGGGTCAGCCTCGCCGCTTGCGCCACCACAATCGACGTGGCATGATGTCCGCACTTGGGGGCTTGCCGTAGACCAGGGGATGGCCTCGGACTCGCCCCGAGGGAGGGGTTTCCATGTTCGGGACACCTGGAGTTCGGATCCTCGTCGGCGGCTCTGTGGTCGTGGCGGCGTTGCTATTCCTGGCCGGCCAGTTGGAGGCCGCGGCGGCCCCGCAGGTGGTTTCCTATGCCGAGGGTGCCGTCCCGGGCACCTTCGCGCGGACCGTCACCGTGTTCGGGTCGGCGCTCAACAAGATCGAAAGCGCCGACATCGTCGGCCCCTCGCCGCAGACGACGAGCAACCCCGTGGGCGTCCTGGGGACCGCCAAGACGTCCGCCACCTTCACCCTGCCGAGCGCGCTCACACCGGGCGACTACACGCTCCGCATGGTGGACAAGAGGGGTGGCATCTACCCCGTGAACGTCCGTCTCTCGCTGGGGAGCGCGATCGTCACCAGCGTCCCTGCGTCGGCCATCACCGGGCCAATCAACGCGACGACCCTGGGCGGCAACCCCGCGTCCTCCTTCGTCCGGACGACCGGGGCCAGCATGAGCGGCCCGCTGGCGATCGCCAACCCGAGCTACTGCCTCACGGCCACCAGCAGCACCGCCGGCCAGGTCACCGCCGGGGTACACAACACCGCAACGACCGGAGCCTCCTTCGCCCTCGTCGGAGACGTGGACAGCGACACCTCCGGTGCGGCCATCGCGGGTGCCTCGCTGAGCACCCAGGGGTACGGGGTCGGCGTGTTCGGCTACTCCTACAGTCAATACGGCGTGGGCGTGTATGGGAGCACGAACGCCGTCCTGGCAACCGGCGTGGTCGGCTACAACAGCGCGACGTCCGGCGGCCCAGCGGTTGGCGTGCTCGGCGTGTCGGCCTCTCCGACGGGGGTCGCCGTCGAGGCGATCGAGTCCGCTGGCGGTGACGCCCTGTACGCGGTCTCCTCGACGGGGCGCGCCGGGGTGTTCAACACGACCGGGTTGGCGGCCAACAGCACGGCCAGCCTGCTCGAGGTCTTCCGGACCGCCTCCGACCTCCGGTTCAAGATCCGGGCGGACGGCAACGTCTACTGCGACGGCTCCTTCAACGGCGGCGGCGCGGACGTGGCCGAGCGGATTAGCATCGCGGGTGCCGTCGAGCCCGGCGACCTCGTGGAGATCGACCCCGAGCACCCACAGCGGTTCCGGCTCAGCTCAAGCCGTGCCTCGACGCTCGCCGCCGGAGTGATCTCCTCGGACCCCGGGCTCGTCATGGGCAACCGGCCGCGGGAAAACGACGGAGTGCAACCCAAGGGCTCCAAGGAGGCGGCGCTCGCCCTGGCGGGACGTGCGCCCGTGAAGGTCTGCGACGAGAACGGCCCCGTGAAGATCGGCGACCTGCTCGTGGCGTCCTCGCGGCCCGGGTACGCGATGAGGGCGGGAACCGAACCTGCCCCCGGCACTGTGGTCGGCAAGGCGCTGGAGCCGTTGGCCGGGAAGGACGGGAAGGTCGCCGCGCTCCTCATGCTGCGGTAGCACGTGTCGTAATGCGGCCGTGCTGTTGGCTGCTCCGGGTCTCCGCAGGCGGACCACGAGTCGATGCCTCTCTGTGCATGCGTGTCCGGGCTCGGTGCCGCCGGCGCTTTGGAGAAGATCGTGACGACCCTCATCGCTCCCCTTGGGCAATGAGCAGTTCGATTCGGTCTTTCCTCGGCACCCGAGGCAACGCTGGATCGGGGGGGCCCCCGTCGGGCTACACTCAGCGTGTGCTGGAGGTTCGGGAGGAGGTCCCGTGCGCTCCGCCGCGCCCTGACCACCGTTGCTGCTTCGCTCGTGACCGTCGGGGCCGGGCATCGCGGCGGCTCCGGACCCCTGCGTGGAGGAGCGGTCCATGAGGGAAGGGCCGAAGTACTGCGACCGGTGCGGGGAGGCCATGCCCGCGGGGGTGACGGGCTACGGGTGCCCCCGCTGCGCGCACGAACGCGCGGTTCTCGACCTGTATCTTCGGGTCGCGGAGCATTCTCGCCCCACGCCGGATCCACTGGAACCGCAGGACCCCGAAGTGGAGGCCGACGAGGCCCTGATGGCGCTCGGAAGAGTCCTCCGGGACAGGGAGGGCAAGCCCACGCGCGGGAACCGCCGCTGGTACGACCCGAGGAGCGGCCGGGGATGAAGGGACGAGGCGGCGAGGGGGGCCGGCGACGCGGGGGCGCCCGCCGGGCGACGCCCCTCCGTCGCCCCGCGGACAGATCCGGCCCTCCGGCGGGGGGACCGGTCTCGGCTGCGCCCGGCGCGCCGGGCCCGCGTGCGGATCCCCTCCCGGAGAGGGAGAGGAGGATGCTGGACATGATCTTCGCGGAAGAGATCGCCGATCGCGCCGGACGGAAGCGGGCGGAACGCGCGCTGGAGGATGCGGTGGCAGCCGGCGAGCGCGGGGACGCGGCCGGGTGCGTGGCGGGGCTGAAACGGGCGATCGAGTTCCACCCCCGCTGCCTGGGGGCTCGCCTCCTCCTCGCCAAGGTGCTCGGGGGGAGTGTGCAGGTGCAGGTCGGGATCGCCCGGGACGTGCTGAGGGAGGAGGAGGAGTTCCTCGGAACGGACGTCATTGCCGCGAACCGCGGCCGCCTCTGGAGGCTCGAGTGTGCCCGACCGTACTTCCGCGTCCGTGCGAGGCTGGCGGACCTCCTCGCGGACTCCGGTCGGGCGGAGGAAGCCACCCGGGAGTACGAGGCGGTCCTCGAGTGCGACCCCGGGGACCACCTCGGGATCCGCATCTGCCTCCTCGCGTGTCACCTGGCAGGCCATCGCCTCGGCGAGGCGCAATGGCTGCTTCGTTCGTTCGACGACAACGGGACCTGCGAGTACTCGTGGGCCCTCGTCCTTGAGCGTCACATGGCCGGAGACCTCCCCGGGGCCGCGACACGGCTCGCCCAGGCCCGGCAGCGGAACGCCCACGTAATGCGGTTCCTGACGGGAGAGGCGTCGATCCCGGAGGACGCCCCCGCGAAGATCGACCGCGGGAGCGAGGCGGAGGCGTCCTTCTGCGCGGAGACCCTCGGCGATGCCTGGAGGAGACACCCACGCGCGGTGGAGTGGCTCCTGCACGCGACCTAGTCAGCCTCGACGGGGGCCCGCCGCAACAACCGTGGGCGGGGCAAGCCCCGGCCCTACCCCCCGCGAACACACGACGGGTGGGGGGCAAGCCCCCGGCCCGGCAGTACCCGGCGGCGCGGGTCCTTGCGCGCCCGTTCGCGGCTCCGGTATAAGCGGCGCTCACGGCGGGTCCGGGGCGGGACGGCGCGACCCCGGACGGGAGGGAGGCGATGGACGATCGGGCGTCGGGGATCGAGTCGCCGCGGCGGAGCGGGCGGGCGCTCCGCCGCACGGCCCTGGCGCTCCTGGCCGCCTCCGCGGGCGCGGGGGCGCTGCCGGGGCTCCCGCCGCGCGATGCGAGGGCCGAGGGCGTCCCCCTCTCGACGGCCGAGGTGACGGAACTGGTCTCCCGCTGCGTGTTCTACGCGGAGCGTCTCGGCACTGCCCCGGTCAGCATCGCCGTGGTGGACGTGGAGGGGAACTCCCTCGGCGTGTTCCACATGACGGGGAGCGCGGGCTGCCGCGCGGTGGCGCTCGCCAAGGCGGCCACGGGGGCCTACTTCTCGAGCGACGAGGGGTCCTTCTCGACCCGGACCGCGACCTTCATCATCCAGGACCACTTCCCCCCGGGGCTGCTGTTCTCCCCGGCGGGCCCGCTCTACGGGGTGGAGTTCTCCGGCTTCGGGACCTCGGACGTGAACCCGATCTACTTCCCGCGGCCCCAGGACGTCCCCCCGGGGACCTGCTTCAACCAGCCGAGCGACCCCGACGTCGCGCCGCTGCCGGACTACTTCGTGCCGCTCCCCGAGGGCGTGCAGGCGAGGGTGCGCGGCGAGCTGGGAGGCGTGGCGCTGTTCCGGGACGGGCTCCGGGTGGGAGGCCTCGGGCTCGACGCGGGGGGGTTCGCCGCCGACGGCAGCGTGCGGGACGACCGGGTGACGGTCCCCTCGAGCGGGCTCGCGCTGAACCCCTCGGGCCCCTACTCGATCACCTTCTCGAACCTCCGGCGCGGCCGGGACCTGGAGCGGATCGTCGTGGCCTCCGCGGCGGAGTTCCTCCCCCCGAAGCACAAGCGGGCGACGCGGATCAACCTCGACGGGTTCCGGCTCCCCTTCGTCGCCACGTCGGGGTTCTCGCGCCGCGCGGTCCCCCCCGTGGTCCCGGGCGTGGACGGGGACTTCGACCTGGACTACCCGCTCCGGGACGCCTCCACGATCCCGTCCCGGTTTGTCCCGCTCGTCCTGGCCCCGCCGCCTTCCGCCCCGGCCGGGGCGGCGTCCTTCTCCGGGAGCCGGCCGGCCGCCTTCGCGATCCAGGCGGGCACCGACGGATTCCTCACGGCCGCCGACGTGGCCCGGATCCTCTGGCAGGGGGGCCGCGCTGCCAACGTCACCCGCGCCGCCATCCGCCGCCCCATCGGCCTGCCGATGCAGTGCTTCGTCAGCGTCGTGGACACGAACGGGGAGGTCCTCGGGGTCTACCGGACCCCCGACGCGACGCTGTTCTCCTACGACGTGAGCGTGCAGAAGGCCCGCACGGCGGCCCTGTTCTCCGACGCGCAGGCGGCCTGGTCCTGCCGCGCGGTGGGGGAGGTCTCCCAGGGCTTCTACCCGCCGGGCCAGCAGCAGGAGGGCCGCCCGGGCCCGCTCTTCCAGCTCCAGGACGGGCTCTCCGTCGCCCTCCTCACCGGGGGCCTCGGGCCGGCCCCGAGCCCGCGGATCCGCAACGGGATCGCCATCTTCCCCGGCGGCGTCCCGCTGTACCAGGGGGGCACCCTCGTGGGAGGGATCGGGGTCTCCGGGGACGGCGTGGACCAGGACGATCTCGTGGCGGACGCATCGGCGGACGGGTTCCAGGCGCCGGCCGCGCTGCGGGTGGACCGGCTCGGCGTGGCCGCGCGGCGCGCGTCCCTCGGACGGACGCTCGATCGGATCGAGGCCTTCGACCCGGGGAGTCTCCTCCCGGACGAGCCGGAGGATGCGACGCGACGCTTCTTCGTCGCGCGGCTCGGGGTCGCCCGGAGACGCGTCGGCCGGATCGACGTCGATCTCGACCTGCCCTGGGTGAAGCTCCCCCGCCACCCGGGGCCGGTGACGATCCGATGAAGGTGCGGGGCCGCGGGCTCGTCCTCCTCCTCCTCCTGGCCGCGGCAGCGGCGGGCTGCAAGGTCGCGCCCGTGGCGGGGAACGCGGAGAGGGCGCCCGGCGCCGCCGCGCCGGGCGCGGACGCCACGGCGCGGGAGACGACGAAGTACCGCCCGCTCGGCTCGGCCGCGGGCGGACCGGGCCCGGGGACCGCCGCCGAGGACCTGGGGAAGGAGGAGGTCCCCGTCCGGGACCGCTGGCGCATCGGGTTCCCCTCCTGGGACCGCGGGAGCGCGAGCGACTCCCCCTTCGACCACGGGAGGCCGCTCGACCCCTACCACCAGAACGTCCTCAAGGGGGACTACCCGCTCCCGGGCACGCAGAACACCTTCCTCGTCCTGGAGGCCTCCTCCCGGACGCTTCTCGAGCAGCGACGGGTACCCACCCCCTCGGGGGTCTTCCCGCGCGGGTCCGGGAGCGCCGCGTTCTTCGGGGACGGGCAGCAGCGCGCCCTCGAGGAGTTCCTCTCCTTCACCGCCGACCTCTTCCACGGCGAGACCGCCTTCAAGCCCGTGGACTGGCGGTTCGTGGTGAAGGGGGTGGCGAACTGGAACCTGGCCCGGGCCGAGGAGAACACGGCCCTGTTCCCCGACCCCTCGCGCGGGGTGGAGCGGAAGGACCGGCACGTCGCGCTGCAGCAGGCGTTCTTCGAGACGACGCTGGCCACGGTGAGCGACCGGTACGACGTGGTGCAGGCGCGCATCGGCACGCAGCCCTTCAACGCGGACTTCCGCGGCTTCCTCTTCGTGGACGAGGCGCTCGGCGCCCGCCTCTTCGGCAACCTCGACGACAACCTCTGGCAGTGGAACGCCGGCGTCTTCCGGCGCTGGGACAAGGACACCAACAGCGGGCTCAACGAGTTCGAGAGCATCCGGCAGCGGGTGGTCGTCGTGAACCTCTACCGGCAGGACGTCCTGCGGCTGCTCCTCCCCGGCCGGGGGGGGGACTCCTGGTCGCGGGGCCTCACGGCCCAGCTCTCCTGGAACCACTTCGCGGACGAGGACTCCGTCGCCTACGACGAGAACGGGTTCCTCGTCCGGCCGAACCCCGTGGGGACGCTCGCCCCGAGCCACAGGAGGGTGGAGTACTACGGCTGGAACGTGGACGGGCACGTGGGGCGCGTGAACGTCACGTCGTCCCTCTACGCGGCCTTCGGCCACGAGTCCTTCAACCCGATCGCGGGGAAGCCGACGCGGATCGACGCCCGCATGGCCGCGCTCGAACTGTCCCTCGACAGGGACTGGATGCGCTGGAAGGCCTTCGGGTTCTGGCAGAGCGGGGACCCCAACCCGCTGGACGGGACCGCGCGGGGCTTCGACGCGATCTTCGACAGCCCGAACTTCGCCGGCGGGGAGTTCGGCTTCTGGAACCGCAACGCGATCCGGCTGACGGGGACGGGCGTCGGGCTCGTCCAGCGCGGGAGCCTCCTCAACTCGCTCCGGAGCAGCAAGGACGAGGGGCAGCCCTCCTTCGTGAACCCGGGCCTGCAGCTGTTCGGTGTCGGGTGGGACGCGCAGCTCACGCCGCGCGTGAAGCTCGTGTCCAACGCGTCCTACCTCCTCTTCGACCACACGGAATCGCTCCAGCGGGTCCTCAACCAGGGGGCCATCGGGAGGGAGATCGGGTACGACCTCTCGGTGGGGACCCTCTGGCGGCCGCTCCTCACCGAGAACGTGGTCGTGAAGGGCGGGGTCTCGGCGCTCGTCCCGGGCCACGGGTTCCGGGACGTCTACACGGCGCGGACCCTCTACGCGGCCTTCGTCGAGGTCGTGCTGACGTGGTGACTACCCCCGGCCGGAGGAGCACGCGATGAGGGAGCCGGTCCGCCGCGCCGTCGCGCTCGTCGCCGCGGCCGCCGCCGCCACGGGCCTGGCCGCCTGCCTCCAGACCATGCCGCGCACCGGCGGGGGGGAGGGCGCGCCCCCGCCCGCGGCCTCCGCCGCGGCC
>CAZKTF010000185.1:0-7268 GCA_964555565.1 uncultured Planctomycetota bacterium | reverse complement strand
CTCTACACAAAACTCCGGGTAGTCGATTGTCTCACGCATGTTGGCACGGAGGGAAGTCCGAAAGATCCGAGAGGTTCATCGGGCTGGTGGACGGCGCGATTGATACGCTTCGCCGGTCGATGCGGCCCCTCTTCTTAGTCAACTGGGACAAGATCCTGCGGCTTGCCGACGACTACTACAGGGCCGATCCGTCCTCCGGCTCGGTCATCGATCCACTTTCTGACATCGCTAAGAGGATGTAGCGTGGCTCGCCCTGACTTCCCCCGCTCCATCCCCGAGTTCTTCCGGATGTTCCCGGACGAGAAGGCGTGTCTGCGGTTCGTCGCGGAGTCCCGCTGGCCGGACGGTGTCGGGTGCCCCAAGTGCGGCGAGGAGAAGATCTACGATCGAAAGGACCGCAAGGGAGGGCTCCGCTGCTCCAAGTGCGGGTACATCTTCTCCGCGACCGCCGGGACGGTCATGGAGAACACCAAGCTCCCCCTCTGCACCTGGCTCCAGGCCGCCTACCTCATGGTCACGGACAAGCGGGGCCTCTCGGCGAAGCAGTTGCAGAGGGACCTCAAGATCGGCAACTACGAGACCGCATGGAACATCCTCCAGAAGTTGCGGGCGGCGATGGTGGCTCCGGACCGCTCCCGGCTCACGGGCCGCGTGGAGGTGGACGAGTCCTACATCGGAGGGCCGCAGGAGGGCAAGCGCGGGCGGGGAGCCGAGGGCAAGTACCTCGTCGTCGGGGCCGTCGAGGTCCGCGAGCGGACGAACCCAAAGACCGGGGAGGTCTCCACCTACCCCGCCCGCGCCCGCTTCCGGCACATCGACAACGCGATCCAGCCGGTGCTGGTGGACTTCGCGCTGGAGACCATCGAGGACGGGGCGACGGTGGTGACGGACGGGTTGGAGGCGTACAACATCCTCCCGGAGTTCGGCTTCCCGCACGAGGTCGAGTCCACGGCCCGCGGCTTGGACCCGGACTCCGTTCTCAGGCACTACCACCTCGCCGTGTCCAACCTGAAGACCTGGCTCCTCGGCACCTTTCATGGGGCCGTGGGCCGGGCACCCGAGGGAGGGACCAAGGGGAAGCACTTGCAGGGCTACCTCAACGAGTTCGTCTTCCGCTTCAACCGGCGGCACAACCTCTTCGCCGCCTTCCAGACGATGCTCGGCATCGCCGGGCGGGTGAAGGCGCCGACGCAAGAAGCCCTCTACGCTTCGGGGCCCGGGCGGTTCGCCCACCCGAACCCGCGCCGGAGGAGGTAGGGTCAAGTGGCCGATACGCAAGTTGTGAGTGGCTGCACGAAGGTCAGGAACTTCGAGAGGTCAGGCTCCGCCATGCTCTCAGTCTAGGGCAGCATGCGCCGGGGGGGCCTTGAACATGCCCCGTGCAGATGCTGTCGTCAGCGGGCAAGCATGGCGTGCTTGGCCTCGAACTCGGTCGATCGACCCGCCGGACACCCCGGCTGGGGTAGCATCGGGAGCCTGCAGCTCAGGCGATGGGAGTCGGAACCGCAGGGCGGACATGAAGGACATGCCCGTCGCGAGTCACCGTTCCATCCCAGATCGGGACAAGGACAAGCGCATGAAGTGGATCGCGCCGCCGGAGAAGGACGCCGCCACCGACGCTCTTGAGAAGCGCCTCTGGGATGCAGCCGACCAACTCCGGGCCAACTCCGGGCTGAAAGCATCGCAGTACTCGGCGCCCGTGCTCGGCCTCATCTTTCTGCGCTTCGCCGAGGTCCGGTTCGCCGCCCAGCGCGCAAAGTTGGGGAAGGCGACCGCGTCCGCGCGGCGCGGTTCACGCGTGGACGAGCCGAACGCGTACCACGCCGACGGCGTGCTCTACCTCGTGCCAGAGGCACGCTACGACTTCCTCCTCAACCTGCCCGAGGGTTCGGACGTCGGCAAGGCCGTCAACGATGCAATGCGAGAGATCGAGAGGCAGAATCCGCAGCTCGCGGGCGTTCTCCCGAAGACCTACGCCGTCTTCAAGGGCAGCGTCCTGAAGGAGCTGTTGAAGACGGTCTCGGAGATCCCGGCGTCGATCGACTACGACGCGTTCGGGAGGATCTACGAGTACTTCCTGGGCGCGTTCGCGATGAGCGAGGGTCGCGGCGGCGGCGAGTTCTACACGCCGAGCAGCATCGTCCGTTTGCTCGTCGAGTCGATCGAGCCCTTCCATGGCCGCATCCTCGATCCGGCATGTGGATCGGGCGGCATGTTCGTGCAAAGCGCGCGGTTCGTCGCCGAGCACCGCAAGAACCCGAACGCCGAGCTCGCGCTCTTCGGCCAGGAGAAGGAGTCGGAAACCGTCAACCTGTGCCGCCTCAACCTTGCCATTCACGGGCTCGAGGGCGAGATCCGCCAGGCGATCACGTACTACGAGGACCTCCACAAGGCGACGGCCCGTTTCGACTTCGTGCTGGCGAATCCCCCGTTCAACGTGGACGCCGTCGACAAGGAGCGACTCGCCGGCGATGTTGGTCCCGGCCGCCGGTACCCGTTCGCTCTGCCGAAAGCCGACAACGCCAACTACCTCTGGATCCAGCTCTTCTACTCGGCGCTTGGGTCGAAGGGCCGAGCAGGCTTCGTGATGGCGAACTCGGCGTCCGACGCGCGCTCGTCGGAGCAGGACATTCGCCGCAGGCTCGTCGATGACCGTGCCGTGGACGCGGTCGTCGCTGTCGGCTCGAACATGTTCTATACGGTCACGCTCCCCGTGACCCTGTGGTTCCTCGACCGCGGGAAGAAGGGCACGCCGCGCGCGGACCGCGTCTTGTTCATCGACGCTCGGCACATCTACCGCCAGATTGACCGTGCGCATCGCGAGTGGACCCCTTCGCAGGTCGGCTTCCTCGCGAATGTTGTACGGCTCTACCGCGACGAGGATCTCGACTTCACCCTCGGCGGCGAAGAGGCGCGGGCGAAGGTCGCAGAGGTGTTCGGGAGGAAGCCGAAGTACGCTGATGTGGCTGGGCTCTGCCGCGCCGCGACACAGGCGGACATTGCGAAGCAGGGCTGGTCGCTCAACCCTGGGCGGTATGTCGGTGTGGCGCCAGGTGAGGACGTCAGCGATGAGGACTTCAAGGAGCACTTTGCCGCAATGCACGAGGAGTTCGAGACGCGAACGGCCTCAGCGCAGAAGTTAGAGAAAACGATCCGGCGGAATGCTGAGGAGATTCTGGAATCGTGATCAAGGGCTGGCGTCGGTGCCAATTGGGAGACCTCCTCGAGGTCAAGCACGGCTACGCCTTCGAGGGAAGGCACTTCGCTGACACTGGATCCCACGTCGTGGTGACACCCGGGAACTTTCACGAAGGCGGCGGCTTCAAGCCAAAGGGCGCCAAGGAGAAGTGGTACACGGGGCCGGTCCCCGAGGCCTACGTGCTGGCGGAGGGGGCATTGATCATTGCGATGACGGAGCAAGCAGAGGGTCTACTCGGAAGTAGTGCAGTTGTCCCACGTGGCGGCAAGTACCTCCACAACCAGCGAATCGGCTTGGTCACAGAGATCGACCCGACGTCCACCGATCGCGGATTCCTCTACTTTCTGTTCAACACGAAAACGGTCCGCCAGCAGATCAGGGCCTCGGCAACGGGCGTCAAGGTTCGGCACACCGCTCCCTCTCGGATCGCCCAGGTCTCAGTGGAGGTGCCGGAAGTAGGCGTGCAGCGGCGCATTGCGAGCGTCCTCCGTTCCTACGACGACCTGATCGCGAACAACCAGCGCCGAATGACAATCCTGGAGGAGATGGTCTGCGCCCTCTTCGGCCAGGCGATAGCTGGTCGTGGTGCCATGGGCGGAGTCGTGCGTCGTGTGCCGATAGACAAGGTCCCCCAGTGGAGGTTCGTTTCCGACAGCGTGAAGCCTTATGAGGGGACGAAGACCTACTTCGCAACGGCAGATGTGGATGGGCCGTGGTTCGTAGGGCAAGGTTGCGAGTATGCCTACGAGGAGCGTCCCAGCCGAGCACAGAAGCAACCCCGTGCCTACACGGCATGGTTTGCGCGCATGAAGGACACAAGCAAGACGCCGTGGTATGGACAGCACGATGCCGATCGAGCAGAGCGCTCGATCCTCTCGTCGGGATTTGCAGGGTTCGACTCGCTCGATCCAGACTTCTTCCCCTTCTTGGTCACGACGCTTGGGTCGGAGGCGTTCCACAAGCTGAAGGACATGTACTGCAGCGGAGCAACGCAGATGTCGCTCACCAACGAGGGGCTATCTCGCATCGAGGTGCCTGTGCCTTCCGAAGAGTCAATCCGAGCCTACTGCCGCATGGTGGGTCCTATGCTCGAGTACTCACAGGTCCTCCGTGCTCGAATTGACGTGCTGGGTCGCGCACGCGATCTCCTGCTGCCCCGCCTCCTCTCCGGACGCGTTGCCCTCGACGCGATGGTCCCCATAGGATGACCAGAGCAATGCGCTGGGATTCGAGGTGTCGGTGATGGAACACGACTTCACCGAGGAGCAACTCGTTGAACTCCCTGCCGTTCGACTCTTCGGCAACCTCGGCTGGAACACCATCTCGGCGATGGAGGAGGTCCTTGGCCCAGGGGGAACACTGGGTCGCGAGACCACGAGCGAGACCGTTCTGTTCCCACGGCTGCGCGCCGGCCTTGTCAATCTGAATCCTGAGCTGCCAGAGGCCGCGATCACCGCAGCCGTGGACGCCCTGACGCGGGACCGCTCAGCGATGAGCCTCGCTGCGACGAATCGCGAGGTGTACGCCCTGCTCAAGGACGGTGTTCCGGTGGTCATTGCTGATCGCGACCGCGGCGGGGAGCGCGAAGAGCGCGTCCGTGTCGTCGAGTGGAAGGACCCGACCCGGAACGACCTCCTGCTCGTAAGCCAGATGACGATCGTCGGGCCCTTCTACACGTGCCGCCCCGACCTCATCGCCTTTGTTAACGGACTGCCTTTTGTAGTCATCGAACTAAAGAAGCCAGGTGTGGCCGCCCGCGCGGCCTTCGACGAGAACCTAACCAGCTACAAGCACCCTCAGAACGGCGTCCCGGCACTCTTCTGGTCGAATGCGTTCCTCATCGCGTCCAACGGTGGCGAGAGCCGGGTGGGATCGATTACGGCGGAGTGGGACCACTATTTCAAGTGGCAACGGGTCGAACGCGAGGACGAGGCGAAGCGCGTGTCGCTCGAGGTGATGATCCGCGCCACGTGCGAACCGGTGCGCCTTCTTGACCTAGTAGAGAACTTCACGCTCTTCTCCGAGCACACATCGGGACTCGTGAAGGTGATCGCCCAGAACCACCAGGTTCTCGGCGTGAACAACGCGGTTGCCGCGGCGCTCGCCGCGCGCGGCGCCGGACACGGTCGTGGTGGAGTGTTCTGGCAGACGCAGGGCTCGGGCAAGAGCTTCGCGATGATGTTCTTCTCACAGAAGCTCCTGCGGAAGCACGCGGGGAACTGGACGTTCGTTGTCGTCACCGACCGCGACGAGCTCGACACGCAGATCGCGAAGACGTTCAAGACCTGTGGTGCCGTCAGTGAGGCCGAAGGTCAGCGCTGCCACGCGACGAGTGGTGCTCACCTCCGGCAACTCCTCGCCGAGAATCACCGATACGTCTTCACGCTGATCCACAAGTTCAGGACGGCGGAGGTCCTCTGCGACCGGCGCGACGTGATTGTGATGGCAGACGAGGCGCACCGCAGCCAGTACGACGTCTTGGCGATGAACATGCGCACGGCCCTTCCGAATGCGGTCTTCCTCGCGTTCACGGGGACTCCGCTCATCGCCGGCGAGGAGCGCACGCGTCGGGAGTTCGGTGACTACGTCTCGACCTACAACTTCCAGGATGCGACCGAGGACGAAGCGACAGTGCGGCTCTTCTACGAGAACCGTACGCCAGAACTGCAACTCGAGAACCCCGACCTCAATGAGGACATGTACGAACTCATCGAGGCGGCGGGGATCGACGAGGAGCAGGAGGCGCGACTGGAGCGGGAGCTCGGGCGGCAGTATCACCTGATCACTCGGGACGATCGTCTGGAGTCTATTGCGGCGGACCTTGTGCGACACTTCCTCGGCCGTGGCTTCCTTGGCAAGGCGATGGTCGTCTCGATCGACAAGGCGACAGCGCTCCGGATGCATGACAAGGTACGGAAGCACTGGACCGCAGAGAGTGAACGAGTCAAGCGAGCGATCGACCGGCTCCTCGCGAATGGGACCAAGGCGGACGCCGACCGGATCCGAGAACTCCAAGCGCGAAAGGAAATCCTCGCGACGACGGACATGGCGGTCATCGTGTCGGCCGCGCAGAACGAGGTCGAGACCATGCGGAAGCTCGGCCTGGACATCGTGGCTCATCGCAAGCGGATGCACGACGAGGCACTCGACGAGAAGTTCAAGGATGCGACCGACCCACTCCGCATCGTGTTCCTTTGCGCGATGTGGCTCACCGGGTTCGACGTTCCAAGCTGCTCGACGATTTACCTCGACAAGCCGATGCGTAACCACACCTTGATGCAGACGATCGCACGGGCGAACCGCGTGTTCCCTGGCAAGCATAGCGGGCTGATCGTCGACTACGCGAACGTCCTCGCGTCGCTGGAGAAGGCGCTGGCGATCTACGGGGCCAGCCGCGCTGGCATGACGCCGGTACGCGACAAGGCTGAGCTCGTCGCGGAGCTTCGGGATTCCGTGGCCTCGGCAATGCGGTGGTGTAGCGACCAGGGCGTGGACCTGCCGTCGCTTCTCGCGACGGAGGTGGGCGGCATGGATCGGCTGGCCCGGATTGTCGCCGCGGTCGAGGTGCTGATCTCGCCAGACAAGATGCGCAAGGAGTTCTTTGCCCACGAGCGGCTTGTAAGAGCGCTCTACAGAGCGGTCAAGCCTGATCCCGCCGCTGTCGAGTTCACGCCGTCCGTGGCCTGCCTCGGCACAATTGCCGACGCAATGCGCGTGCGCACGGGAGAGGGGTGCGCTGCGGACGTGACCGCTGTCCTTGCCGAGGTTGGCCGCCTGCTCGATGAGTCGATCGCTGCGGATGGGTTCTTCGTTCGGGAACGACCGGCGGGGGACACGACGGGCATCATCGATCTCTCAAGCATCGACTTCGAGGTGCTCGCGAGGAAGTTCGCGAAATCGCGGACCAAGAACCTCGATCTGGAGCAACTCAAGGCGGCGGTCCGCGCCCAGCTCCTACGGATGATCCGTATCAACCGCACACGCACGGACTACCTGGCCAAGTTCGAGGAGCTAAGTGGACGTGTCGTAACAACTGAGGCCGTTGAAGGCGCGGAGAGCCTTGCGGATC
>CAZKTF010000184.1:0-7298 GCA_964555565.1 uncultured Planctomycetota bacterium | reverse complement strand
CCGGAACCAGAGTGACCTCAGCCTCGCCTACGGGGGGTCATTGCGGAACCGCTGGCCCCGCTGCCTCTGGCCCCTACCCGACGGCGGGCGGGGGGACCGCCGCAATAACGGCGGGCCGGGGGACCCCAGGGACTTCGAGGCCCGCCGGTGGCGGGCCGAGCCTGGGGAGCCCGGCCCCTACTCCTCCGCGAGGAGGGGGCTTCCCGCCGCCTGGAAGGGCGTGGGGTCCACGGTGAGGCGCGTGGTGTACCGACCGTCCAGGAAGGCCACCGTCCGGGCCCCGAGGAAGGTGATCGACCCGTCCCGGAGCCGGAACTCGAGGAGACGGGAGCGCGGGAGGAGCACGAGGCGGCACTCCCCCGCCTGGAAGGACTTGAGGACCGTCCCGTCGGCCCGGCGCGCCTCCAGGGCGACCTGGAGCAGACGCTGGCCCTCCACCGCGCCCGCCGAGACGATCCGCCAGGTCTCCTGCCCCGCGGCCTTCTCGAGGAGTCCGTTCAGGGGGTCGAGGAGCCTGCGGACCTGCGCCGTGTCGGTGACGGCGTTCGGAGGGACGGCCGCTCGCTCCGGGGGCGCGGGCTCCTTCGCGCGGGCGGCGGGTGGACCTCCGACCTCCGCCGGGCCCGCCCCCGGGGCGGGGGCCGGCGAGGGGCCCCCCGCCGGCGCCTGGGCGGACGCCGTCGCAGCCCCCGACGCGGCCGCCGCCCGGGCCGCGGCCCCCCGGGCCCGCTCCTCGGCCTCGTCGATGCGCCGCTCCGCGGCCCCCGCGCGTGTCTCCGCGGCCTCCCTCTCCGCGCGCAGCCGCACCGCGTCCTCCCGGAGCGCGGCGTTCTCCCGCGAGAGGCGCAGCGCCTCCTCCCTCCCCGCGAACAGGGCCTCGTTCTCCCGGCGCGCGGACTCCAGTTCGCCGCGGAGCGAGCCCAGCTCCTTCTCCGCCGCCGCCTTCTCCGTCTCGGTGAGGGAGGACTTCCGCGAGAGGGCCTCCACGCGCCCCCGCAGCTCCTGCTCGATGGCGGCGCTCCGCTCCTCGAAGGCCCTGCGGTCCGGGCCCCCCACCTCGGCGCGGAGGCCCTCGATCCGGGCGCGGAGATCGTCCTCGCGCCCGAGGAAGAACCAGAGCGCGCCCCCCCCGGCGAGGAGCACGAGCGCCGCCGCCGCCGCGGCCGCCCGCCAGGGGCGCCGCTCCTCCTTCTCCAGGCGGTCCACGAGCGCCTGCTGGGCGACGCGCACGCCGCGGAAGGTGTCGTTGAGGGCCTGCGTGGACTGGAGCACCGCCTCGCTGCGGTCCGCCCGGTCGAGGGTGCGGGCGATCCGCTCCTGCGTGTCCTGGATGGCGTGGAGGGCCTCGGCGTTCAACCGCATCGCGTCGGCCAGCTCCCGGACGGGGGCCGAGGCGGCGCCGCGCTCCGCGGCGAGGCGCGCATCGACGAGGGCGCCGCGGATCTCGGCCAGGACCTCGGGCGGGAGGGAGGCCGGGACCGGGAGGAGGGGCCCCGGCGCGGGATCCCCGTCGCGGCGCGGCTCGCCCGCGGGGCTCACCGGCCGCTCCCCTGCGCCGGGAGCGCCGCGACGAGACCGCCGAGGAACAGGGCGAGGAGGGTCTTCCCGTCGCGGATCCGCCCGTCGGCCACCATGCGCGCGGCCTCGGCCGGTGCGACCGGGTGGGGCTCCACGAGCTCGTCCTCCTCGGGGTGGCGCGACTCCTCCCTCAGGTCCGTCGCGAGGAACAGGTGCATCGTCTCGTCGAGGATGCCCGGGGAGGGGTACCAGGAGGCGAGAGGGCGGAGCGTCCCCGCCACGAACCCGGTCTCCTCCCGGAGCTCCCGCCGCGCGCACTCCGCGGGCGGCTCCCCCGCCTCCAGCGTCCCCGCAGGCACCTCCAGCATCCAGGCCCCCGCCGCGTGCCTCCAGACCCTCACGAGGAGGACCCGCCCGTCGGGCAGGAGCGGCAGGAGGACCGCCGCACCCGGGTGGTGGATCACCTCCCGGGTCACCTCGCGCCCGTCCCGGAACCGGACCTTCTCCACCGCGGTCCAGAACTTCCGCGCCCGGTGGGTCGGACGCCGCGAGACCACCTCGTATTCCGCTCCTCCCGTCATCGGCCCCGGCCCCCCTTCCGGCGCGCCCCCCCCGCCCGGCCCGAGGCCTCGTCCACCGCCACGGGCTGGAGGGCCTCGATCCTCGCCGTGGCGAGGGCCTCCCGGACGCTCTCCACGGTGACCTCGCGGACCCGGAGCGCCGCACCCTCTCCCCCGAGCGCGGCCGAGGCCGCCGCGGAGGGGTCGGTGCCCGCCGGGAAGGCCAGGAGGGCCCGCACCGCCCCCCCGGGAGGGACCTCCACCTCGTCCCGGTGGACGTTCTGGAGGAGGAGGTCGAGCAGCCTCTGGGCCGGGAGTCCCCCGCGGCGGGCCTGGAAGGCCTCCGCCAGCGCCACGCTCGCGACGGGTCCCCGCGGCCCCGCCAGGGTCACGGCCCCGGCGCCGAGCCGCACCCGCGCGGGCTCCCCCTCGCGGGCGCGGTTCGCGAGCACGAGGCGCCACCAGCGGTGGCGGGGGCCCGCGGTGAACAGGGCTCCGTCGAGGACGGCCTCCTCGGACTCCGCGGGGGCGCCGTCCTCCCGGAGCGGGAGGAGGAGGGCGTCGAGCCCGGGCCGGGGCTCTCCCGCCAGCACCCGGACCCCGGAGCGGGCGTCCCCGCCCGGAGCGAACCCCGCGGGTTCCGCCGCCCCGGTCCGGCGCGCGGCGAAGACCCCGCCCAGTTGGAGGGCGAGGAGGAAGACCGCGGCGGCGAGGGAGACCGCGATCGAGACCCCCGCGAAGGGGAAGGGGCGCCTGCCGCGCGGGGGCGCGTCCACGTCGGGCACGGGCCGGCCGCCGCCGCTCCTACTTGCCCTCGGCGGGCTTCTCCGGCTCGTCGGCCCAGGTCTTCGGGTTCTTCCCGCCGCCCGGGTTCTTGTCGTTCATCCACTTGCGGAACTCGGGGGGCTTCTTCAACCCGGTCTGGCGGCTCAGCTTCTGCATCCCCTCGATCATGTCCTCGCCCCAGACGTTCCAGTGGCGCTTCGCGCTGGGGTCGTTCTTCACGCTGGCGCTGAAGGTCCCCTCGCAGGCCTTGATGTACTCCTCGAAGATCTTGTGGCGGACCTTTCCCGGGGACTTCTCGTAGCCCCAGAGCGCGCGGGCGGCCTTGTCGATGACGTCGTCGTCCTTGTGCTTGAGGAGGTCGGTCACGAACTCCACGTCGCCGTCCTTGGGGCTCGCGATCTTCCCGAGCGAAGCGAGGCCGGCCTTCACGACCTTCGTCGGCGGGACCTTGTCGTCGAGCGCGGAGTTCAGGAGGACCTTCAGGTGCGGGACGGCCGGGGCGCCGAAGTCGCCGAGCTGCTTCGCGGCCTCCTCGATGATGGTCTCGGGCTTCACCTTCGTGGCCCGGACGACCCCGTCCAGGATCGGCTTGCGGAGGTCCTCGGGGGTCGCGGGGTTCACGTACCAGCCCCCGAGCTTCTTGAGCGCGGGGACCGCCTCCTCCTCCTTCATCCGGGGGATCTTCGCGTCCCAGTCCTTGAGGAACCCGGTGACCTCCTCCTCGGAGGGCGGGGGCACCTTGTTCTCCGGCGGCTTGGGGTCGGGAGGCTTGGCGTCCGGCGGCTTCGCGTCCGGCGGCTTGGCGTCCGGCGGCTTGCCCCCCTCGGGGGGCTTCGTCCCCCCGGCGTCCTGCGCGGGGAGGGCCGCGGGGACGTAGGCCAGGAGCGAGGCCAGGAGCAGGGTGGAGACGAGGGGGAGTGCGGGGCGGGTCAAGGGAGACCTCCGTTCCATCGACATCCGGGGATTCTAGCAGGGCCGGGAGGGTCCCCCGCGAGTTTGGCGGCCCGGGGGGGACTCCTCGCCCAGCGCCGCCGCCAGCGCCCGGGCCTTGTCCACCGTCTCCTCGTACTCCGCGGCGGGGTCGCTGTCGGCGACGATGCCGCCCCCCACGCCGAAGTGGACCCGCCCCCCGTCCACGGCCAGCGTCCGGATGAGGATGTTGAGGTGCGCCGCGCCGTCCGGCCCGAACCACCCGGCCGACCCCGTGTAGGGGCCGCGCCGCACGGGCTCCATTTCCTCGATGATCTCCATGGCGCGGACCTTCGGGGCCCCCGTGATCGAGCCCCCGGGGAAGGTCGCGCGGAGGACCTCCGCGGGCCCGGCCTCCGGCCGGAGCCGGGCCTCCACGACGGCCACGGTGTGGAAGACGGTGGGGTGCTCCTCGAGGCGCCTCTCCTCGACCACCCGCACCCCGCCCCAGGGGGCGACCCGCCCGAGGTCGTTGCGCTCGAGGTCCACGATCATGGCCAGCTCGGCGCGGTCCTTCCCCGAGGCGAGGAGTTCCGCCCGGGCCGCGGCGTCCCGCGCGGGGTCCCCGCTCCGCGGCCGGGTCCCCTTGATGGGGCGCGTGACGGCGACCCCGTCGCGCACGTCGAGGAACAGCTCGGGCGAGGAGGAGATCACCCAGCGCCCCCCGCCGAGGGACGCGACGGCCGCGCGCGGGGCGGGGTTCACCGCGCGCAGGCGGAGCGCGACCTCGAGCGGGGGGACCGCGAGGATCCCCTCGACCCGGCGGGCGAGGTTCACCTGGAAGACGTCCCCGGCGTGGACGTAGGCGACGCCCCGGGCCACGACGGCCTCGTGTTCCGCGCGGGAGAGGTTGCTCCGGAGCGGCCCCGCCAGGGCGCGGCCCGCGGCCCGGGGCGGCAGGTCCCCCCGCAGCGCCGCGCGGGCACGGCGCGCGAGGTCCAGGGCCCGCGCGCGGAGCGCGGCGTCCCCGGCACCGGGCTCGAAGGCCCCCACGAGCCGCGTCCGCGCGCCCCCCTCCTCCACCGCCACGGCGAACCCGTGGACGCCGCCGGCCGCCTCGGGCCAGCCCTCGTCGCGGGCCCTGGCCGGGACCCGCTCGAAGCGCCGGCCGAGGTCGTAGGAGAGGACCCCCGCCCACCCCCCGAAGAAGGGGGCGGGGGGCGGGCCCTCGAGTCCGGGCGGACGGTAGTCGAGGGGGGAGCCCGGGGCGGGGTCGAAGGAGAGGTAGGAGGCGGGCCGCCCCGCGGCGTCCGGCCGGTCGAACATGACGAGGCCGCGCTCCGCCGCCAGGAGCCGGAGCCAGTCCTCGGGAGCGAGTCCGCCCGGAAGGGGGGACTCGAAGGGGATCACCCCTTCGCCCTCGGGTGCGCCCGGTCGTAGACCTCGCGGAGCCGGCCCGCGGTCACGTGGGTGTAGATCTGCGTCGTGGCGACGTTGCGGTGGCCGAGGAGCTCCTGCACGCTCCTGAGGTCCGCCCCCGCGTCGAGCATGTGGGTCGCGAAGGAGTGCCGCAGCGTGTGGGGCGAGGCCCCGGGGTCGAGCCCGGCCGCCCGGAGCCACTTCTGGAACATCCGCTGGACGCCGCGGACGGAGAGCCGCGCGCCGTCCCGGTTCACCCAGAGGGCGGGCGTGCCCCGGGCCCGCGCGTCGGCCTTCCGGGCGCGGATGTAGGCCTCGAGCGCCGCCACCGCGTGGCGCCCGAGACCCGCCAACCGCTCGCGCCGCCCCTTGCCGAGGACGCGCGTGGCCCCGGACCTGAGGTCCAGGTCGGCCTCGTCGAGCCCGACCAGCTCCGCCACGCGCATCCCGCTCGAGTAGAGGGTCTCGAGGATCGCCCGGTCCCGGAGCTCGAGGAGCCCCTCCCCCTTCGGGGCCTCCAGCAGCCGCACGACCTCCTCCCGGGTGAGGAACCGGGGGAGCTTCCTCTCCTTCTTCGGGGTCCGGAGCGAGGCCGCCGGGTCCTCCGCGAGGAACCCCTCCCGGTGCAGCCAGCGGAACAGCGCCCGCGCGGAGGCGAGTTTGCGGGCGAGGGAGGCCCGGGCCATCCCCCTCTCGCGGATCGCGCTGAGCCAGGCCCTCACGTCCACGTGCGTGACGTCGGAGGGGGCGCGGCGGCCCTGCTTCTCGAGGAAGTCCACGAGCTGCAGGAGGTCCGTGCCGTAGCCCGCGAGCGTGTGGGGGGAGAGGTTGCGCGCGGTGCGGAGGTAGCCGAGGAAGCGCTCGACCGCCTCCAGGAGGTCCTCGGGCGCTCGGGCGGCCATCCCCCGAGGGTAGCCCCGCGCGCCGCGCACGGCGAAGGAAGGGCGCTGCGCCGCCGGCCCGCACCGGGGGAGTAGCATGGAGGAAGCGAGAGGGACGCCCGTGGCAAGGCAGGGACGCGCCGTGATCGCGGTGGAGATCGTGCTGGCTGCACTGGCCGGGTGGGCCACCTGGGTGTTCCTCCTCCGCTCCGACGGCGACGAAGCGCCCCCCCGGCCGCCCGCGGCGGAGACCGCGGCGCCGCCGCCGCCGCAGCGACCGGAAGCGCCCCCGGCCTCCGCGCCCGCCGTCGCCCCGATTCCAGCCGCGCCACCGAGCCCCACCCCGCCCCCCCCGTCGATGCGGCGCCCGCGCCCGAGGACGACGCCCTCCGCCGGAGGCTGGAGGGCCGGATCAGGAACGCGGAGTTCCGGGGGATCGCCCTGTCGCGGGCGCTGGAGGACGTGGCCGGGAGGTCGGATCTCGAAGTCGAGTACGAGTCGGAGGCCATCCGGCGCTACTGTGAGTCCCGGACGATCGCGCCGCTCGCGATCCGAGCCGCGAGGCTCCGGGAGGTCCTGACGATCCTGCTCGACGGGGCGGGCGCGCCCCAGGAGGGCAAGCGGCTTGCCTGGGACGTCAGGCGAGGGAAGCTCCTCGTCCTCCTCGCCGATCCCCGTCCCCCGCGGGAGGTGAGTCTGGAGGAGGCGACCCGGAGGAAGGAGGAGGCCCTCGCGACGAACCTCCGGAACATGCTCCGATCCCACACCGCGGACGTCACCTTCGACGGCCAGACCCTCGAAGCGGCGCTCCAGGCCTTCGCGGTTCGCCACGGCGTCAACGTCATCGTGGAGCCGGACGCCGAGGAGCGCTGCCGCGCCGTCACCGTCCGGCTCGCCCGGCGCGAGGAGACCCTGTCCACGATCCTCGACGAGCTCATTCGCCTGGACCCCGAACTCCTGTGGGAGGTGAAGGGCAAGGTCGTGGTCGTCCGCCGCAAGTAGTCGCCGGGAGCGGAGCGGAGAATCAGAGAAGGGGCGGGCCCGGCCCGCACGCTAGGATCCGCGGATGCCCAGAAACCGCACGCTGCGCAGCCTCCTCGTCGTCGCGGCCCTGCTCGCTCTCGCGCCGCTCCCGGCGGCCGGACCGGTCCCCGCGGCGCCGCGGGCGCCCCGCCCGGCGCTCGCCGCGGCCGGGCGCGCCGCCCTCGCCCCCGCCGCGGTCCCC
>CAZKTF010000183.1:0-7343 GCA_964555565.1 uncultured Planctomycetota bacterium | reverse complement strand
CGCCGCACGCGGCGGTCGGCGGGGGCGCGACCCCTCCGTCCCCCGGCTCGGGCGGGGGCCTGTCGGGCCAGTCCCTCGGCTTCGGCGCCGGGCCCGCGGGCTTCTCCTCGTCGAAGAGGCCGAGCGGGCTCTCCTTCTTGATCCAGAACAGCTTCATGTTGATGTCGGTCATGAGGTCCTGGAGGCGCTCGATCTCCCCGGGGTGCTCCTCGCAGTACAGGTCCAGGAGCGGCGCGGCCTCCTTCAGCGGGCGGTAGGCCTTCTTCCGGGCCTCGTTCCGCTCGGCGTCGCCGAGGTCGGTGTTCCCCGCCTCCTGGAACCAGCGGGAGCCCTCCTTCGCGAGGCGCCGGACCTGCTCCACGACCTCGTCCTCGCCGGGGGCCGCGCGGGCCGGCTCCGGGGCGGCGAGGGCGGCCCCGGCCGCGAGGAGGGCGAGGGCGGCGAGGCGCGGAGTCACTTCCTCGGTTCCGCCGGGGGCGCGGGCTCGGGGGGCTTCGGGGGCCGCGCCTTCATGCCCTTCAGCACCTCGGCCGCGGCGTCGCGGACCTCCTGGCTGCTGTCCTTCTTCGCGATCTCCTCCAGCGCGGCCCGGACCTTCCCGTCGTCGAAGCGACGGAGCGAGAAGCAGGCCTCCCGGCGCACGAGCGAGTTCCCGTCCTTCTGCGCCATGGCGACGAGGCAGGGGGCCGCCTTCGGGCTCTCCAGGCTCCCGAGCGCCCGCGCGACCGCACTGCGGAGGCGGGTGTCCTTGCTGTCGGCGAGGGAGACGACGTGGTCCGCCAGGCCCGGGGCTGCGGGGTCGAGCTTCGCGACCGCCTCGATGGCCGCCGCGGCGATCACCGACTTGTCCTGCTTCACCGCCTCCAGGAGCGTGGGGACCGCGCGCTTGTCCTCGATCCACCCGAGGGCCTCGCAGGCGGCCTCCGCGACGAGGAGCCTCGAGGACTTCACCCCCTCCTTCCCGCAGAGGAAGTCGAGGGAGGCCCCGTTCCCCTTCCACCCGAGCCCCAGGGCCGCGTAGGAGGCGTACTCCGCGCTCGCGGTCTTCCGGACGAACTCCTCGAGGACGACGCGCGCGGCGGGGGTGGCCAGCCTGCCGATCGACTCGATGGCCCGCATGACGTCGAGCTTGTTCCTCGAGGCGAGGTCCTTCTTCAGCCCCTCGAGCGCGGCGGTCCGGGCGGGGGTGTCCTCCTGGGCGGAACGGCCGGCCCCGGGAGGCACGGGCCAGCCGCGGTCCTGGGCGTCGGCGGCGGGGGCGGCCCCGAGGAGCAGGGAGAGGCAGAGGAGCGGTCCTCGCATCGGCATTCCCTCCTGCCCCGAGCGCCCCGGGGTCCCTGCCCCCGGGCCGGAGCGACCGGCCCGGATCCTAGCACGGGCCCCTTCCCCCCGGGCTACAGGGGGATGTTGCCGTGCTTCTTCGGGGGGTTGCGGTCGCGCTTGGTGCGGAGCATCTCGAGCGCCTGGCAGAGCCGGCGGCGGGTCTCGTGGGGCTCGACGACGTCGTCGAGGTAACCCTCGGCCGCGGCGACGAAGGGGTTGGCGAACTTCTCCGAGTACTCCTCGATCTTCCGCGCCTCCTCGGCGGCGGGGTCCTTGGCGGCGGCGATCTCCTTCTTGAAGACGATCTCCACGGCCCCCCTCGGGCCCATGACGGCGATCTCGGCGGTGGGCCAGGCGAGGTTCAGGTCCCCCCGGATGTGCTTGCTCGACATGACGTCGTAGGCCCCGCCGTAGGCCTTCCGCAGGATCACGGTGAGCTTCGGCACCGTAGCCTCGCAGTAGGCGTAGAGCAGCTTGGCCCCGTGCTTGATGATCCCGTTGTGCTCCTGGTCCGTGCCCGGGAGGAACCCGGGGACGTCCTCGAAGGTGACGAGCGGGACGTTGAAGGCGTCGCAGGTGCGCACGAAGCGCGCCCCCTTGAGCGAGGCCGCGATGTCGAGCACCCCGGCGAGGTGGGCGGGCTGGTTGGCGACCACCCCCACGGGCCGCCCCCCGAGGCGCGCGAAGCCGACGACGATGTTCGGGGCGTACCCCGCGTGGACCTCCAGGAAGCGCCCGTCGTCCACCACCCGCTGGACGACCTCCTTCACGTCGTAGGGCGTGTTCGGGTCCTCGGGGACGAGGCCGTCGAGCGCCGCGTCCGCGCGGTCCGCCGGGTCCTGGGTCGGGCGGAGCGGGGGGTCCTCCACGTTGTTGGAGGGGAGGTAGGAGAGGAGGTCGCGGACCTTCGCGAGGCAGGCCGCGTCGTCGGGGGCGGCGAAGTGGGCCACCCCGGAACGGGTGGCGTGGACGTGCGCCCCGCCGAGCTCCTCGTGCGTGACCTCCTCGTGGGTGACGGTCTTCACCACGCCGGGGCCGGTCACGTACATCGTGGAGGTCCCCTCGACCATGAGGACGAAGTCCGTGATGGCGGGGGAGTAGACCGCGCCCCCCGCGCAGGGGCCGAGGACCGCGGAGACCTGGGGGATGACCCCGGAGCAGAGGGTGTTGCGGAGGAAGATCTCCGCGTAGCCGCCCAGCGAGACGACCCCCTCCTGGATCCGCGCGCCCCCGGAGTCGTTGAGGCCCACCACGGGCGCGCCCACCTTGAGCGCCTGGTCCATGAGGCGGCAGATCTTCTCGGCGTAGGCGCCGGAGAGGCTCCCGCCGAACACGGTGAAGTCCTGGGAGAAGACGAAGACCCGCCGCCCCTCGACGGTCCCGTGCCCGGTGACGACCCCGTCCCCGGGGACCCGCTTCTTCTCCATCCCGAAGTCGCGGCAGCGGTGGAGGACCAGCGACCCCGACTCGACGAAGGAGCCCTCGTCGAGCAGGAGCGCCACCCGCTCCCGCGCG
This sequence comes from uncultured Planctomycetota bacterium, assembly GCA_964555565.1. GTDB lineage: Bacteria > Planctomycetota > JAJSAM01 > JAJSAM01 > JAKLKS01 > CAZKTF01. The sequence continues at coordinate 4,505 of CAZKTF010000183.1, read as the reverse complement.
GTGAGCTTCCCCTTCTCGTGCTGCTTGCGGACCGCCTCCTCGCCGCCCCCGGCCAGGGCCTCGGCCCGGAGGGCCGCGAGCCTCTCGCGGGCCGCCTTCCGGCGGGGCTTCACGGCTTCTCCACGAACTCCACCAGGACCCCGTTGCAGGAGTCCGGGTGGAGGAAGGCGATGGGGAGGCCCGCGGCCCCGATGCGAGGCTCGGCGTCGATGAGCCTCACGCCCTTCCCCTTCATGTCGGCGAGCGCGCGCCGGATGTCCGGCACGGCGAAGCAGACGTGGTGGAGCCCCTCGCCGCGCACCGCGAGGAACCTCCCCACGGGCGTCGAGGGCCCGAGCGGCTCGAGGAACTCGCAGGTGGACTCCCCGCAGGAGAGCTTCACCACCTTCACCCCCTGGTCGGGCACCGTCCGCTCGAGGGCGACCGGGAGCCCGAAGAGCCGCCCGAAGAGGTCCCGCGCCTTCCCGGCGTCCTTCACGGCGATCCCGACGTGGTCGAGCCTCATGCGTGCCCCCCGGACGCGCGGATCCTAGGTCGCCCGCGGGGCGGGCGGAAGGGCTACCCGGACCGGCCGCCCTTGCGGGCGAAGGGGTCCACGGCCCTCAGGCCCGGGAACCGGGCCATGTCCCGGTCCGCGCTCAGGATGGTCGTGACCCCGTGCTCCCGGGCGAGGGCCGCGATGTGGGCATCGTGGACCAGGTTCCCGGAGGCGGCACCGGACTCGATGGCCTCGCGGAGATGGTCGGCGTGCCGTGGGCCCTCCCCGAGGAGGACGAGGGACGGCGACGCCAGGAGCGACGCCAGGTCCTCGAGCGCGCGGGCCGTCGGCGTCGGCGGCTCGAACACCCTCGGGTGGGTGACGACCCGCAGGAACTCGTAGACGCACGGCCACGGGAGCGCCCAGGGCTCCGCCCCCTCGGCGAGGCGCGCCACCAGCGCCCGGGCCTCCGCGTGGTGGGGCGCCTCCGCGCGGCGGGCGTACACGAGGATGTTCGTGTCGAGCGCGATCAACCCCGCCCCTCCATGAGGTCGAAGAGGGCGTCGCGGTCATCCAGGCGGACGCCGGGGAGGAGCCTCCCCTTCTCCGTGCGCCAGCGGAGCCGGTAGCCCTTCCGCGGGGGGCTGCGGCCGAGGAACAGCCGCAGGGCCCGGTGGACGACCTCGCGGACGCTGATCCCCTCCTCCGCGGCCGCCCGCCGGGCCTCCCGGAGCAGCTCGTCCGTGATGTCGATGGTCGTGCGCATGCACCAAATCATACATCATGGTACATAAATGTGCTACCCCCGCGGCCCGTGTCGCCCCCCCCGCTTGACGTCCCGCCCGTCGCGGCGATACTCGATCCGGGAGAAGTCGTCCGACGGTCGCATTCGGGGGTGGGGGTCTTGGGGGTGTGGCCGCGCGAGGAATCCCTCCGCGCAATCGCGGAGGCCGTGGCGCGGTCATACCCTGCCCTCGCGCCCCTGGGGGGCCGCCGCTGGACGGAGGAGGACGTACAAGCGGCGGTCTCCATGCTGCGCGAAATCACGGAGAGTCGGGCGTACAGCGAACGGGAGCACGGGTTCGGTGAGGGGGAGCGCCGGGCGTACCTCTTCGCCGCGCTCCGCAACGCCCTCCTCCTCGAGCGGACGACGGCCTCGCGTCACGATCGGCTCCCCCGTTCCGACCCCGTCTCGCGGGGTGGACGGTGCGGCCACGAGACCCACCTGGACGGCGAGGGGATCCGCGCCCTCGCGCGCCGCCTCGTGGCCGCCTTCGACCCCGGGGAACGGGCGTTCCTGGGAGCCCGCGTCTCGAGCCCGGAGGCGGAGAAGGGGGTGTTGCGACGGACGCTCGGCATCAGCGCGAGGACCGTGACGCGGAGGAAGGAGTCGGTCTACCCGGCCCTGCGCGCCGCCGCCGCGCGCGAGGGACTCTGCCGGCAGGAACTGCTGGGCCTGCTGGAAGTCCTGCGGGCGAAACTCGCCGACAATCCCCCCCCCGCAAGTTCCGGACCATCGGTTTCCCTCCCCGTTCCCGTCGGCGCGCCGCCTGATCCGGGCCCTGCCGCGACCTGATCCCCGGGTCATGAGGGTCCACGCCGGGCAAGTCACACTGGAATTCCAAGAATCCGTGGCCGATTCCGACCTTCTCGCACTTGATCTTGTGGACGAGGCGACGGGCGCGAGATTGCGGGAAGGCGCCCGCGCTGGTTTCGGGTCGGCCCGGCAGGCGCGAGGGCGCCCACGGCCGGGACGACCCGGTGTCCAGGGCAGGAGGAGCCGCCATGAAGGAGAAGCCCGTGCCGATCGTGTTCTATCCCCGCTTCTCGCAGGTACTCGGCGCGCCCCCGCCCGATCCGCTCTCCCGCATCGCGATCGACGTCGAGGCGATCCGGAACGCCCCCTCCGGGCAGATCTCGTTCGTGATGACGGAGACCGAGGATCACGCCGGCTGGACCTCCCCGCGCCCGTCCCGGGGCCGGAGGGCCGCGGAGAAGTCCCGCCGTCGTCCCGGCCGCGGGTCCCCGAGGAGGTAGCCCATGGCCGCCGTCGATGCCACGATCGTCTTCCTCCCGCGCTTCACCACGCTCGTGGGCGCGGGGACGTTCCAGACGGCACCCCTGGACGTGTCCCGGTTCGAGGGGGTGCAGTTCGAGGCCTGGCGGGGACCGATCCGCGGCGGGTCGGGCACCGTGACGCTGTACCTCGAGGAATCCCTCGACGCGGCCACCTGGGTGCTCGGTCCCTCGACGCCGGCGGGATACGTCCTGGCCTCCGAGGAGTCGAAGTTCTTCTCCTACGCGTTCCGGCTGCGCTGGTTCCGGCTGAGGGTCGTCGTGACGAACGCGAACTCCATCGTGACCTGCTGGGCCGAGGGGCTGCTGCGGGGGGGCGGGGGGGGCCTCTGGTCGCTGCCGGCCCAGGCCGGAGGCGGGAGCCCCACGGTCTCGGCGGCGGGCGTCGTGGGCCCGCCCGCACCGGGGCCCGGCGGAGGGCCGCCGGTGGGATCCGGCCTCCTCGGCGCTCCCTACCGGCCGCCGACTCCCTTCGGGCCGCTCCCCGGTCCGCCCCCGGGGTCGGGTCCGCCACCGGGCGGGGGCGGGTAGGAGGGTTCCATCATGCACACCTGGTCCATGAGATCGCGCGGGCGGGGCGTCCGCCCGGGAGGCATCCGGTGAGGGGGCCGGTCCAGCGCATCGTGCTCATCCCGCGGTTCACGGCGTTCTACGGCCCCCTGATCTTCAAGACGGTGCCCCTGAACGTGCGCGAGTTCGCCAACGTGATGCTCACCGTCTGGCGCTCGACCGACTTCGGCGCCGCGGGGGTCGGGATCTCGGTCCAGCCCCAGCAGTCGGCCGACGTGGAGAACTGGCACGACGTGGGCTCGCCCCTCACCCCGTCGGCGGGAGGCGAATCCGTCGCGTTCCTCGACCTGGACCTCGAGTGGATGAGGCTCGCCGTGAACGTGTCCGGAGGGGACCTCGGGCTCACGGCGTGGTCGGTGGGCGACTTCGTGCCGCGGGACTCGGAGGCGGGGTAGGGACGCGCGACCCCGGCGTGCGCCGGGGCGATACGTCGAGGGGAGGGGCGGATGTCGGTGGTGACGATCGAATCGGGCCTGGGGGACGGCTACACCGCCAAGATCGACTCCACCGGGAGCGCCTTCACGAAGCCCGGGCCCGCGAGCGTCGCCACGACCACGAAGAGCATCGTCTACACCGGGACCGGGACGGTCGTGGTCCCCTCCCGCACGGGCCGGCGCCAGATCCAGATCCAGAACCTCGACCCCCTCAACCCCGTCCACATCCGCCTCGCCGGGACCCCGGCGAGCGCGAGCGACTACCGCATCGACCCGGGCGCGGTCTTCGCGTTCCCCCCCGTGATCGCCTACGAGGGGGAGATCAACGGCATCGCCGTGGGGGCCGCCGTGAACATCGCCGCCATCGAGTACTACGCGTGATCCCGCGCGCCGCCTCGGACCGCCCGCGGAGGGAGACTCCCCATGATCGGTGAGCTGGTCCCGCTGGTGATGATCCCCAGGTACACGGGGTACGTCGCGCCGGACGTGTACGCGACGGTCCCGCTGAACGTGGAGGACTACGTGTCGGCCGCTCTCACGTTCTGGCGGGGGTCGCTGGTCGGCAGCGCGGGCGCGTCGTTCAGCGCGACCTTCCAGGAATCTCACGACGCCCAGACCTGGGTGCTGTGCACGGTGTCCCCGTCGGGGCAGATCGGCCCCAACGGCATCGGGCTCTACAAGGTGACGCTCAAGAGGCGGTGGTTCCGGATGCGGATCGCACTCACGGCGGACGTCGTGGACAACGTGGCGGCGATCTCCTGCTGGGCCGTGGGGTCGCTGCAGAGGCGCATCCCCGGCGCGGCGGGGTAGCGTTGCCGTCGTAGGGGCGGGGCTTGCCCCGCCCGCCGTGTGCCTGTGAGCAGTAGGGCCGGGGCTTGCCCCGCCCCACGTGGCCGTTGTAGACAGGATGGTCGCCGCCTGAGTGGCTGGGCCTCTGGGCCCTTGCG
>CAZKTF010000182.1:0-7404 GCA_964555565.1 uncultured Planctomycetota bacterium | reverse complement strand
CGGCCTCGCGACGACCACGGCGACCTGGAGCGTCATATGAGGGGATGCCTCAGGCTCCAGGGAGCACTTGTCCTCCGGGACTTGGCGGTCCCCCAAGCTGAACGGCGACTCCCCCAGAGTAAACGGCGACGTGTTGTCATCTCTGAGAATCAGATACCGTCGATCGTCGGGAGTCGGTCGGAGCCCAAGCAGGGATGAGAGAGCATCCGGCCACTGAGCTCCGCCGGTGTCTACTTCGCACAGAGTCCAGGATGCGGTCCCGCACCAGGACTCGTACAGCCTAGTCACTGCCGGTGTGCGCGTGCGAACATGATGATCTCGGGAGCAGAAGCACAAGCAAAGCGTCACGAAGGCCGTCGCGAGGAGGATGAACCGAACGCGAATAAACATAGAATTTATCATACCCTATCGCTACAGCACAGGAGTCGTTGCTGCGCCGCCAAAGGGTCGTGGAGCCCTGGGGCCCCGAGAACGCCCCGCAGGCGTCGGGGAAGTGCCGAGGCGGGTTTACGGGGGCCTGTGCAGCCGCTGGCGCGGCGTCCTGTGGCTCCACTTCGAGCAGTGGTTCCACCTGAGGTGACGTCAGCGGGCGCCGGGAACGTCCCCCGGCCGGTCCAGGTTCCTGAGGACGGCGTCGCCGGGGACCGCGACCTCGAGGACGGCCTTCCCCTGCGCGCGCACGAGGTCCCGGAGCGGGGCGTCGTCGGCCAGCGCGACCACCGCGGGGAACAGGCGCGCGGCGAGAACGACCGGGTGGCCCCGGCGGCCCCCGTGTACGGGGACGACGGCCGCGGGGCCGGGCGGGGGCGCCGCGGCGAAGGCCTGGAGGAGGGAGCGCACGACCGGCGCCTCGACGAGCGGATGGTCCACGGGGAACAGGAGGAGCCCCGGGGCGCCGGAGGGGAGCCAGGGGAGCGCGGCCTTGAGCGAGGAGGTCCTCCCCTTCGCCCAGCCGGGGTGCTCGACGACGCGGGCCCCGGCCCGGCGGGCCTCCGCCGCGACGGCCTCGAGCGAGGCCCCGGCCACGACGAGGACCGGGTCGCAGCCGCCCCCGCGCGCCGCCTCGATCACCCGGGCGAGCGCCGTCCTCCCCCCGAGGTCGAGGAGCGCCTTCGGGCTCCCCATCCGCGTGGAGCCCCCGGCGGCGAGGACGACGGCGGGGAGCGCCATGGCCCGGATCCTACCCCCCCGCTTCTCCACGCCCTGTCGCCCGTCGGCGATAGGCTTGCCGGGCACGCGCCGGGGGGCAGGGACTCATGGTGATGCCGGGTCGGACGGTCGAGGACGGGGTGTTCCTCTCGAGCCCGCCCGAGGTCCGCCTCGTGAACGCCTTCGCGCGGCCCTTCGAGAACGCGGTCGCCACCGCCCGCACCTGCTACTCCTCCCGCGGGATCATCACGCCCGAGGAGGTGGGGGGGGACCAGGAGAAGACCCCCGCCCGGCGCGCGAAGCGGGCCGAGAACCGCGACGCCCTGGCCCGCTCGATCTACCAGGCGGGCCACCACACGACGCTCCAGCACGCCCACTTCCAGTTCGCCCTCTCCAACGTCTCGCGGCAGTTCCTCTGGTCCTTCCTCCACGCCCACCCCTTCTACAACTCCGAGCAGGTCTCCCAGCGCTACGTCGAGGTGAAGGAGGGGACCTTCGCGGTCCCCGCGCTCGCGGGCGAGGCGCGCCGGGTCTACGAGGAGACCGCGTCGGGGCTCATGGCCGACTACCGCCGGCTCATCGGGGTCCTCGAGCGCCCGGTCGCGGCCGAGATGCGCCGGCGCTTCCCGCGCCGCGCCGGATCGACCCGCGAGACGAAGGACGTCCAGAAGAAGGCCCAGGAGGCGGCGCGCTACGTCCTCCCCGTGGCGACCTTCGCGTACCTCTACCACACGGTGAGCGGGCTCACGCTCATGCGCTACTGGAGGATCTGCGAGCAGCACGACGCCCCGGCCGAGACCCGGCTCGTCGTGGGGCTGATGGTCGAGGCGATGCTCGCCGCGGACCCGCTCTACCGGGCGATCCTCGAGGACCCGATCCCGCTCGCGGAGACCCCCGAGGCGCGGTTCTACGCGGAGGCCGGCGGCCCCCCCGCGGCCCCCGTGCAGCGCGCCTTCGTCGAGGAGTTCGACGCGGCGCTGGGCGGGCGGACCTCGCTGCTGGTGGACCGCAAGGAGCGGAACGAGGAGACCGTGGCGGCGGCGGTGCGGGAGGTGCTCGGCCTCCCCCGGGCGGCGCTCGCCGACGACGCGGCCCTCGACCTCGCCCTCGACCCGCTCCGGAACCCGCTCCTGGGCGAGAGCCTGAACCTCAACTCCCTGGACAAGCTCTCCCGCTGCCTCTTCCACGCCTCCTACACCTTCCGCAAGCGCCTCTCCCACACCGCCGACAGCCAGGACCAGCGCCACCGGATGACCCCCGCCAGCCGCCCGCTGCTGTACGCCTACCTCGGGGAGGAGCCCGACTTCGTCGTCCCCGGCGCGGTGGCGGCGGACGCGGAGGCGCTGGGACTGTTCCGCGCCTCCATGGAGCGCGCCTGGGACGGGATCCGGAGGCTCCGCGCCCTCGGCGTGGCCGCGGAGTGGTGCGCCTACCTCCTCCCCAACGCCGTCGCGGTCCGCTTCACCGAGTCCGCCGACCTCCTCAACCTCCACCACAAGCTCAAGTCCCGCCTCTGCTGGAACGCCCAGGAGGAGATCTGGCGCGCCTCGCGCGACGAGGCCGAGCAGATCGAGGCCGTCGAGCCCCGCATCGGCCGCTGGCTCCGCGCCCCCTGCACCCTCCGCGTCCGCGCCGGCAGCAAGCCCTTCTGCCCCGAGGGGGACCGCTACTGCGGGGTCCCCGTGTGGCGGATGACGCTGGCCGAGCAAGTGCGGGCCGTCTGACCCGGGCGGGCGTCCGCTAACCCTTGTACCACTCGATCTTCCGCGCGGCGACGGGGACGGTGCGCTTGAGGAGGGCCTTCTTCTCCTCCTCCTTCATGGGCTCGAAGGTCTTGGCGCAGGCGAGGTCCCCCTCCAGCTCCTCGAGCGTCGAGCAGCCCACGATGGCCGTGGACACGGGGAGCGAGAGGACGTAGCGGAGGCACTCCTCGGGGGCGGGGGAGAGGGCCGCGTCCGCCACGAGCTTCCCCGAGGCGAACACCTTCATCGCCACCACGCCGAGCCCGCGGGAGGTCGCCGCGGGGAGCGTCCCCTCCTCGAAGGAGCGGTCGTGGCGGTCCACGCAGTTGAGGGGGAGGAGGACCGTCTCGAGCGGCCGCTCCCGGGCCACCGCGGCCATGAGCGCGGGGTCGTAGTGCCCCGTGAACCCGAGGTGGCGGACCTTGCCGGCCTTCCTCGCGGCCTCCAGGGCGGGGAAGGCCCCGTCCTCGGCGAAGATCCGCGCCACGTCCTCCGCGGTGCGGAGCGCGTGGAACTGGAACAGGTCCACGCGGTCGGTCTGGAGCCGCTTCAGGCTCGCCTCCAGCTCCGCGGCCGCGGCCTTGCCCGCGCGCTCGGTGCTCTTCGTGGCGATGAGCGCGCGGTCGCGCACGTCCTTCAGGGCCTTCCCGACGCGCCGCTCCGACTCGCCGTCGTTGTAGGAGGGGGCGGTGTCGAACCAGTTCACGCCGAGGTCGAAGGCCCGCCGGATCACGGCGACCGCCTGCCGCTCGTCCCGGACGCTCCCGAGGTAGAAGCACCCCAGCCCCAGGAGGCCCACCTTCTCGCCGGTCTTTCCGAGGTCGCGGCGGGGGAGCGGCCTCTCGAGCGCCTTCTTCCGGTCCCCGCCCGAGTCGAGCGCGACCGCGCGCCTCCCCGCGACGACGACCGCGCCCGCGGCCGCCGCCGACAGCCGCAGGAACGCCCGGCGGGAGAACATACGCCCATCGTACCGTGCGGCGAGAGCGGGGATCACCACCGAGAAAGGAGAGAATCACCACGGAGACACGGAGACACGGAGGTCCACGGAGAACGACCGGGACGGGGAGGAACGGCAAAGTGGAAGGGCAACGGGGAAGGGCAACGGGGAACAGCGTAGGGGAACGTCTCGGCCTTTCCATATCCTCCCGCCGCCTCCGTGCGTCCTCCGTGTCTCCGTGTTTCCGTGGTGGTCTTTCCGTGTCGTGTCTTCGTGGTCCCGTCGTTCACCCGGCGAGAAGCGCGGGCAGCGCGAGGAGGCCGGGGATCTCGCGGTCGGGCCGTAGCGCCCGGGCGGCCTCGAGGTCCCCGTAGCCGGGGAGGAGGACCGCGACCGCGCCGGCGGCCTTCGCCGCGGCGACGTCCTGGGGGCCGTCCCCCACGAGCCACGCGTGGGCGGGGGGGACTCCCCCGAGGAGGCGCAGCGCCGCGAGCACCATCCCGGGGTCCGGCTTCATGGTCGGGAGCGAGTCCCCGCCGAGCACCGCGCCGAACCGTTCCCGCACGCCGAGCCCATCGAGGATCCGCTCCGTGTGGGCGAGCGGCTTGTTCGTCACGACCGCGCAGGCGATCCCGAGCGCACGGCAGGCGTCCAGCGTCTCCGCGGCGCCGGGGAGGAGCCTCGTCCGATCGACGGCGTGGGCCAGGTAGTACTCCCGCCACCGCGGGACGAGCGACTCGATCGTGTCGTCGTCGAGCCCGGTGCAGCCCTTGAGGAGCCTCCGGACGCCGCTCCCGACGTGGACGCGCACCGCGGCCTCGGGCATGGGGGGCCAGCCCAGGCGCGCGCGGGTCTGGTTCACCGCGTCGGCCAGGTCCGGCAGCGTGTCGGCCAGCGTGCCGTCGAGGTCGAAGAGGAGGGCGCGGGGGCGGACGGGCGCGGGCACGAAAGGAGCCTACACCCCCCGCCGCTCCCCCCAGATCACCTTGTGCTGCTGGAGGTTGAGCCGCGCCGGGAGGCGGTCCTCGAGCATCCACGCCGCGAGGTCCGCCGGTTCGAGCCTCCCCCAGGCCGGGGAGAGGAGGACCGCGGGGGGGCGCCCCGCGAGCCGCTCCCGGACGACGGCGCGCGCCCACTCGTAGTCGGCCCGGTCCGCGAGGACGAGCTTCACCTCGTCGCGGGAGGTCAGGCGGTCGAGGTTCGACCAGAGGTTCCGGTCCTCCTCGCCGCTCCCGGGGCACTTGAGGTCCACGACCCGGTGGACGCGCGGGTCCACCCCCGAGACGTCGAGGGACCCACCCGTCTCGAGGAGGACCGTGCGCCCGGCGTCGCAGAGGCGCCGCATCACCTCCAGGGACGCCCGCTGGAGGAGCGGCTCCCCGCCCGTGACCTCCACGAGCGGGGCCCCCGACGCCAGCGCCTCGTCCACGACCTCGCCCACAGGCCGGCGGACCCCGCCCGTGAAGGTGAAGGCGGAATCGCACCAGCGGCAGCGGAGGTTGCACCGCGCCGTCCGCACGAACCAGCAGGGGAGCCCCGCGAAGGAGGACTCCCCCTGCACCGAGAGGTAGGTCTCCGCGAGGAGGATCGAGTCCGCGGGTCCCCCCCCGCGGAACCCCCGGGCCCCGCCCGTCACGGGACGTAGACGGTGGGGTCCGGGATGGCCGCCTCCGCGAAGCCCTTCTTCCGGAGGATGCAGGAGTCGCAGCGCCCGCACGCGCGCCCCTCGCGGTCCGGGTCGTAGCAGGAGTGCGTCAGGGCGAGATCGACCCCGAGCTCCACGCCGCGCACGATGATCTCGGCCTTGGTGAGGCGGATGAGGGGGGCGTGGACGCGGAAGACGTCCCCCTCGATCCCCGCCCGCGTGCCCACGGCGGCCACCTGCTCGAAGGCGCGGAGGAACTCGGGCCGGCAGTCCGGGTACCCCGAGTAGTCCACCTCGTTCACGCCCAGGTAGAGGTCCTGGGACCCGATGGACTCCGCGAGCGAGAGCCCCAGCGCGAGGAGGACCGTGTTCCTGGCGGGGACGTAGGTCGGGGGGATGACGGCCGCCATCTCCTCGGGGGAGCGGTCCTTCGGGACCGGGGCCGCGGGGTTGGTGAGCACCGACCCGCCGAAGGAGGCGAGGTCCACCGCCACCACCCGGTGGCTCGCCAGGTGCAGGGAGGCCGCCAGGGCCCGGGCCGCGCCCACCTCCGCGGCGTGGCGCTGCCCGTAGTCCACGGTGAGGGCGTGGACCTCGTACCGGTCCGCCCAGGCGCAGGCCGCGGCCACGGCGGAGTCGATCCCGCCGGAGAGGAGCACCACCGCGAGCGGGGGCATCGCCGCATCCTACCCAACGGCCGCGCCGCGCGCCGCATCCCCCTCCCGCCGACCCCTACTTGTGGCCCGGGGGGACCGCCCAGGGGACGAGGAGATACTGCGCGAAGAACGCGACGACGTAAGCCACCGCGACGAACCACCCCTGCTTGACGTACTTCCCGGTGTTGCGCGCCTCGGGGAAGTCCTTGGAGATGGCCACGCCGGCGGAGGAGCCGAACCAGATCATCGAGCCGCCGAACCCCACGGTGAAGGCGAGCATCCCCCAGTCGAAGCCGCCCTGCTTCAGGGCGAGCGCGGTGAGGGGGATGTTGTCGAAGACCGCCGAGACGAACCCGAGCCCGAAGGCCGTCTGCCAGGACGCCCCGGGGAGCGCCTTCACGGGCATCATCGATGCGCAGAGGACGAGGGAGAGGAGGAAGCAGGCGCCCTTGAACGCCCCGGGCATCTCGCCCCAGGCGGGCCTGCGCAGGAAGGCCGCGAGGAGGATGGCCGCCCAGACCCCCACGCCGGGGAAGTTGAGCGCGAAGTTGGCGGCGATGGCGCCGGCGAGGATGAGGGCCACGATGAACAGCGACGCCTTGTCGATGGCGACCTTCTGGCTCCGGTCCGGGGAGACCATGGGCGAGTGCTTCTGCTGCTGGGGGCCGGCGAAGAGCCCGACGATGACGATGGCCACCGTGCTCGCCACGATCCCGTGGGCGACGTTCAGCGCGGGGACGCCGTCGATCCACATCATGGTCGTCGTCGTGTCGCCCAGCACGCTCCAGGCCCCGCCCGCGTTGCTGGCCGCGACGATGGCGGCCACGTACCCGACCGTCAGGTTCCCGCGGAAGACCGACCGGGCGATGACCCCCCCGATCATCGCGGCGGCGATGTTGTCGAGGAACGAGGAGAGGAACCAGACGTAGACCAGGAGCACGAAGCCGCCCCACGCGCCCCGGTTCGGGAGGATCCGGGGGATCCACTTCGGGACTCCCGACTCCTCGAAGTACTTCGCGAGGAGGCCGAAACCGAGGAGCAGGCCCAGCAGGTTGACGATCGTGCGCCACTCGCCCCGCCCCTCGCCTCCCCCGAAGAGGTACTCGTAGAGGTGGCCCCCCGGCCCGTGGCCGAAGAGATGCTCGCCCAGGTGGAAGTTCCCGACGAACAGGAGCTTGTAGGCGAGGACCGAGGCGAGCCCGCACGCCGCCACCGGGAGGGTGTGGTGGTGGAACAGCGCCACCCCGAGCAGCGTCAGGACGAAGAGGACGAACT
>CAZKTF010000181.1:0-7448 GCA_964555565.1 uncultured Planctomycetota bacterium | reverse complement strand
GAGGCGGCAAGCCTCTCCCGCGACCCGAAGCGGCAAGATTATCGTGACCACTACAAGGAACCATGAGTTCGGGCACTCCCACCTGGTGACAAGAATGGACGATGTCGAGACCCATTTGCGCAAGCTCCTGGGCCCCGAGCTCTCGGAGATCCTCTCCCAGCGCGATGGGTCGGCCGTCCTGCTCAAGAAGCTCCCTAGGCGATTCTCGCCGAAGCAGATCGCGGTTGCAGGTGATGCGCAACGTGTTTGGGAGCTTCTAGGCCTGCACTATCGCAATCAGGAGCGGTTCCACGAGGCACTGGACGTAAACGACGCGCTGCACCGGCACATCCTCCGGAGATCTTCCAAGGCGAGTCGGGCCATGGCTGGGATGCCGCTGGTCTGGTCGAGTGACCTTTACTACGTTCTGAACTTCCCGTGCCATGGCAAGCGGTACCTGATGCTCACTCTCTGCGAGGACGCTGTTGGGGGGATGGGGCGGGTTGATCCAGAGAGGACGGGGACCTACTTCCGCGCCGTCTGGCATCACGGGTTGACCGATCGGCAGGTTCAGGACTACGGGCGACGTGCATGGGAGGTGGCGCAGACCGATCGCGATGCATCGCGCCACGCCGAGTGGATCCTCCAGCATCTCGACCAGGACTGGATGACCGAGATCCCGACGGCTGCGGAGTTGACCCACTACCGCTGCAACGGCTCCTTCGTGGAGTACCTGCTTCGGAGGCTCGGCTCGGGTGACGGCCGCAATCTGGAAAGGGTAGGCGCGTACCTTCTTGGGTGCCTCCCCGGAGTGCGCGTGCAAATGCGGAAACCGAGCGACACGACGGAGTACGACCTCATCTGCTCCATGGAGGGGCCCTCAGTCGATTTCCGGGAGGAACTCGGACGCGTCATTGTCTGCGAGGCCAAGGACTGGAAGAAGCCCGTCTCCTTCGAGTCATTCGCGAAGTTCAGCCGGATCCTCGATTCCACCAAGTCGAAGTTCGGGATCCTCTTCTCCCGCCGGGGCATCTCGGGTTCCAAGACAGACAAGTTCGCCGCCCGGGAACAACGAAATCTCTTCCACGACCGAGGAGTGGTCGTTGTCGTCCTCACGGAACAGGACCTACATGATGTGGCGCAGGGAAAGAGCCTCGTCTCGTTGCTCCGCGCGCGTTACGAGCAGGTGAGGCTGGAGCTTCCCAAGTAAGAGGGCGGGGGCGGACGAGGCGCCTCGATCGGCCGACAAAGTTGACCGGTGGTGTCCGCATTGCCGTGTCCGACCGTTGACCCGTCGCGCTGCTCTCTCGCGAGAGCGTGAGAGTTTGAGAGCGGGATTCGGCCCCGATCGGCCAAGTCAGCGCGACCCGGGGACTCTCTCGCGCACGCGATGGAAAGTAGCACGATGAGATACACGCGGAAGAGGGCCACGGGTCGCGACATCGGGCGTTCGCGCGCGAGCGGCACGAAGGGCGTCTGCGTTAACCCGACGGCGGCCGCCCGGTGCTGGCTCCCCAAACGCAACCCTCTTACGAACCACTCTCTGTTTTGGCAGCGCCCGTACCCGCTGTGCCGCAAGGACTTGCGTTGGTCCGTGGCTCATGCCGCTCTCCAGGGTGCCGACCTGGCGAACGAAGGCCATCGACATCTGTCACGGGCGTCGTAGAATGGACCTCACCTGCCGCCCGTCTGCCGGCGAGACGTAGACGCGCGCAGCCCCCGGACGGGCTTCTCCGCCGACGGCCGTCCCATTGAGCGGCCCCTTCCCCGACGAGGCCGGGAACGAGAACTGTTCCCGCGCTTGCGGGGTGGGGCCGATGTAGCCTTTGGATATGGCCCACTCGGTCCTTCGCTTCCCGTTCAACGAGAGAGCCGCCACCGAGGCGGCCGTGGTCCTCGTCCGTGCGTACGGGAAGCCCATGCGGCTCTGGCGGCTCCTGAAGGTCCTGCATCTGGCGGAACGGGAGTCCCTCAAGAGGCACGGGATGCCGATCTTCGGAGGGACCTACTGCTCGATGGAGCGGGGACCCGTTCCGAGCGAGATCTACAACCTGACCAAGGGGGAGCGGCCTGGCAAGGTCTGGACCGCGCACCTTCAGACCCGGCGAGTCGCGAAGGACCACATCGAGGTCTCGGTCGAGAAGGACCTCGAGCCGGCCGAGCTCACTCGGGGCAATCTCGACGCGCTCGCCGTGGTCCGACGGGAGTACCTGCGGATGAGCACCGACGCGCTCGACCGCGCGTGGGAGCGCTACCACGGCAACGTCGAGGCGCTCGTGAAGGAGGGCGTGACCGAGGAGAACCGGAGCAAGGTCGTCGCCGCCATCCGCAAGCACGCGCAGGTGATCGAAAACCTGCGTGAGAAGGTCGCGTGATGGGCACGCCCAGCAGCTGCGAGCCGACTGGCTTGCCTTCCAGATATCCTTGCATGGCGGTAAGATCTGTTGCCTCTCCGAGTGCGTTCCTGCACCTTGTAGGTTGATGAGCGAACCATCGACCAATGTGCTGGCGTGTCTTCGCGACGCCGATCCGGCTTCGGCCGCACAGGTCGCCGGGCCTGCGAGTAGACGACTCGATCGAGACGCACTCGGGCGGCACGCCGTCTTTGGGTCAGTCCGGCTGCCCGAGCATGTCCGCGTCTTCATGGAACACGACGTCTGGGCCGTGTGGGACTTCATGTTGCTGCTGAAGTCGCTGCGGGCCGAGATCGCGCCGACCAGGGTTCCGTGGGTGCCTCCCCCGGTAGAGGCGCCACTGGGCTCTAGAACGAAAGCGGGAAGGCGCCGACGATGAGCCAGGATAGACGTGGAAGCTCGGAGCACGGTGAATTGTGGCAGGAAGCCCCCACCCCGCTGACGCCGGCGGGCGCGGACCTACCGATCGCGTTCGTCGGAACCTATCCGCCGCGTCGATGCGGCATTGCCACTTTCACCCGCGACCTCTCCGCGGCGAGCGGCGCCGCCAGCGAGGGCGTGCTCCCGATGATCATCGCGGTGAGCGATCCGGGAGGTCAGTACGAGTACGCGCATGAGGTCAAGTACGAGATTCGGCAGGGGATCAAGGGCGACTATGCTCGAGCGGCCGAGTTCGTCAACTATTCGGAGGTGCGGCTCGTGTCCATTCAGCACGAGCACGGCATCTTCGGCGGTGATGATGGCGCGTACATCCTCGACCTTCTAACGGCGCTCCGAGCGCCGGTCATAGCCACGCTGCACACCGTTCTCAGAAGGCCATCAGCCTCTCAAAGAGCGATCATCCAGAAGATGTCTCGCGAGTGCGCGCGGCTCGTCGTGATGAGCAAGGTAGCGGCAGAACTGCTTAAGACGTCCTATGGGGTGAACGAGAAAAAGCTCGAAGTCATCCCGCACGGAATCCCCGAGATGGCGCCTCGGGACCCGCAGCGACTGAAGGCGAAGTTCGGCGTCTCCGGCCAACGGATGTTGCTGACGTTCGGACTCCTGGGACCCAACAAAGGGATCGAGACGGTCATCCGCGCGCTGCCGGCGGTGGTCGCGAAGTTCCCCGATGTGGTCTACTTCGTTGTCGGCGCGACGCACCCCATGATCGTGCGCTGGCACGGCGAGGCGTACCGGACTTCCCTCGAACGCGAGGCCGAACGCCTCGGCGTCCGCGAGCACGTAGTCTTCCGTGACCAGTTCGTCTCCGACGAAGAGCTGTGCAACTATTTGCAGGCCGCCGACCTCTACGTCAGCCCATACCAGAACGAGGCGCAGGTCACGAGCGGCGCGTTGTCCTACGCGATGGGGGCGGGAGCGGCCGTCGTATCGACGCCGTACTGGCACGCCGAGGAGCTCCTCTCGGGCGGACGCGGGCACTTGTTCCCGTTCGACGATCACGACGCCTTGGCCGCCGGCTTGCTCTCCCTGCTGGGCTCGCCCACCGAGATCGAGCGCGTCCGGCGCTCCGCCTTC
This sequence comes from uncultured Planctomycetota bacterium, assembly GCA_964555565.1. GTDB lineage: Bacteria > Planctomycetota > JAJSAM01 > JAJSAM01 > JAKLKS01 > CAZKTF01. Next base: position 3,537 of record CAZKTF010000181.1, on the reverse strand, counting down.
GCATTCACCCGGTCCATGGTGTGGCCGCGGATCAGAAAGGCGTACCTCGAGCTTGGGACCAAGGTGTTGGCGGAGGCGCCCAGAAAATCGGCACCCATCAGGCCAACGCGCGCCAGCAGCCTACCCGAGCTACGCCTCGATCATTTGATCCGGATGACTGACGACACCGGAGTGATCCAGCACGCCAGATATAGCGTTCCTGCGCGGAGCAGCGGGTATTGCGTTGACGACAACGCGCGCGCTTTGATCGTTGCGCTCCAGGCAGACCGGGTGAGCAGCGATCCTAAGACGAAGGCTCTGGTGACCACGTACCTCAGCTACCTGCACTGCGCGCAGAATGACGCGGGCGACTTCAAGAACCTGATGGGCTACGACCGTACGCAGGTCACGCCGGAGTCGAGTCCTGGCTCGGAAGACTGCCTGGGCCGCGCCATCTGGGCGCTCGGTACGACGGTCGCGCTCGCCACCGACGAAGGCTGCCGGCTGCTGGCAAGGGAGATGCTCGACCGCGCCTTGCCGAGAGCGATGGAGCTCGGCCCACGCGGGACCGCGTCGACCATCCTCGGCCTTTCGGGCTTGGTCGCTGCGGAGCCGTCCGGCGACGCAGCCAAGAGCAGCCTGAGCCTCATGGCGGAGAAGCTGGTCAAGCGCTACGAGCAAGAGGCCAGTGATGACTGGCGCTGGTTCGAACCGTCGCTCACCTACGACAACGCCGTCCTTCCGCTCGCGCTCTTCAAAGCCTTCTCGGTGACGGGCGACCGGGCAAGCTTGCGCGTGGCCCGCGAGTCTCTCGAGTTCCTCGAAGACGTCTGCTTCGAGGACGGGCGCCTGACGTTGGTCGGGAACGCCAGCTGGCACTGCCGCGGCGGGGAAAAGCCACCTGCAGACGAGCAGGCGATCGATGCGGCAGCCTTCGTGCTCGCCTTCCGAGGCGCCTACATCACCACTGGAGATCATCAGTATCTCCGTCGCATGCGTGAATCGTTCACGTGGTTCCTCGGCGTCAACCGACTCGGAATGCCGCTCTACGACCCGGTGACGGCGGGCTGCCGCGATGGGCTCGGGGCCACTCAGGTCAACCAGAATCAAGGCGCCGAAAGCACCATCTGTTTTCTGCTGTCGCTCCTGGAGATGCTCGAACTTGCCGGCGAAGGACTCGAGCACACGCTCGCTATCCGATTCGAAGGAGGGACCGAGTCATGAGCAGCTCAGGGCTGGCCGTGACGCGAACTGCGCGCACCCTTTTGCCCAATCCCCGCCGCGTCATCGCCAAGCCATTCCTGCCGGGCGAAGAGATCGTGGGGGGCGGTAAGTCGCGGGCGGGGCTGCTCATGGATCGGATCCTAGAGCTCCCGGAGTCGGAGGTAGCCTCGGCACTTGCAGGCGTCATGGCGGACTTCTCGCAGCGCCACAAAGGGTTCGAGCAAATCCTGGAGCGGCACTTCGAGCAAGTCGCGCACCACATCGCCCCGGGGACCCATGTCAGTCGCGAACGGCGCCTGCTCATCGGCGCGTATTTCACGCACGAGTATTCGGTCGAGGCCGCCGCGCTCTTCAACCCGTCGATGGTGCTCGCGCCGGACCAGGATAACCTCCCACCTGGCCACCGACGGTTCGTGATGAGCCTCCGGGCCGTGGGTGAAGGCCACATCTCGTCCATCGAGTTCCGCTCCGGCACCATCGACACCGCGAGCGAAGTGACGTTCGACCCGGTGGGCTCGAAGCTCGTCAATGGGCGGCATACCGTTCCAGGGAGTTACGACAAGCAGCTATTCCGCGCCAAGCTCGGCGAGCTCGGTGCTGGCAACGACATCGCCTGGAGAGTGCTCTCTGGGCTGTCGGATAAGTTCACGCTCGACGATCTGGAGCGCGCGCTCGCACTGCTCGGAAAGGATGGCGATCCCCCTGCCATGAGCTACGAGACCGCGAAGATCATCCGCGTCCTCGCCTCGTCCAACTACGTCACGAGCTTCCCCACCGATTCCGAGCTCGCCGAGCGGGTAATCTTCCCCGCCGGGCCGAACGAGACGCGGGGGATGGAAGATGCTCGCTTTGTCCGCTTCGTCGAGGAAGACGGGACTGTGAAGTATTACGCCACGTATACCGCGTTCGACGGGTTCGAGATCTTGCCTCAGCTGATCGAGACCGAGGACTTCGTGACCTTCACGATCTCGACCCTGAACGGCGTCGCGGCACAGAACAAGGGCATGGCGTTGTTTCCGCGTCGAATCGACGGCAAATACGTGATGCTGTCACGAAAGGATCGCGAGAACCTCCACCTCGCAACGTCGACTGACGTGCGGTTCTGGAACGAGGCCAACGAGCTCTACAGGCCACCCAGGTCATGGGAACTGCTGTACATCGGTAACTGCGGCTCGCCCCTCGAGACCGACGCGGGCTGGCTGGTGCTCACGCACGGCGTAGGGCCGATGAGGCGCTACACCCTCAGCGCCCTGCTCCTCGATCTCGCCAATCCGTGGCGGGTGATCGGCTGTCTGCCGGTTCCGCTTCTGGCGCCGGACGAGACGGAGCGCGAGGGCTACGTCCCGAACGTCCTTTACTCCTGTGGCGGCCTCATCAACGGCGACACACTCATTCTTCCCTACGGATTCTCCGATCACGGGGTCAAAATCGCGCTCATCTCAGTGCCGGATCTGTTGGCGGAGCTGCGGAACTCGTGAGCGAGCGGTTGGTGCTCGGGATGACGGTCTGCCTGCAATTCGCCATGGAGCAACCCCGGCGCCCTTGGTCCGAGCAAGTGCTGCCGCATGGCTTGGCCGAGATGCTGCTGGTCACGCCGTCGCGCTGGACGCTGACGGAGGACTCGCGCCAGGTTCGGCTGCCGGCGGAGAGTTCCAGTGCGCGATAGGGTCTCACGTTGTTGCCAACGTCATGAGACCTTGGTGCGACTCTCCGCTGAGCTGCTTTTCACCGATTCGCGAGCGCGCTCGGCATGTTGCGTGTAAAACGGCCGCGCGCCCCACGGGCGCCTGTAAAACAATGGGGCGCCTGCGTTAAACGGGCGCCTCGTTCTCTCTGGGTCTCTCCGCCCTTTTCGGCCCCGGAGAGAGCCGATCCGGGCGCCCGGCGTGGTCCCGGCGTTCTCTCCGGTTCTGTCTGCGGGCGGCGTGCCGATCGCGCGGAAGGTCCGCGGGCGTGTGCAAGTCCGCGGCAGGTCGCAAGAAAGTTGAAGCCCCGACCAGCACGCGCCAATCGGGGCTCCGTTCAACAACCGACCACGCTGGTTCGCGTGGTGAAAAAATGGCTCCCCAAGCAGGACTCGAACCTGCAGCCCTCCGGTTAACAGCCGCACGGGCTGTCACCGAGCCATCGGGGTCAGCGGGAGCCGGCCTCGCGGTAGACGCGCTCGAGGTCGTCGGCGAGGCGCTCGACGCCGAAGCGGGCGAGGACCTCGCGATCGGGGATGCGGGGCCCCGCGGCCGCGGCCTCGAGGGCGCGGGCCAGGGCGTCGGCGAAGGCGGCGGGCGGGGCGTCCGGGGGGACAAACTCGAGCGCAAAGCGAATCTCAGGGGTGTC
>CAZKTF010000180.1:0-7471 GCA_964555565.1 uncultured Planctomycetota bacterium | reverse complement strand
GACGCCGCCGAGGCGCTCGTCGCCCTCGGGGTGGACCGACGGGACGCCGAGCGCCTGGCCGCCGAGGCGGCCAGGGCCCTCGGGAAGGACGCCGCGCCCGGCGACCTGGTGCGCGAGGCCCTGCAAAGGGCGCGGCGATAGACGGAAGCCGTTTCATACAATGCGCCCCGTGCCGCCCGTGGTCCCCGTCGAGAGCCTCGCGTCCCACGTGGGGGAGGAGGTCCGCCTCCGGGGCTGGCTCCTCCACGGCCGGCGGAAGGGGAAGATCCTCTTCGCGGTCCTCCGCGACGGGACCGGGCTGGCCCAGTGCGTGGCGGTGAGGGGCGAGGTCGGCGACGCCCTCTTCGAGACCCTCGACCGCCTCCCGCAGGAGTCCTCCCTGCTCGTCGATGGCACGGTCCGCGCCGACCCCCGGTCGCCGGGAGGGGTCGAGGTGGGGATCCGGGCGGCCACCGTGGTCCAGGCCGCCGAGCCCTACCCGATCACCCCGAAGGAGCACGGGGTCGATTTCCTCATGGAGCACCGCCACCTCTGGGTGCGTTCCCAGAGGCAGCACGCCCTGCTCCGCATCCGGGCCGAGGTGATCGCGGCCGCCCAGGAGTGGCTCAACGCGGAGGGCTTCGTCCGCTTCGACACGCCCATCCTGACCCCCTGCGCCTGCGAGGGGACGAGCGACCTGTTCCAGGCGGAGTACTTCGACCTGGGCCCCGCCTACCTGACCCAGTCGGGGCAGCTCTACGTCGAGAGCGGGATGATGGCCTTCGGGAAGGTCTACTGCTTCGGCCCCACCTTCCGCTCCGAGAAGTCGAAGACCCGCCGCCACCTGACGGAGTTCTGGATGATCGAGCCCGAGGTGGCCTTCGCCGGCTTCGAGGACAACCTCGTCCTCCAGGAGCGGTTCTTCTCCGGCATCGTCGCCAGAGTGCTGGAGCGGCGGGCCAAGGACCTCGAGGTCCTGGAGCGGGACCGCGGGGCCCTCGAGGCCGTGAAGCCCCCCTTCCCCCGCGTCCCCTACGACGAGGCCGTGGAGCGCGTGAACGCGGCGGCCGCGGCGGGCGGGACCGAGGGGCTGACGCCGCTGCGCTGGGGCGAGGACCTGGGGGCCCCCCACGAGGTCTTCCTCTCGGGCCAGTACGACCGCCCGGTCTTCGTGACCCGGTACCCCGCGGCCGTGAAGGCCTTCTACATGCAGCCGGACTCCGCCCGGCCCGAGGTGGCCCTCTGCGCGGACATGCTCGCCCCGGGGTACGGCGAGCTCATCGGCGGCAGCGAGAGGATCCACGACCTCGAGCTCCTCCGGCGCCGCATCGCGGAGCACGGCCTCCCCGCCGAGGACTTCCGCTGGTACCTGGACCTCCGCCGCTACGGCTCGGTGCCCCACGCGGGCTTCGGCATGGGGATCGAGAGGGCGACCTCCTGGATCGCCGGGGTCCCCCACATCCGGGAGACCATCCCGTTCCCCCGGATGCTCTACAAGATCTACCCGTGAGCGACGCGGAAGCCGCCGCGGCCCTGGAGCGCGAGGCGGCCGCGTTCGTGGGGTCGGCCTCCGCGGTGCGCGCGGCCGTCGCCGGGGCGATCGTCGGGCACGCCGACGCCGTGGAGGCGACGCTGGCCTCGGTCCTCGCCGGGGGCCACGTCCTGCTCGAGGGGGTCCCCGGCCTCGGGAAGACGCTCCTCGTGCGCACCCTCGCCCGCGCCCTGGGCCTCTCCTTCGCACGGGTGCAGTGCACCCCGGACCTCCTCCCGGCCGACGTGCTCGGGACGACGGTCCTCGCCGAGGGTCCGGGGGGCGCCCGCGAGTTCCGGTTCCAGAGGGGGCCGGTCTTCGCCCACCTCGTCCTCGTGGACGAGATCAACCGCGCCACCCCGAAGACCCAGTCGGCGCTGCTCGAGGCCATGCAGGAGGGGGCGGTCACCGCCGGCGGGACCACGCACGCCCTCCCCGACCCCTTCCTCGTCCTCGCCACCGAGAACCCCATCGAGATGGAGGGGACCTACCCGCTGCCGGAGGCGGAGCTCGACCGCTTCCTGCTGAAGGCCCTCCTCGCGCCGCCCGACCGGGAGACGCTGGAGGAAGTGGTCCGGCGCACCACGGGGGAGCCGGCCCCGCCCCCGGCCGCGGTCCTCGATGCCGCCCGGGTCCGCGACCTCCGCCGCCTGGTCCGGCGGGTCCACCTCCCGGGCCCGGTCCTGCGCTGGATCGCGGACCTGGTCCTCGCGACGCAGCCCGGGGGCCCCGGGGCCCCGGCCGCCGTGGGACGCTTCGTCCGCTGGGGCTCGGGACCGCGGGGGGCGCAGGCGCTCGCGCTCCTCGCGCGCACGACGGCGCTCCTCGACGGCCGCTGGAACGCCTCCTTCGCCGACGCACGGCGCCACGCCGCCGCGGCCCTGCGGCACCGCCTGGTCCTCTCCTTCGAGGCCGAGGCCGAGGGAGTGACGGCGGACGCGATCCTCACGCGCGTGTTCGAGGTCGTGGGCGAGCGCCGCTGAATCAAGAGGCCCCGGGGCTTTCGCCCCGGGGCCCCCGGAACGGCTCCCCGGTCTACTGATCCCAGAAGGAGAAGATCCCCCGGACGCCCGGCACGTTCAGCAGCGGCGGGGCGGCCACGGTGGCGTTGATGTCGTACATGGCCACCTGCCCGGACCCGGCCAGGGCCACGAAGGCGATGCGCCCGAACCGCGGGTCGAAGGTCACCTTCGTCGGGTTGGGGCCGACTTCGCGCTCCCCCTTCACGACGGGCTGGATGGTCGTGAAGATCACCGAGCCGAGCACGTTGACCTGGAGCGTGGTGACCGTCTCGCCCGAGGTGTTCGGCACGTAGCAGTCGAGCGAGAGCACGTCCTGGAAGATCTTGCCCGGGTTCTTGATCTTGTCCTGCAGCGTGGCCAGGATGGAGCCCGTCGGCTGGGTGAAGATGAACCCGCCCGCGTTGTTCCACCAGAGGCTCACGGAGCCGTCCTCGTCCTGCGCGCCGCCGCCGTGCGCGATCCAGCACCAGATCCCGGCGCCCGGCACGTAGGGCGACCAGGCGACATCGAAGGGCCCCTCGCCGCCCGACTGGTACGCGAGGGAGAGCGTGGCCTGGCCGGTGCCGGAGTTCCCGGTCGTCACGGTGTCGAAGACGGTGATGGAGTCGTCCGCCGTGTTCGCGACCGCGGCGATGTTGAACGGGCTGCCGTACCACTCGGCCGCGATCCCGCCGGGCGCGCGGCCCACGTTGAAGATCGCGCGCTTGTCGCGGTTGACGTTGAGGTCCGTGACGGCGGTGCAGATGGCCTGCCCGGCCTGGATCCCGCTCATCGGGAGCCCGGTCACGGTGCCCTGCCCGAAGTTCGAGACGAAGATCTCGGGGGAGAGGCTCTGGGAACCGTAGGGCCCCGTCATCGTGATGCCGCGCGGGGACCCGACCCCCTTCAGGCGGCCCTCGATCTTCCCGTTCCCGGAGTTGATGATCGCGATGCTCTCGTCGGACTCGTCGATCACGTACAGGTAGGTGTGGAGGAGGGTGGGCTCGTACCGCCAGTCCACGATCCCCTCGCCCACCCTGCCCAGCTTCACGTCCCAGTCCGCGCGGTAGGAGAAGGAGCCCCAGGCGCCCGTGCGCCAGTTGCGGGGCGCCACGTTGGCCAGGAGGATCTGCTGCACCAGCTCGGGGCGGAAGGTCCCGTTGAAGAGCAGGTCGCGGAGGACCGGGGCGCTGTCGAGGGCCACGATGTGGTTGAAGCTCGAGGCGAACACCGCGTCACCCGCGGGGCCGCCGGCCAGCGCGAGGCGCGAGCCGGGGTGCGGGACGTAGGTCGGGTCGGGAAGCACGTTGCCGCTCTTGGTGTTGAACTGGAACTGGACCTGGCCGGTCGCGCCCTGCTGCACGAGGCCGTTGCCCACCCGGTCCTTGAAGTAGGAGCCGTTGGCCGGCGCCTGGGCGAGCATGCGGACGACCACGGTGGTCGCGGAGGGCATCCCGACGCAGGGGTCGGGACGGAAGCGGACGTCGAACCCGTCCCTCTTGAGGGAGAGGGTCCCGAGCAGCGGGGTGGGCGGGTTGGTGCCGCCGTCCTCGATGAAGAAGGTCTGGCCCAGGACGACGGTGGACGCGTCCAGGGACTCGTTGAAGGTGATGACGACGTCCTGCAAGAGCGGGACCTCGTTCTGGTTGACGGCGGGCGTGGTGTTGCGGATGACGGGCGGGTAGATGTCCGCCCCCACCGTCCAGGACGAGGAGAAGTCCTCCACCCCCTCGTTCAGCCGCGACCCCGACGTGGTGTTGACGAACCGGGTGAGCGTGAGCGTGTACTGGGCGTTCCCGAGGACGTTCCCGGCGGGCGCGAAGGAGAAGGTCTGGGTGAGGGGGTCCAGCGAGGGCTGGCCCGGCACGCGGGCGAAAGTCTGGTCGAGGATCTGGACGTCGGGGGTGAGCCCGTTGAAGGGGTTCGTGAGGTCGATGATCGAGCCGGTCCTCGGCGTGGTGGAGAACCGCGCCGAGACCTTGCCGCCGAGACCGGGGTCGGAGAGGTCGGTGAGCGTCTCCTGCCCGTTCGTCGGCGTCATCTGCCGCACGATCAGAGGCTGCCCCTCGCGGCCCGGGGGATCTCCGCCCGCCCCGCCTCCGCTGCAACCCGCGAGGGCGATGGCCACGGCCACCGGAAGCCCGACCCGCGACCCGAGGAACCTACGGGCCGTCAGCAACCTACTCACTACGGTCATGGGACCTCCTCCCGCCTGGAGCCAGGGTTCGGCTACGTACTCCGGATTGTAAGTCCCGCGCGGAGATCCTATCAAGAGGAAACGGCGCATCGGACCTCCGCTTTCGGCCGGCTGCGCCGGCGCTTTCGGCCGGCTCCGTCGGCACTGTCGGCCGGCTGCGCCGACTCGGTCTTCCGGCTCCGCCGGTTCCCGATCGCAACCGCGCCAGGGACTCCGCCGCGCCCTCCGATTCGATCCGTCCGGGAGGCGCGGCACAACCCGTCGAGCACGGACCGACACCCGCGGCCCGCACCGCGGACCGTGTCGGTCATCCGCGAGTGCGCAACGCCCATGCCGTCGTCACCGAATCGAAACACTCGTCATAACTTGTTTTTTTGAATGATTTTATGGTGTCGGCATCGATCCGATGGCCCACTCGCCGTGGCTCCCCGTGCGAACCCGCACGGCCTGATCCTGCGACGAACCTTGTCAGGTGCGACCGGGGTCAGGCCGGGCCCCGGGTGTCCGGTCCGTCGGGGGGCGAGCCCTCGCGGGCCGCGCCCCTGGCATCCCCGCCTCCGCCCGCGATGAGCTGTTCCACCCTGCGCAGCGCCGAGAGCAGTTCGCTCGGGCGGAAGGGCTTGGCGAGGAACTCGTCCGCCCCCTGGAGGAGGAAGTCGCCGATGTTCGCGCTGCGGGCGTAGCCGGTGAGGACGATGACGCGCACGGAGGGGTAGGACTTCTTCACCCGCTTGAGGAGCTCGAACCCCTCCATCCCCGGCATCACCACGTCGGTGATCACGATGTCGAACCGGTCCCGGGCGAGGACGTCCAGGGCCTCGACGCCGCTCGCGGCCATGGTGGTCTCGTAGTTCCGGGCCGCGAGGGAGTCCCGGATGAGGTCGCGGATGAAGGGCTCGTCGTCCACGACCAGGACCCGCGTCACCGTTCAGCCTCCGGCCACCCATTCCCACGGCCTCTTCGAGTATCCTAACCCCCTCCAGGAAGGTCCCCCGGAACATTCTCCGGGCGGGCGGGTTCCAGAGTCGTTCGCGACGCCACGGACGGTCGCGGGGTCCCGGGCAGGAGGACGAACCATGGCGAGGCACCTCATCGGGGGCGTTGCGGCGATGGCGCTCGCGGCGGCGTGGGCCGGGCCGGCGACGGCCGCGCCTCTCGCGCCGGTCCCCCCTCTCCTCGGGGAGGGGGAGGAGATGGGCGGCCCGCCGCCCGCCCCCGCCGCGAAGACCCCCGCGGCCCCCGATGCCGCCCCGAAGCCCGTTCGGGAGGACGTCCTCGTCCTCAAGGACGGACGCGAACTGCGCGGGAAGATCACCGCCGAGGACGCCGAGGCCTACGCCATCCGCGTGGCGGGCACCGTGCGCGCGGTGGACAAGAAGGACGTGGTCGAGGTCCGCCGCGCCCCCGCCGACGCCCCCGGGGAGGCCGGTGCCGACGCCGCGGACCGCCCCGGCGGCGAGCCCGCCGGGAAGGGCGACCGGAAGAAGATGCGCCGCCCCGAGCCCCCGCAGGGGAAGGCCCCCGAACCGAAGCCGCTCTCCCCGGAGGCGCGGGCCTGGGCCGAGACCTGCGTCCAGCGTCTGGCGGACGCCGACCCCGCCATCCAGAGGAGCGCCGCCGAGGCCCTGCGGGCCCTCGGTCCGGCGGCCGCCCCGCTCGTGGAGAAGGCCCTCGCCGATGCGGCCCCCGAGCGCCGGCCGCTCTACGAGCGGGTCCTCGGGGCGCTGCGCGCCCCGATGCAGCAGCCCGGGAAGCCCCCCCGGGAGCCGGGGCCGCCGGGCGGGAAGCCGGACCCCACCCGGATGTTCGGCGATCGCCTCCGGACCGAGGCGGGGCTCGACGACGACCAGATCCTCCGCGTGGGCCCCGCGCTCGCGGACATGACCCGGGCCCTGCGGGAGGCCTCCCGGGACCTGCGCGAGGGAGTCATCACCATCGAGGAGGCGCAGGCGGAGCGCGAGAAGATCCGCGAGAAGCTCCGCAAGGACCTCGAGGCCGCCACCCTCACCGCGGAGCAGGCCGCCAGGGTGGACGCCATCGTGGAGGACTCGCTGAAGAAGTTCGCGAACCGCCCCGGAGATCCTCCCGGCAAGAAGCCCGCCCCCCCCCCGGAGAAGCCCGAGGGGAAGAAGGCCCCGGAGGGGCCGAAGGAAGGGGACGCCCCGAAGCCCGCCGACCCCCCGAAGTAGGGACACGACGACGAACGGCGGGTACGGGTACGGGTAGGGAGCAGCGTGCGAAGCCCGGGTTGGCGTCCCTGCCCCTGCCCTTTCCCTTCCCCCTACCCGCCTCCGCCTTGACGCACCTCGTCGCGCACGACGGCCCCGTCCCGGAACTCCACCGTGCGCCGCGCCCGCGCCGCGACGGCGGGCTCGTGCGTGACCACGACGAGCGTCATCCCGCGGGCGTGCAGGCCGGAGAGGAGGTCCAGGATGCGCTCCCCCGTGTCGCTGTCGAGGTTCCCGGTCGGCTCGTCGGCGAGGATGAGTTCCGGCTGCGACGCCAGCGCACGGGCGACCGCGACACGCTGCTACTGGCCTCCGGACAGCTACGACGGGCGATGGTGCAAACGGTCGCCGAGGCGGACCGTGTTCACGACGCGGTCGAACCACTCCCGGTCGGGCTTGCGACCGGCGAGCGCCATCGGAAGTGTGATGTTCTCCTCGGCGTCGAGCGTTCCGCCGCCCGTCTCGAGAATCAGCTGGGCCACACGCGCGCAGGCCAGGGGCGTGGCCGCGAAGTCGGCTCCGCGCTCGAAGCGGT
>CAZKTF010000179.1:0-7508 GCA_964555565.1 uncultured Planctomycetota bacterium | reverse complement strand
GCCGCGGAGGCGCTCCGGGGGGCGCTCGCGGACCGCGACGTCTCCGTGCGCGAGGCCGCCGCGTCCGCGCTCTCGGTGCTCGGGGAGGCGGCGTCGCTGGCGGACCTCGGCCGCGCGCTCGAGGACGCGGCCTGGACCGTGCGGCTCGCCGCGGCCCGGGGGCTCGCGGCCCGCGGGACGGTCGAGGCGGTGGACCTCCTCGTCGGCCGGATGGGCCGCGAGGACGGGCGGCTGCGGCAGGACATCGGGGACCTCCTCCGGGGCGTCACCGGGCAGCGCTTCGGGATGGAGGCGGAGATGTGGCGGCAGTGGTGGCAGGAGAACCGGGCCGCCTTCGCCGCGTCGGGGAAGCGGGAGGGGGGCGCCCCGCCCGCGGACGACGCCCGGGGCAGGCACCGCTACTACGACATCTCGACCCCCTCGAAGCGCATCGTCTACGTGATCGACGTCTCGGGGACGATGGCCGATCCCTCGGGCGGGGAGAAGGGCGGCGCCAAGATCGACGCGGCGAAGAAGGAGCTCCTCCGGTCGATCCGCTCCCTGGACGGAGAGTGCTCCTTCACCGTGTACGCCTTCAGCGACTCCGTGCGCCGCTGGAAGCCCGGGCTCACCCGGGCCACGGCGAAGGCGAAGGAGGAGGTGGCCGCCTGGGTGGACGCGCTGGCCGCCGCGGGGCCGACGAACACCTACGCGGCGCTCGAGGAGGTCTTCCGCGGTCCCGCGGGGAGCCCGTCCGACGCGGCCTACGGCGGGGGGGCGGACACGGTGTTCCTCCTCACCGACGGGTCCCCGACCACGCCCACGGGCTCGCTCGTGGGCACCGACGGGGTGCGCGAGACGGACCGCGTGCTCCAGGGGGCGCGCGAGTGGGACCGCTCGCACGCGGTGGCCCTCCACGCCATCGGCGTGGGGCAGGCCATCGACCGGGCCTTCCTGAGGACCCTGGCCGCGGAGCACGGGGGCAGGTTCGTCGAGGTGCGGTAGAACGGGGCGGCCGGCGGCGCGGAGGGAACGGGCATGGGCTTCGTCGCGTTCGAGGTGGCGGACCGGGTCGCGCTGGTGAAGGTCGCCCGGCCGGAGAAGTTCAACGCGCTCAACGACGCGGTCGTGGCGGAGCTCCTCGCCGCGGCGGAGCGCGTGCGCACCGACGACGGCGTCGGCGCGGCGGTCCTCACCGGCGAGGGCCCGAAGGCCTTCGTGGCGGGGGCGGACATCGCCGACCTCGCGCGCATGACCCCGCGGTCCGCCGTGGAGCTCTCCACGCGCGGGCAGGCGCTCATGGACGCCCTGGAGGGCTGCGGGAAGCCCGTCGTCGCCGCGGTGAACGGCGTGGCCTTCGGCGGCGGGCTGGAGCTGGCGCTGGCGTGCCACCTCCGCGTCCTCTCCACGACGGCGAAGGTGGGGCTGCCGGAGGTCGGGCTCGGGCTCATCCCCGGCTACGGGGGGACGCAGCGCCTCCCGCGGGTGGTGGGCCGGGCCCGCGCCCTCGAGATGATCCTCACGGCGGACCCCGTGGACGCGGAGACGGCGCTGCGCTGGGGGCTCGCGAACCGGGTGGCCCCGCCCGAGGCCGTGGTGGGGGAGGCCCGGAAGCTCGCCCTCGCGATCCTCCGGCGGGGCCCCGAGGCGGTGCGGCTCGCGCTCCGGGCCGTCCTCCACGGGGAGGAGTTCGGCACCGCGGCGGGGATGCGCGCGGAGCGGAAGCTGTTCGGGCTCGCCGCGGCCACCGAGGACATGAAGGAGGGGCTCCGGGCGTTCCTCGAGAAGAGGCCGCCGAGGTTCCAGGGGCGGTAGGAGGTCCGCGACCTGGAGCCCGGTCGATGAGGGTGGATACTTGCAACCCCGCGGACGTCCCCTAGACTCGGCTGGCGGCCGCACGACAGGAGACCCCCCATGAGCGCGCAGGACGTGGTCATCGTCGGCGGGGTCCGCACCGCGATGGCCGAGTACGTGGGCACGAAGGGGTTCGGCCTGTTCAAGGACGTGGGGGCCAACGACCTCGGCGCCCGGGCGATCGCGGGGGCCCTGGAGCGCGCCCGGGTCCCCGCGAACCGCGTGGACCACGTCGTGATGGGGAACGCGATGCAGACCGCGGGGGACGCGATCTACGGCGCGCGCCACGCCGCGCTGAAGGCCGGACTCCCGATCGAGGTCCCGGCGCTCACGGTCAACCGGATCTGCGGCTCCGGCATCCAGGCCGCGGTGAGCGCTGCGCAGATGGTCCTCCTCGGCGAGGCCACCGTCGCCGTGGCGGGCGGCATGGAGAACATGAGCCAGGCCCCCCACGTTCTCCGCGGGGCGCGGGAGGGGTTCCGCCTCGGGCAGCCGGCTGCGCTCGAGGACATGCTCATGGTGGCGCTGATGGACCCCTTCTGCGGGTTCTACATGGCGCAGACCGCCGAGAACCTGGCGCGGAAGCTGTCCATCCCGAGGCAGGCGCAGGACGAGTATGCGCTGCGCAGCCACCGCGAGGGGGCCCGCGCCGTGAAGGAGGGGCTCTTCGCCGAGGAGATCGTCCCGGTGAAGGTGAAGCGGGGCCGGGAGGAGGTCGCGGTCTCGGCGGACGACCACGTCAAGCCCGAGACCACGCTGGAGGGGCTGGCGAAGCTCCCCCCCGCCTTCGGCAAGGACGGGACGGTCACGGCCGGGAACGCGAGCGGCATCGTGGACGGCGCCGCGGCGGTGGTCCTGGCGACGGCCGAGGAGGCGCGGAAGTCCGGCTGGGACGTCCAGGCCGTCGTGCGCGGCTGGGGGATCGCGGGCGTGCCCCCGGAGATCATGGGGATCGGCCCGGTCCCGGCCATCCGGAGGGTCCTCGAGAGGACCGGGATCGCGCTCGACCGGGTGGACCTGTTCGAGATCAACGAGGCCTTCGCCGCGCAGTACCTCGCGGTGGAGAAGGAGCTGGGGCTCGACCGCGAGAAGGTGAACGTGAACGGCGGGGCCATCGCGCTCGGCCACCCGCTGGGCGCGACCGGGGCGCGGCTCGTCCTCACCCTGGTGCGCGAGCTCCGCAAGCGCCGCAAGCGCTACGGGATCGCCTCCGCCTGCATCGGCGGCGGCCAGGGGATCGCGCTCCTGGTCGAGAACCCGAAGGCCGCGTAGCCGGGGCCGGGGAACCTCACGGGAGCGACTCCTCATGCACGACATCGCGGTGATCGGGGGGGACGGGATCGGGCCGGAGGTGATCCGGGAGGGCCTCAAGGTCCTCCGCGCCGCCTCGGAGGTCTACGGCTTCCGGTTCCGGGCGGAGTCCCTCCCCTACGGGGCGGACCACTACCTCAAGACCGGCGAGACGTTCCCCGACGCGGCGCTGCGCTCGATGCAGGACTACGGGGCGATCTACCTCGGGGCCATCGGCGACCCCCGCGTGGAGACCGGGCTCCTCGAGCGGGCGATCATCTCGGGGATCCGCTTCGGGCTCGACCTCTACGTCAACCTCCGCCCGGTCCGCCTCTACGACGCGCGCTTCTGCCCCCTGAAGGACCGGGGGCCGGCCGACCTGGACTTCATCGTGGTCCGGGAGAACACCGAGGACGCCTACGCCGGGATCGGGGGGATCCTCAAGAAGGGGACCCCGAACGAGGTCGCGACCCAGCAGATGATCTACACCCGCTCCGGCGTGGAGCGCGTGATCCGCTACGCCTACGACCTCTGCCGCCGGCGGAACAAGGCGCGGCGCCTCACGCTGGTGGACAAGGCCAACGCCATCCGCTGCCAGGACATCTGGACGCGGGTGTTCGCCGAGGTGGGCAAGGAGTACCCGGAGATCGAGCAGGACCACGCCTACGTGGACGCCTGCTGCATGTGGTTCGTGAAGAAGCCGGAGTGGTTCGACACGGTGGTGACGACGAACCTCTTCGGCGACATCATCACCGACCTGGGCGCCCAGCTCGTGGGGGGGTTGGGGATCGCCGCCAGCGGCAACATCCACCCGGGGCGGGTCTCCATGTTCGAGCCGACCCACGGCTCTGCGCCGAAGTACAAGGGGAAGAACTCGGCCAACCCGCTGGCCGCCATCTGCGCCGGCGGGATGATGCTGGCGCACCTCGGGGAGGCGGAGGCGGCGCGCGGGCTCGAGGACGCGGTGCGGCGGCTCCTCACCTCCGGGCGGGTGCGCTCGCTCGCGGCCGGGGAGCACCGGACCGACGAGCTGGGCGACCTGGTGGTGGACGAGGTCCGCGCCGGGGCGAAGGGGAGGCCGTCCGCCGGTAAGGCCGCGCGGCCCCGGCCCCGGGCCCGGTCCGGCGCGGCCCCGCGCGCCGCGCGGGCGCGGTAGAGCCGGGTAGGCTCTGTCTGAAAACCCCAGCGTCGCACCGAGGCCGAGCGAGACGGGGCCAGGCAAGGCGAGCCGACCGAAGCTGGGTCAGAGAGGAGACCCTGCGAGGGAGGCTCAACGCCGCATGGCCCCGTCGCAGCCGGCCGAATGCAGCGGGGGTTTTCAGACAGAGCCCAGGGCCGGCGGACCCTTCCGCCGGAGCCGGTCCCGGGAGATGATCGCGCCGTGATCCCGATCGGGGACGAGAACCCCACCTCGCGGCGGCCCTGGGTCAACTGGGCGCTCATCGCGGCGAACGGCGCGGTGTTCGTCGCGCTGAACCTGTCCGGCGGCACCCGCTTCGGCGAGCTCTCGGAGGCCGACGCGCGGGAGTGGGGGCTCCTCCCCGGGCAACTCTCCCCCCTCTCCTTCCTCTCCTGCATCTTCGTCCACGCGAACTGGCTCCACCTCGCGGGGAACATGCTCTTCCTCCACGTCTTCGGGGACAACGTGGAGGACAAGCTCGGGCGGCTCGGGTACCTGGTCTTCTACCTGGCCGCGGGGGTCGCCGCGTCGGCCGCCTTCCTCCTCTTCGGCCGGACCTTCGGCTCCATGCTGGGGCCCGCGGCCGCCGAGCGCCTCGCGGCGTGGAACGAGATGCCGCTCGTCGGGGCCTCGGGCGCCATCGCCGGCGTGATGGGGACCTACGTGGTCTTCTTCCCGAAGGCGCGGATCCGGGTCCTATGGATCTTCTTCTTCATCGGGGTCTACGCGTGGCCCGCCTACCTGTTCATCGGGCTCGCGATCCTCCAGGACTTCATGAACGCGGCGCTCCTCGGGAGCCAGCTCGTGGGCGGCGTGGCCTACGCGGCGCACCTGGGGGGCGCGGCGACGGGGATCCTCGTCGGGCTCGTTTTGAAGCCGATCCTCCGCGGGCGGACCGGCACGGTCTGGGACCGGGACACGGGCTTCAACGAGAGGGTCCGGGAGGAGGCGCCCTACGGCCGCGTCTCCCCGGGGTGGGAGTCCCCCCGATCCGTCCCCCTGCCGCACCTCCGCGACCAGCTCACCGGGGCGGTGCTCGACGGGCGGATGGACCTCGCCCTGGACCTCTACGGGCGCTGGGTCGCGGAGCCCCGCGCGGAGACGCTCCCTCCCGAGGTCGAGATCGAGGTCGCCCACGAGATCTGCCGGCGCGGGGACCTCGCCCGCGCGCTCGACGCCTACCGCCGCTACCTCGGGAGCCACCCGCGGGGCGGCGACACCGCGGAGGCGAAGTTCCGGATCGGGCTCCTCCACGCCCGCGGGACGGGCAACCGCGCGGCCGCCCGCGAGTGGCTCCTCCAGGCGGCCTCCGAGCACTCCGATCCCGAGACCGTGGCCTACGCGCGCCGGGAACTGCAGCGCCTCGAGGAGGGGGGCAGGTAGGAGTTCAAGGGCAGCCACGGGGACACAGAGGCCGCGAAGCGGGAGCGACCCTTGACCACGGAGCCCGGATCATCGCGGGGGAAGGAGAGGACTACCACGGAGACACGGAGACACGGAGATCCACGGAGAACGGCAAGCCGGGAGGGAGGGGGACGACGGTTCGCCACAGAGGCACGGAGGTCACAGAGAACGGCGAGAGTCAGGGCGAGACATTCCCCCCGATCCGTTGCCTTCCTCTGTGCCCTCTGTGCCTCTGTGGTGAACTGCCGTTCACCGCGTGCGCCCCTCTTGGAGAGGCCTTCTTCCCCGCTCAGCGCGCCGCGGGGAGCGCCAGGCGCAGCTCGCGCGTCTCCCCCGCCACGAGGTCGAACTCCTCGCCGAGGAGCCCGTCCGCCTCGTCCGCGTCGTCCGGCCGGTCCTCGCGGCGGGGGACCGGGACGAGGGCCGACGGCCGCCAGCGCCCCGCGGGGAGATCGCGGACCTCGAACCTCCCCCCGGCGTCGCACGACGCGCGCCAGGGCGGCGCGCCGCAGGCGGGCTCCAGGAGGTCGAGGACGACCCGGGCCCCGGCGCGGGGCTTCCCCGAGGGGTCGAGCACGACGCCGCGGACACGGCCCCCGGCCTTCCGGAGCCGCGCGTCGGGGAGCGCGGCCTGGCCCCCCGCGGGGCCCTCCCAGGCGAGCGTGGCCACCTCGTGCCCGGGGAGGAACGCCAGCAGCGTGCCCCGGCCGCCCGGGAGGCCCCGGAACTCGTAGCCCCCCGCGGCGTCGGTCTCGACGGCGTTCCCCGCCTCGGCGGCGCGGACGTGCGCCCCGGCGACCGGCCTCCCCTCCGCGTCGAGCACGCGGCCGGCCAGGCGGAGCCCCGGGGCGAGGGCGATGGCGCCCAGGTCGGCGGTCTCCGCCGGACGCACCTCGAAGGGGCCGGTCTCCGCGACGCCGTTCCCCGAGGAGAGGAGGAGCCGGTAGCGCCCCGGCGCCGTGTGGCCGGACTCGAAACGCTCCCCGTCCGCGGCGTTCCACTCCCCGCCGGCCCGCCGTTCCCCCGTCGCGTGCTCGAGGAGCGCGAAGCGGACCCTGCGGACCGGGGTCCCGTAGGCGTCCCGGACGCGGAAGGCGAAGAAGCCCGGGGGGTCGGGGTTGCGGGAGACCACGAGGAGGAGGCCCTCGCGGGGGGGCACGACGCCGGCCGCCGTCGCCCCGAGGTAGACGAGCCGGTCGTCGGGGCCCGCGTCCACCCGGTACGGGACGGTGCGCAGACCGCGGACCGAGAAGGTCCCGTCGGCGCGGGTCTCGGCGAAGCGCGAGCCCTTCTCCGGGTCGTCCACGGAGACGGGGAACCCGCCGAGCGGCGTCCCGTCGTCGAGGAGGACGCGGCCCGAGATCCCCGGCCCGACGGCGATGACCACGTCCACGGCGAGGCCGGGGCCCTCGCGCGGCGCCTCGTAGGGGCGCTCGACCTCGCCCAGGTCCGCGTAGGCGGCCCGCAGCGTGCCCGGGACCCGGGGGAGCCCGTCGAAGGCGTACCGGCCCTCCTCGTCCGCGCGGACCTCCATCCCCCCGAGCGGGAGGGCGAGGCCGGGGAAGCGGAGCGCGGCGCGGACGCGGGCCCCCGCGCAGGGGTTCCCGTCGGACTGGCGGACCGCGCCGTGGAGGCGGAAGCCCGCGCGGAGGACGAGCCGGACCTCCTCGCCCCCCGCCCGGGCGCCGCCCGCGAGCGCCGGGGCGAGGCCGGGCGCGCGCGCGCCGACGAGGTAGGAGGCCCCGGGGTCGCACCCCTCGAAGGCGAACCGCCCGTCGGGACCCGCCTGGGCGCGGAGCGC
>CAZKTF010000178.1:0-7510 GCA_964555565.1 uncultured Planctomycetota bacterium | reverse complement strand
GGCCGTACTCCTTGATCTTCCGGTAGAGGGTCCGCTCGGAGATCCCCAGCGCCTTCGCCGCGCGCTCCCGGTTGCCCGCCTCCCGCTCGAGGACCGCGCGGACGAGGAGCCGCTCCGCCTGCTCCAGGGTGAGACCGGCCAGGGCCTCGGCCGGGTTCGCCGCGGGGCCGGGGAGGAGCCGCCCGTCCGGGGCCGCGATGGTCGGGGGGAGGGAGTCCACGTCCAGCACGGGGCCGCGGGCCACCACGACCATGCTCTCGACGGCGTTGCGCAGTTCGCGCACGTTGCCGGGCCAGGAGTGGGCGCGGAAGGCCGCGAGCACGGCCGGGGAGAAGGCGCGGACCTCCTCCCTCCCGTGGAACTCCCGCAGCTCCCGGAGGAAGGCGTCGGCCAGGAGCGGGATGTCCTCCCGCCGGTCCCTGAGCGGCGGCAGGTGGAGGGTGAGGACGTTCAGGCGGAAGAACAGGTCCTCGCGGAAGCGCCCCTCCTTCACGATCGCCCGGAGGTCGCGGTGGGTCGCCGCCACCAGGCGCACGTCCACCTTGACCGGCTCGTTGCTCCCCACGCGGAAGACCTCGCGCCCCTCGATGACGCGGAGGAGCTTCGCCTGGAGGGCGAGCGGCATGTCCCCCACCTCGTCGAGGAACAGCGTCCCCCCGCTGGCCGCCTCGAACTTGCCCTTGTGGGTGCGGTGCGCCCCGGTGAAGGAGCCCCGCTCGTGGCCGAACAGCTCGCTCTCGAGGACCCCCTCGGACAGCGCCGCGCAGTTGATGGCGAGGAAGGGCCCCGGGGCGCGCCGGGAGTTGTGGTGGATGGCCTTGGCGACGAGCTCCTTCCCCGTCCCCGACTCCCCGGTCACCAGCACGGTGACGTTCGTGTCGGCCACGCTGCGCAGGATCTCGAAGACGCGGCGGATCCCCGCCGAGGTCCCGAGGATCCCCTGGAAGCCGAAGCGCTCGTCGAGGCGGCGCCGGAGCTCGATGTTGGTCCGCGACAGGGCCTGCTTCTCGGCCACCTTGCGGACGACCTCGCGGACCTCCTCCACCCGGAGCGGCTTCTGGAGGTAGGTCGCCGCGCCGGCCTTCATCGCCTCCACCGCGGCCTCGATCCCCCCGCGACCGGAGACGACGACGACCTCGCGGTCGCCGCGCCCCTCGCGGGCCGCGCGCAGGACCTCCATCCCGCTCACGTCGCGCATCACCAGGTCGGTGAGCACGATGTCCGGGTCCCCCTCGGCGATCTTCCGCAGGGCCTCCCGGCCCGAGGTGGCGTACTCCACCTCGAGGCCGAGGCGGGAGAGCGTCTCCGCCATCCCCTCGGCGTGCCCCTCCTCGTCGTCCACGACGAGGACCTTCACGCCGCGGAACCCCGGGTCCGCCGCGGCCGTCACCGCCCGCCCTCCTTCGCCCGCGCGCGCTCCCGCCGCTGCCGGGCCGGGCGGGCCTCCCGCGCCGCGCCCGCGGCCGCCGCCGGGATCGGGAACCAGAGCGTGAACCGCGTGCCCTTGCCCACCTCGGTGAAGACCTCCACCTGGCCCCCGTGCTCCTCCATCACCCTCCGCACGAGCGGGAGCCCGAGGCCGGTCCCGCTCCTCTTGGTGGAGAAGTAGACCTCGAAGATCCGCGGGAGGACGTCCTCCTGGATCCCGGGGCCGGTGTCGGTCACGTCCAGCCGCACCGCGCCGCCCTGCACCGAGGTCTGCACGAGGAGCTCGCCGCGGCGGCCCCGCATCGCCTCCTCGGCGTTCAGCACGAGGTTGAGGAGGGCCTGCTTGACCCGGTCGCGCTCGAGGGCCAGCGACGGGACCTCCCCCAGGTGGCGGCGGACCTCGACCCCGGCGCGGTGCGCCGCGGGGGTGACGAAGTCGAGGACCTCGGCGACCACCCCGTTGAGGTCCGTGGGGCGGGGCTCCCGCCGGTGCCCGCCCGCGAACAGGAGGAAGTCCTGGAGGATCTCCTCCAGGCGCTTCACCTCCCGCTCGAGGACCTGCACCCGGCGCAGCGCCCGGGCGGGCTTCTCGCCCGCGGGCTCCTCGAGGTCCTCGCGCAGGAGGCCGAGCTGGATGGTCATGGTGGAGAGCGGGTTCTTGATCTCGTGCGCGAGGCCCCCCGCGAGCGCGGCGAGGGAGGGCCCCCGGTCGCCCCCGGGAGGGGCCTCCCGGGTCGCGGGCGGATCGGGTCGGCGGGGCATGGCGGACCGGACATCCTACCGGGGGCGAGGCACGGGCCGGGAATCCGCTACGATCCGTCCCCGTGGACACCCGCGTCCTCCGCGTCGATCCCCGCCGCCCCGACCCGGCCGCCGTGGCCGCCGCGGCGTCGGCCCTCCGGGACGGCCTCCTGGCGGCCTTCCCCACCGAGACGGTCTACGGCCTCGCCTGCCGGGCCGACGACCTCCACGCCCTGGAGCGGCTCCGCGAGGCCAAGGGCCGCGAGGTCGATAAGCCCTTCTCGCTCCACCTCCCCGACGCCGAGGCCCTGCGGGGGCGGTTCGGACCGCTCGCGGGGCCCGCCCTCCGCCTCGCCCGACGGCGCCTCCCCGGCCCGCTGACGCTGGTCCTCCCGGATCCCCGCGGAGGGGAGACCGGCGTGCGCGTGCCCGACGACGAGGTCGCCCGGGCGGTGCTGCGCGCGGCGGCGTGTCCCGTGGTCGCGACCAGCCTGAACGCCGCCGGGGAGCCGCCGGCGGTGACCGGGGAGGAGGCGGCCCGCGCCGCCGGGGGCCGGGCGGCGGTGGTGCTGGACGGCGGGCCGGCCCGGCTCGGGAAGTCCTCCACGGTCGTGCGGGTCTCCCGCCGCTCCGTCGAGGTCCTCCGGGAGGGCGCGGTCCCGCGGGAGGAGGCTTTCCGGGACGCGGCCCGCTGGCTCGTCTTCGTCTGCACGGGCAACCTCTGCCGCTCCCCCGTGGCCGCCGCCCTGGCGGAGCGGGCGCTCGCCGGGCGCCTCGGTGGACGCCCCGGGGAGGAGGAGCCGGCCGCCTTCCTCCTCGGGCGGGGCTGGTTGGTCCTCTCGGCGGGGACCGCGGGGTTCGCCGGGCTCCCGGCCACGCCCGAGGCGCGCGAGACCGCCCGTGCCCGCGGGCTCGACCTCTCGCGGCACCGGAGCCGCCCCCTCACCCCGGCGCTCGTGGACGAGGCCGAGCAGGTGTTCACCGCGGAGGCGGCCCACCGCGCCTCCATCCTCGCCTTCGCCCCCGAGGCGGCGGAGAAGGTCCGCCTCCTCGACTCCTCCGGGCGCGACGTCCCCGATCCCTTCGGGGGCAGCGCCGCCGCCTACGCCCGCGCGGCCGCGCAGATGGAGAAGGCGGTGCGCGAGCGGATCGCTGCGCTTCAACTCGAAGAGGCGTGGTGATTCCGAGGGTCTGACCTCCCTCGTCTGGCGTACGCCAGACGAGGGGGGTCTGACCCCTTGTGTCGCCACGAAGAGCGCCACGCCCCTCGTCTGGCGTGGCTACGATCAAGGCCATGCGCATCGCGCTCGGCGCCGACCACGCCGGATTCGCCGCGAAGGAGGCCCTGAAGCGCCTCCTCCCGACGCTGGGGCACGAGGCGGTGGACTTCGGCTGCGCCTCGGAGGAGTCCTGCGACTACCCCGACTTCGTCGTCCCGGCGGCGCGCGCGGTCGCCGCGGGCGACTGCGCGCGGGGGTTCGTCCTCGGGGGCTCGGGGAACGGGGAGGCCATCGCGGCCAACAAGGTGCGCGGGGTCCGGGCGGCCGTGGTGACCGACCCCTTCACCGCGGAGATGGCCCGGCGCCACAACGACGCCAACGTCGCCTCCTTCGGGACGCGGGTCACCCCCGTGGAGCGGATCCTCGAGTGCGCGCGGATCTTCCTCGAAACGCCCTTCGACGGGGGGAGGCACAAGCGGCGCGTGGAGAAGATCGCGCGCCTGGAGGGGACGGGCTAGCTAGACCATCGCGGGGGCGCGCGGGGCGCCGCCGTGGATCGGCGCGGGGCCGGAGCCCGGAGCGCCGCCCCGGGCGGCCTCCCGCTCCTTCTTCTTCGACTTCTTCGCCTTGGTGGCCTTCCCCTCGGCCTTCCGCAGGTTCTTGATGCGCTCGCGCTCCTTGCGGCGCCGGCGCTCGGAAGGCTTCTCGTAGTAGGAGGACCGCTTCAGGTCCCGGGTCACGCCCTCGTTGTTGCAGATCTTCCGGAGGCGCCGGAGGGTCTTTTCCAGCGGCTCGTTGTTCTTCACCATCACGCGGATCGCCAAGCCCTGCACCTCCTGTTCGAGGCCCCGGGACCGCCCGGCCCCGGGGGAAACCTGCAGACTAGCCGCGGAGGGTGGGGCCCGCAAGGAGAACCCGAGGACGCGGAACGGGAGGGGGTCGTACCTCTCCCGGAAGATCCCCGCCCCTCTCCCCGTCCAACAGGACCGGGAATCGGTGTCCCGCCCGAGGACCGGGGCTACAGTGGGCCCCGGGGTGCCGAGGGACCGAAGCAAGCACCGGAGACGCCCATGAGGATCCTCCCGTCGCTCGCCGCCGCGGCCGCGCTCCTCGCCGCGGCCGCGGGCGCTCTCGCCCAGGACCGCCCGCCGGTCCAGCCCCCGGTGCCGCCGCCCCCCGCGGTCCCCGACGACCCGATCATCTCGATCCCCTCGCCCAAGGCCGGCTACACGATCCTGGACCTTCTCGAGGCGGTGAACCAGCAGACCCGGCGCAGCGTCCTCTACGACAACAAGACCAAGGCGCTCATCGAGAAGGCCCAGGTCCAGTTCGTCGGGAAGTACGACGTGCCGAAGAGCAAGCTGTTCGACTGGCTCCAGGCGGTCCTCTCCTTCTCCGACTTCATCCTCGTCCCGGTGGGCCCCGAGGGCTACGAGCAGTGGATGGTGGTCCAGGTGAGCAACCAGCTCATCAAGAGCCGCCCCACCTTCGTGCCGGAGAACGAGCTGGAGCGCTGGAAGGACCGCGACGGCGTGTACGTCGTCACCACGCTCCGCATGCGGAACGTCACGGACCCCAACGACGTGGGCCGCGTCCGGCAGGCCCTCTCCGCGCTCATGAGCCCCACGCAGACCATCGGCAAGGTGAACGAGGTGCCCGGGCAGCGGGCCCTCGTCGTGGCCGACTTCGCGCCCGTGGTCTACGCCACCAAGAAGCTCCTCGAGGCGGTGGACGTCACGGTGACCGAGAACGAGCTCCGCCTCGACCGGGTGGAGGTCCTGTACGCCCTCGCCTCGGACCTGGAGGGGATCCTCCGCGACCTTCTCGGCGCCGGCGGCGTCCCCGGGGCTCCGCGCCCCGTGCCCGGGCCGGGGGCCCCGGGCGCGAAGCCCACGGCCCAGATCATCGCGGACAACCGCACCAACAGCCTCGTGCTCTACGCCGTCGCCGAGGACCTCGCGAAGATCAAGAGCCTCATCAAGCAGCTCGACACCCCCTTCCGGGGGAAGAGCCGCCTCCGCTTCCGCCCGCTCCAGTACCAGGAGGCCGAGGACGTGGCGGGCCTCCTCGACAGCCTCATCCGGGGGACCGGGGCGGCCACCACGCGGCCGTCCTCGACCTCGCGGGGCCGGACCACGAACCGGCCGCAGCCCGGGCAGCCGCAGCCGCCGGGGGGGCCCTTCGGCTCCGGCGGCGAGAACGAGCCGGTCATCATCCCCGACGACAAGAGCAACAGCCTGATCATCCACGCCACCGACGACCAGTACGCGGACCTCGAGGACCTCATCGCCAAGATCGACCGGCCGCGCAAGCAGGTCCTCATCGAGACGGCGCTCGTGGAGCTGACGCTCAGCGACACGGTCAGCTTCGGGGTGGAGGGCTTCTCCGTCGCCCGGGACGTCGCCGTGGACACCAACGGGGACGGGATCGTCGATTCCTTCCTCGACGAGCAGTCCTTCTTCTCCCTCACCTCCTTCGGGATCAACAAGATCGTCACCCAGAACGTGAACGGGGTGGACGTCCCGGTCGCGACGAGCCCCAACATCGCGCAGGGCCTCACGGCGGGGATCTTCAACAACGGCCGGATCCCCCTGGTGTTCAAGGCCCTCCAGACCGCGGGACCGGCGAAGATCCTCACGATGCCCTCGGTGGTCACGAGCGACAACGTGCAGGCCACGATCACGACCGAGGACAGCGTCCCCTACCTGGTCACGACCTTCGTCGGGCCGAACCAGACGCCGACCCAGTCCTTCGAGTCCGCCACGGCCACCACGACCCTCGAGATCAGCCCCAGCATCTCGGCGGACGACTTCCTGAGGCTGGAGATCCACCAGATCGTGTCCTCCTTCCGCGCGGCGCCCCCGGGGTCGAAGCCCCCCACCACCAAGCGCGAGGTCCGCACGAACCTCATGGTCCCCAACAACAGCACGGTGGTCCTCGGCGGGATCGTCTCCTCGCAGGAGACGGAGACGAAGTCGGGGGTCCCGATCCTGATGGACATCCCGATCCTCGGGTTCCTGTTCCGGAACACGACGAGCTCGCTCACGAAGACGAACCTGTTCCTCTTCGTGACGCCGCGGATCATGAAGGACCTCACGACCTTCAGCGACTACCACGCCATCAGCTGGGAGAAGAAGGTCCTCCAGGACAAGCTCTTCGGCGAGGAGGTCCAGATCCTCGGGACGAGGTTCGTCGGGCCCGACGGCCCGCGGACGGCCACCGACGCGGTCCGGCGGATCGGGGAGTCCGGGGCCCTGGACGCGTGGCGCTACAAGGAGGCCCCCCCGGACAGCGAGCGCGTGGACGACGCGAAGCGCGCCTGGGAGGAGATGCAGCGCCGGCGCGAGGCGGAGGAGCGCGCGCGGACGCCGGCCCCGGGCGGGCCCGGCGAGGCGGGGAAGCCCGCGGGGACGCCCGGCGAGAAGCCCGAGGAGCAGGTCCCCCCGGGCCCGAAGTAGGGGGGGAGGCTCCGCCTTGCCGGTCAGGGACGACGTCATCCGCATCCTCCGGGAGGACCGCCTCCTCGACGAGGATCGCATCCGCGAGGTCCTGGCGGCGGAGGCCGAGACCGGCCAGTCGCTGGACCGCGTCATCTTCCAGAAGGGGTTCCTCACCGAGGCGGACACCCTGAAGGTCTTCGGGAGGGTCCTCGGGATCCAGGTCCTCGAGACCCTCTCGGCGGCCAGCGTCCCGATCGAGTTCGTGAACCGGGTGCCGGTCCAGTTCGCGAGGACCTACGGGCTCGTGGTGATCCACCGCGAGAACGGCAACATCCGGGTCGCCACCTCGAACCCGCTCGACACCTACCCGCTGGACGACCTCGCCTCGATGATGGGCGCGGAGGTGGACCCGGTCTTCGCGCCGCGGACCGAGATCGCCAACCTCATCAACAAGGCCTACAAGCGCAAGGCCGACATGGTGGACGAGGCGCTGGACACCCTGGACGAGGCGCAGATCCTCGGCCTCACGGCCGCGGTGGAGGGGGCCGAGGACATCCTCGACGTGGCCAACAAGGCCCCCATCATCAAGCTCGTCAACATGCTCCTGTTCCAGGCGCTGAAGATGCGCGCCTCGGACGTCCACCTCCAGCCCTACGAGGACCGCCTCCAGGTGCGCTACCG
>CAZKTF010000177.1:0-7518 GCA_964555565.1 uncultured Planctomycetota bacterium | reverse complement strand
GGGCCCGGCAGCCGCGGGCCGAAGAAGGTCGTCGTCCGCCGCCACGCGGGGAGCGGCCCGGCCGCCCCGCCCGCCGGCGGCCCGGGCGCCCCGCCGGAGGAGCCCTCCGGCGAGGCCCCCTCCGCCTGACGCCGCGCGGGGGCGCCCCGCCCCGGGGGCCCGTCCCCCCCCAACGGGAGAGACCGCCATGGCCGAGGTCGATGCGAAGCTCGTGATGCAGCTCCGGCAGAAGACCGGGCTGCCCATGATGACCTGCAAGGCCGCCCTGGACGCCTCCGGGGGGGACCCCGGGAAGGCGGAGGAGTGGCTCCGCAAGCAGGGGGAGAAGACCGCCGCCTCGAAGCTCGGGCGCGCCGTCAAGGAGGGGCGGATCGGCTCCTACCTCCACCACAACGGGAAGCTCGGCGTCCTCGTCGAGGTGCAGTGCGAGGACGACTTCGCCGCGCGGAACGAGGTCTTCCAGGAATTCCTCAAGAGGCTCGCGATGCACGTCGCGGCGGCGAACCCCTCCCCGGTCGCGGTCACCCGCGATCAGGTCCCCGCGGGCCTCGTCGAGAAGGAGCGCGAGATCGCGCTGGCCCAACTCGACGGGGACCCGAGGAACGCGAAGAAGCCGGCCGAGATCAAGCAGAAGATCGTCGAGGGGAAGGTGGCGTCCTTCTACAGGGATCGCGTCCTCCTCGAGCAGCCATGGCTCCACGACGCGAACCAGACCGTCGAGCAGGCCCTCAAGGGGCTCATCCAGAAGATCGGCCAGAACATCGTCGTCCGCCGGTTCGCGCGCCTGGAGGTCGGGGGGGAGTAGGCCGGGGTCTCCGGGTGCTCCGCCCGGGGCGAGCCGTCGGGCC
The DNA here is from genome assembly GCA_964555565.1 of uncultured Planctomycetota bacterium. Classification (GTDB taxonomy): domain Bacteria; phylum Planctomycetota; class JAJSAM01; order JAJSAM01; family JAKLKS01; genus CAZKTF01. Next base: position 6,670 of record CAZKTF010000177.1, on the reverse strand, counting down.
CCCGGATCGGGTACCCTTGACGCAGGCGTCGGCGGAGCGAGGGACCATGTACGACGACATCCTGCTCGAGACCGAGGACAAGATGGAGAAGGCGGTCGGCCACGTCGTCTCCGAGTTCAACGGGATCCGCACGGGCCGCGCCACCCCGGCCCTGGTCGAGGGGATCCACGTGGACTACTACGGGGCGCCGACCCCGCTCCGCCAGCTCTCGACGATCTCCATCCCGGAGCCGCGCCTCATCGTCCTCAAGCCCTTCGACCCCGGGTCGATCAAGGAGGTCGAGAAGGCGATCCAGAAGAGCGCCCTCGGGATCACCCCGGCCAGCGACGGGAAGATCATCCGCCTGGTCCTCCCGCCGCTGAGCGAGGAGCAGCGGAAGAAGCTGGTGGGCCGGTGCAAGGAGCTCGCTGAGGCCGCGCGGGTCTCCATCCGGAACATCCGCCGCGACGGCAACAAGGCCGGGGACGGGGCCCACGGGGACGGCGCCCTGACCGAGGACCAGCAGGCGAAGCTCAAGGACGAGGTCCAGGCGCTCACGAAGACCTACGAGGGCAAGGTGGACGAAGCCCTCGAGAAGAAAACGAAAGAGATCCTGGAGGTCTAGCCCACCCCCAGCGGGGCGGGCGGGCCTCCGCGCGGGCCGCCCTCCCGGGGGGCCGCCCGCGTTCCCGACCAGCCGCGGTGCGGGCGTAGCTCAATCCGGTAGAGCGCAGGCCTTTTAAGCCTTGAGGTTGAGGGTTCAATTCCCTCCGCCCGCACCAGAAACGGGGTCCCCGGCCCCGGGCCGAGGGCCCAGGTCACGCTTGGGGCGGCGGCGCGGGCGCGGGCGGACGCCCGCCGTCGGGCGCCGCCCGGATGGCGAGCGAGATCAGCGCGAGCCCCGCGAGGATCGTGGAGGCGAGGACGTAGGGGCGCCGGTGGAAGGGAAGGCCTCCGAACACCGCCTCCAGCGCGGAGCCCTCCGGCCGCGCGGCGGCGCCCCCGTAGACCAGGTTCCCGATCCAAGGACCGAGGATCCGGCCGAGGGCCGAGGCGCTCTGCGCGAGCCCCAGGATCCCCCCCTGGCGATCCGGGTTCGTGCGCCGCGAGATGAGCGAGGAGAGCGACGGCGTCGTGGCGCCGAAGCCCGTGACGGCGACCGCGAGCGAGGCCAAAAGCGGCGGCAGCGAGTCGGAGAAGGCCACGCCGAGGAGCCCCGCCGCCATGAGCGCGATCCCCGCGCGGGCGAAGAGCCTCTCCCCGAGCCTCGGGACCAGCCGCCGCACGAGGAGGCCCTGCACGAGCACCAGGGTCACCCCGATGAAGAGGAAGACGTAGCCGGCGTGCATGTCGTCATACCGGAACCCCTCGCGCTCCTTCAGCATCTGCGAGAAGGTCCCCTCGAAGGAGGAGAACGCGAAGACGGAGAGGAAGGAGACGAGGAGCAGGAGCAGGACCCCGGGCGTCCCCGCCGCGTCGCGGAGCGCCGCCAGGTCGAAGACCTTCCGCTCCGTCCGCCCGTGCCGCTCCGGCTCGGGGACCGAGCGCAGGGTCCAGAGGAACGAGACCGCCGAGAGGGCCGCCGCGATGAACCCCGGGAGGCCCCGCCCGACCCACGCCGGGAGCGTCCCCGCGCCCGCAAGCTCGCGCCCGAGGCCGGAGGCGAGCCCGCCGAGCGGCGGGCCCAGGGTGAACCCGATCCCGAAGGCGGCCCCGACCAGCGCCATCCCCCGCGCCCGCTGCTCGGGGGCGGTGACGTCGGCGATGTAGGCGGAGGAGATCGAGATCGTCCCCCCGCAGATCCCGGCCCCGATCCGCGCGACGAAGAGCCACGCCAGGGAGTCCGCCAGCCCGAACATGGTGTAGAAGACGACGCTCCCGGCGAGGCCCACGAGGAGGACGGGCCGCCGCCCGATCCGGTCCGAGACCCGCCCCCACACCGGCGCGAAGAGGAACTGCATGGCCGAGAAGGAGGCCATGAGCATCCCGATCTCGTTCTGGCTCGCCCGGTAGTCGAGGGCGTAGCGCGGCAGCAGCGGGAGGACGATCCCGAAGCCCACGAGGTCCACGACCACCGTGAGGAAGATCGCGGCGAGCGGGGACCTCTTCCTCATGGGGCGCGGATTCTACGGCCTCCCTCCCCGCGGGCCGCGCACCCGCGGGCCCCCCCCGGGGGGATTCCTTGCTCCCGCCCCCCCGCGGGGGAAAGGTATCGGCGGCCCCGTCGTCCAGCCCGGTCCAGGACACCACCCTTTCAAGGTGGAGACACGGGTTCGAATCCCGTCGGGGCTACCAGCGTGACCCTCCTGCTGACCCTCCTGCCGAGGACCTGGCGGGGGCCTCGAGAAGCCCGCGGGAGGGCACGGAGGCGGCGGCCGCCGGGGCGGCGCCCGGCGCCGCTTCCCGGAACGGGATCGCCTGCGGTGTCCCCCCGCATCCGCCGGGGCGGGGGGCCTGCCGAGCCAGGCAGGCCCTTGCCCGGGAACTCGTCATGGTGTATACTCTAGATAGGAGGTACACAATGAGCACGATCACCGCCAAGGAGGCCCGGAGGAGCTTCGCGGACATGCTGGCGCGGGCGGCCTACGGGAAGGAGCGGGTGACGGTGACGCGGAACGGCAGGCCCATCGCCGTCCTCGTGCCGTTGGAGGACGCCGAGGCCCTGGAGGCCCTCGAGGAGCGGATCGACCTGGAGGACGTCCGTCGGCGGGCGAAGGAGAAGGCAATCCCGTGGGAGGAGGCGAAGAAGGCCCTCCGGAAGTAGCCCGTGTCCTACGCGATCCGGATCCGCCCCTCGGCGCTCAAGGAACTGAGCCGCGTCCCGGACCGGGACGGCCGGCGGATCGAATCCCGGATCGACGGGCTGGGACGGGAGCCGTGCCCGCACGGCTCGGAGAAGATGGAGGGCGGGGGGCGGGAGTACCGCATCCGGGTCGGGGATTACCGGGTGATCTACACGGTGGACGACGCGGCCCGCCTCGTGACGATCCAGAAGGTGGGGCACCGGGGGGACGTGTACCGGAGGAGGTAGCCATGGCGCGGCAGCACTCCGGAGGGGTGATCCGGAGGGGGAGGACCTCGAGGCCCCCCGTCGCTACCTGGTGAAGGACGCGGGCAGCGAGAGGTGGCCGTCCGGGTTGCGGACGGCGACTTGGACGGGGACGCCGGCGGGGGCGGCCTCCTGCCACGCGGCCGCCGAGGAGAGGGTGGGGCCGCCGGCCGAGTCCGCGAGCGGGACGCTGTCCACCTCGATGCGTGCGCCGCGGCGGATCCCGCGGCCGCGGACCACGAGGCGCCCGTGGCGATCGGCCTCGACGGCCTTCACCACCGGGGCGCGGAGGGGGGGGCCCTTCGCGCCGAGGGAGACGCCGAGGAAGGCCCAGCCCATCTCGTCCGTCGTGAACTCCCCGTAGGAGACGGGCACGGGCGGGCTCGAGGGGTTGTCGGGGTTGGAGGCGGAGTTGTCGTACACGGCGCGCACCTCGATGCGCGTGCCGCCGGGGAGAGGGGCGGGCCGGCGGAGGACGTAGGACGCCTGCCAGCGGAAGTCCCAGTCGGAGATCCGGACGAGGGACCGGGTCGTGCCGTCGGGGAGGAAGGCGTCCACGGCCATGGAGCGGCCGAGGAGGTGCATGTGGGGCGCCACGGAGAAGACGGTGACGCTGACGAAGGGGGGGATGGTGAACGAGGTCGTCACCCCGTAGGCGGGGTCCCCGGCCGGGATGGTGAAGTCGGTGCGGCCCACGGGGTAGAACTGGATCGCGGTCGCGGGCGGGCGGTCGAGGAAGTAGAGGCCCAGCTCCGTCCTGTCCGGCGCCGCCGGGCCGTTGGGGTGGTAGTGGACCTGGAGGACGACGGTCGCCCCGGCCGGCAGGAGGATCCCCGCGTCCCTCCCCAGGGGAGCGGGGCGGGAGCCGGGGGCCCAGCCGCCCAGCGCGCCGGTCACGTCCACGCCCGCGCCGCCGAAGCAGGTGTACCCGGGACCGGGCTCGGCGGTGTCGGCGTCCACCGACGCGCCGGTCTCGTCGAGGTAGAGGATGGCGTGGTGGACCGTCGTCCGGTCCCCCGGGTGGACGTCCACGGCCCGTATCCAGCGGTCCCCGCCGAAGTTGGTGGGGATGGGGAAGCAGCGGTAGGTGTCGCCCGCCGGGGGGGGCGTGAAGGGCTCGCCGTAGGAGAGCACGGCGTCGGGTTCCCCGAGGGCCCAGGCGGAGGGGAACACCCTGTCCTGCGGGAGGTCCCGGGGATCCCCCTCGGGGGCGCCGGCCTCGACCCACCGGGCGAGGGTCTCGATGTCGCGCTCGGAGAGCCGCCGGTCTCCGGCGAACTCCCCGAACCCGGCGTCGGGCTTCCAGGGGGGCATGCGGCGGGCGCCCGTCTGCTCGGCGATCCGCGCGGCCCAGGGGGCGGTGTCCGCGTAGGAGAGCAGGGGGAAGGGCGCGACGTCGCCCGGGCGGTGGCAGGTCTGGCAGTTCGCGGCGAGGATCCGGGCGACCTCGCGGCAGTAGGTGGGGGCCCGGTCCCCGGCCGGCCGGGCGAGGGCGGCGACGCCCCCCGCGACGGCGAGGCCCGCCACGGCGGCGGCGACCCGGGACCTCGCGGCGGCGCGGACCATGGGCTCCCCCCGACCGCGGGCGAGGATACCAGAGCCGACCCGTCCCCGCCGGATCCGGGAGGTGCGGACTCCTACCGGGCCGGGGCGAGGAACGCGTCCGCGGTGGCCCCGTTGCGGTCCTGGTTCGAGAGGTTCGAGGCGTCGGAGGAGAAGACGACCCAGCGGCCGTTGGAGGAGAGGCACGGGGCGTACAGGTAGGAGTTGCCGTCCCCCGGCGCCCCCTGCGCGCTCGCGGAGACGAGGTGGATCGTCCCCGAGACGAGGTCCACGGAGTAGACGTCCCACGTCCCGTTCGTGTCCTCCGGGACGAGCCCCTCCGGCGACTTGCAGTAGAAGGCGACGAGTTTCCCGTTCTGCGAGAGGCAGGCCCCGTAGGAGCCGCCGCTCACCTCGTTCCCGGCGGAGTCCACGGAGACGCGCCGCGTCACCCCCGCGCGGAAGTCGTGGACGAAGACGTCGTAGGCGCCGTTCGTGTCCCCCGCCACGAGGTTCGTGGCCGCGGAGTGGAAGGCCACGACGCTCCCGTTGTTCGACACGACGGGGTCGTAGGAGTCCCCGTCGGGAGCGCCCCCGCCCTCGGCCACGCTCGCGTGCCGCGTGGCCCCCGCCTTCCGGTCGTACACGTAGATCTTGGCGATGTCGATCGGGTCGCCCGGGACGATGGTGCCGGCCCGGGAGTAGTACGCGACGAACCTCCCGTTGGCCGAGACGCTCGGGTCGAGGCTGGCCTCGTTCCCCGGGTTCCCCGCCGCGTCCCGGGACACGAGCGTCACCGCGCCCGTCCGGAGGTCCACGAGGTAGACCTGGGAGTCCCCGTTGAAGGTCCCGGCGACGAGGTTCGTGGCCTGGGAGTGGAAGACCGCGTAGCGGCCGCTCGCCGAGAGGGAGGCCCCGTAGACCGGGCTGTTGCCGTCGGCCTGGGTCCCGTCCTCGGCGACGGAGACCCGGCGGGTCTCGCCCGTCTTCCGGTCGTGGAGGAACACGTCCTGGACGAGGTTGTCGTCCCCCGGGACCAGATCCTCGGCGTCGGACTGGAAGAGGACGAACCGCCCGTTCTTCGAGATCGAGGGGAGGTCGCTCTCGCCGGTCCCCTGGGCGCCGTCGGTGGCGACGGAGACCCGCGTCGTCTTCCCGCCCTTCCGGTCCCGGACGAAGACGTCGGCGTAGTTGTTGGTGTCCCCCTGGACGAGGTTCGTCGCGTAGGACCTGAATACCACGTACCGCGCGTTCGGCGTGACGGCTCCGTCGTAGGAGCCCCCGTCCGCCCCCTGGTTCCCGGGGACCCGCGAGACCAGCTCCGGGGCCGAGGGCCCCGTGGCGGCCGCCGCCGCCCCGAGGACGAGGGCCCCCGCGGCGAGCCCGCAGCCGATCCTCCCGAGCGCCGCGCGCGATCCCGGCATGGTCCCCTCCTCCTCGCGGGGAGGCGGCCGTCCCGGAGGCTCCCCGCGTTCCGGAACCCTACTCCTCGGGGGGAGGGGAGTCAACCCGGCCACCCCCCCGGGCCCCCCGTGGCCAGGGGGGGTGGGGGGGGGACCTGGGTTCCCGCGGAAGTGGCCGGAAAAAACTGGAGCGCCGGCCGGGCTATGGTACAGTCCTCACGCTGATGCTGTCGGGTAGAGCGTTCTAGCCGAGCTAGGTGCCGCGGCGTCCAGCGTGGACGTCGCGGTTTTTTTTGTGGCCCGCCCTTGGCGGGCGAAGTGAAGGAGGTCTCATCGCATGGCGACCGGTACGGTCAAGTGGTTCTCGGATCAGAAGGGCTTCGGCTTCATCTCCGGGGACGACGGCAAGGACGTCTTCTGCCATTTCTCGGCCATCCAGGCCGGGGGGTTCAAGACGCTCCGCGACGGCCAGAAGGTCCAGTTCGAGGTGACGCAGGGCGAGAAGGGCCTGCGCGCCGCGAACGTGGTTCCGCTCGACTAGGCGCGAACAACGCCAACAGGGGCCCCGGGGGCGCAAGCCTCCGGGGCCCCACTGATTCCGGGGCCGCGCGGGCCCCCCCGGCCCCCCCCCTCCCCTGCACCGCCGGGTGCATGACCGTACTTGCGAGGTCCGCCGGCCGAAACGGCCGTGAAGGTC
>CAZKTF010000176.1:0-7539 GCA_964555565.1 uncultured Planctomycetota bacterium | reverse complement strand
TCTCGACCAACGACTTCACAAACGATGCAAGCGAACTCTTCCCGATGCCCCTCTCGCCGACCAGGAACGCGACCTCGAGTCGCCCGGTTACAGCGGCCGCAGCCTTCTTCGCAAGCCGCTCAACCTCCGGCAGTCGCCCCACGAAGAACTCGACGGGGACCGGCTGGCCGGGACGAAACGGACTGGTCGTGTCCTTCGCCACTTTCGACCATGCTCCTTCTCTTGCACCCGGTCTCGCGGTTGGCCGACCGGCACGCCAGCCAGGAGGTAGCGTATCCGCGGAGCGGGCCGATCGCGTGCCCAGATCGGCCCAAGTTCGACCGGCCCTACCTCGGGAACGCCTCGCGCAGCCCCGCGTCCACGGTGAGGGTGCAGCCCGTGGTGCGCGACGAGCGGTCCGAGGCGAGGAAAAGCGCGGCCTCGGCCACGTCGGAGGGGCGGACCGGGAGGCCGAGCAGGCTCCGGCGCCGGTAGAACTCCTCGACCTCCTCGGGGCGGATCCCCTGGGCGCGTGCCCTCTCGGCCCGGAGCGCCGGGGACCAGAGGGCCGTCCCCTCGAAGACGGCGTCGGGGTGGAGGACGTTCGCGCGCACCCCGAGCGGCGCGGCTTCTATCGCCAGCACGCGGGCGAGCTGCGTCTCGGCCGCCTTGGCGGCCGAGTAGGCGGCGAAGTCCTTGCCGGGCGCGGGGACGTTCTTGCTCCCCACGAAGACGAAGGCCCCGCCGGTCCCCTGGGCCCTGAGGACGCGCAGCGCCTCCCGGGCCACGAGGAAGTGCCCCGTGGCGTTCACCGCGAGGGACCGCTCCCAGTCGGCGAGGGCGAGGGCGTGGATCGCCCCGGGCTGCGCGAAGCCCGCGTTGCTCACGACGAGGTCCACGCCCCCGTAGGCGAGGCAGGTGGCCTCGAAGGCCCGCCGCACGTCCTCCTCGCGGGAGACGTCCCCGCCGGCCGCCAGGGCGCGGCCCGCGCCGGACCTCCGCGCGATGGCCGCGGCGGCCTCCGCGGCCCCCCGGGCGTCCCGGTCGAACAGGACCACGCAGGCCCCCTCGGCGGCGAACCGCTCCGCGATGGCCCGCCCGATCCCGCCCGCGCCCCCGGTCACGAGCGCCACGCGCCGCGCCAGCTCCCGCCCGGGGGGCAGCAGGGTCCGCTTGTAGAGTTCCAGTTCCCAGTACTCCGCCCGGAACTGCTCCCGGGGGGCGAGGGACCGGAACCCCCCGAGCCCGGCCGCGCCCCGGACCACCTCCAGCGTGTGCCGCGCGATGTCGGCCACCCCGCGGGCCGCCGCGGGGTCGCGCCCCGAGGCCCACATGCCGAGGCCGCGCACGTAGACGATGCGGGGGAGGAGGTCCTCGACGGGGTGCCCCTCGCGGTTCCAGCGGCGCACCCAGCGCCCGTAGGAGCGGGACCAGGCCTCCACGGCGCGCCGCGCCTCGGCCGCCGTGCGGGCGGGGTCCGCGGGGTCGGAGGCCGGGACGAAGCAGGGGAGCCGCTTCGTGTGGAGTAGGTGGTCCGGGGTGGCCGGCCCCACGCGGGAGAGCGCCGGGGCCCAGGCGCCTGCGGCGAACTCCAGGACCTCCGGGGCGTCGTCGTAGCGGAGGACGACGCGGAGCCCCGCCCCGAGGAGGCCGCGGAGGCCCGGGGCCAGCGCCGCCGCGGCGGCCCTGCGCGCCCGCCGGGGGAGCGGCCGCGCCGCGGGGCGGCCGAAGGGGAAGCGCACGGCGCGGCGCCGGAGCGTCCGCTCCACCGCCGAGACCGCGGCCACGTGGCGCCGGTAGGCCTCCTCGACGGTCGCGCCCCAGGTGAAGATCCCGTGGTTGAGGAGGACGGCGCCCCGCGCCGCGGGGGCCCGCGCGCGCGCGGCGGCCACCATCCGGGAGAGGAGGAAGCCCGGGCGCCGGTAGGGGACCACGACGAAGGCGTCCCCCAGGGCCTCCCGCACCCGGGGGACCGGGTCCGGGTTGTCCGTCAGCGAGAGGACCGCGTCCGCGTGGCTGTGGAAGACCGCGGCGTCGGGGAGGAACCCGTGCAGGAGGGTCTCGATCGAGGGCCGGGGGGCGTCCGGGTCGGTGAGGCAGCGGGCCAGGTAGGCCACCATCTCCCCGTCCGCCATGTCGGCCCGGGAGCGGAGCGGCTCCAGCTCGTCGAGGCGCACCCCCGCGAACCCCTTCTCCACGATGGTGCGCAGGTCGTAGCCGGAGGCCTTCACCCGCATCACGCGGACGCGCCGGCCCGCGTGATCGAGCTCGACGCGCTTGAGCGAGGTGTTCCCGCCCCCGCGGAGGACGAGCGACTCGTCGGCCCCGAGGAGCCGGGAGGCGTGGACGAGGAGCGCCATGGGGTCCAGGCCGCGGGCGAGGCGGGCGTTCCAGAGGTCCCTTGCCATGGAGGTCGGGCTAGCCCGCCCTATTCACGAGAGCCCGCGGTCCCGCGGCGTCCTCGCGCCGATCCCTGCGTCGGGTCGCGCGGGGAGCGGCCTTCGGCCGCTTCCCGCGCTCCGCCTCGCCTACCCTCATCGGGTATGTCTTCGGCGGCCCTCCTTGGCCTCGGCGCGATGCCGCTCGCGGGACAGCCTGTCCTGCCTCCGGGACCCTTCGGCTCTCCGCAAGCCCTCATGCCTTCGCGTCCTCCTGGCCACTCGCGCGAACCCTCATGAATAGGGCGGGCTATCCGCCGGAGGCGTCCCCCCGCCTCATCCGTTCTCCTTCGCCCAGCGCACCGCGTTCTCGAACACGCGGAGCCCGCCGGCGATGCCCGGCCACGCCGGGTCCGCCGTGCGCCGCGGGTGGTGCCAGGGGAGGGTGTTCCGCTCCGGGTGGGGCATGAGGCCGAAGACCCTCCCCGTGGGGTCGCAGACCCCGGCGACGTCGCCGACGGAGCCGTTCGGGTTGTGGGGGTAGGTCCCCGGCGCCGCCCCGGCCGGCATCCGGTAGCGGACGACGACCTGGTCGTTCTCCTCCAGGCGCCCGAGGAGGGCCTCGTCCCGCGGGACGAACTTCCCCTCCCCGTGGGCCACCGGGCAGTCGATCAGGCTCCCGTGGGGCACCCAGGGGCACCGCCGCGAGGTCCCGACGAGCGTGACCCAGCGGGCCTCGAAGCGCGCCGAGTCGTTGAACCCGAGCGCCGCCTCCCCCGGGACCCCGGAGCGCTCCGCGGCGGGCAGGAGGCCCGCGCGCACGAGGATCTGGAAGCCGTTGCACACCCCGAGCACGAGCCGCCCGTCCTCCACGGCGCGCAGCAGGTCCGGGAGGAGGCGGGCGCGGAGCTTCGTGGCGAAGACCGCCCCGGAGGCGACGTCGTCCCCGTAGGTGAACCCGCCCGGGAAGCAGAGGATGGCCGCCTCGCGGAGGACCGCCGGCCGCTCCAGGACGTCGTCCAGGTGGAGCTCCTCGACGCGCCCGCCCGCCATCGCGAAGGCGCGGGCGGCCTCGGCGTCGCAGTTGGTCCCGGCGGCGCGCAGGACGACGACGCGGGGGGCGCTCACGCCGGGAGCCTCCGCAGGAAGGCCTCGCGCAGCGCCTCCACGGGCTCCTCGAGGAGCACCGCCCCCCGCAGCCCGAGGACCGTGAGCCGCGCCTCCGCCGCCGTCTCCCCCACGCGGGCCCGGGGCAGCCCCGCGGTCTCCCGCTCGAAGTCCGCGGCGCTCTCCGGGGCCACCTCCACGAGGAACCGCCCGCAGGACTCGGAGTAGAGGAGCGCGCCGTCGGTCACCTCCGGCCCCTCCCAGGGGACCGATGTGAGCCGGACGACCGCGCCCAGGTCGCCTGCCAGGCAGCACTCCCCGAGCGCCACCGCGAGGCCCCCGTCGGAGAGGTCGTGGGCGGCGCGCACGAGGCCGCCCCGGATGGCCCGGTGGAGCGCGCGGAAGACCGGGAGCGACTCCTCGGGCCTCCCGCGGGGGACCGTCCCCCCGCGCGCCCCGTGGCGGCGGGCCAGGAGCGTCGCCCCGCGCTCGTCCCGGGTCGTGCCGAGGAGGTAGACGGCGGAGCCCGGCCTCTTGAACTCCATGCTCACGAGGCGCTCCACGTCGTCCACGACGCCGAGCGCCGAGACCAGGAGCGTCCCCGGGATGGAGATCCGCCGGCCCCCCGCGTCGAACTCGTTGTGGAGGGAGTCCTTCCCGGAGATCCAGGGGGTCCCCAGGGCGATGGCGGAGTCGCGGCACGCCTCGGCCGCGCGGACGAGCCCCCCCAGCTCCTCGGGACGCCGGGCGTCCGCCCAGCAGAAGTTGTCGAGGAGCGCGATCCGGTCCGGGTCCGCCCCGACCGCGACGGCGTTGCGGACCGCCTCGTCGATGGCGGCCGTGGCCATCGCGTAGGGGTCCAGGTCGGAGTAGCCCGGGTTGAGGCCGCAGGCCACGACCACGCCGCGCGGCGCGGTCTCGAGGGGGGCTGCGGCCACCGCGTCCGAGGGCCCGATCCCGCGCGGGCCCGCGAAGGGCTTCAGGGCCGACCCGCCCTGCACCTCGTGGTCGTACTGGCGGACCACGGCCTCGCGGGAACAGACGTTCTCGTGGGAGAGCATCGCCCGGAGCTCCCCGGCGTGGTCGGCCGTCTCCGGGGGAGGGTCCCCGGGCGGGGGGGCCTCCCAGCGGGCCTCCCGCTCGAGGCGCGGGAGCCCCTCGTGGAGGAACTCCATCGGAAGGTCCGCCACCGGTTGCCCGTGCCAGGAGAGCCGCAGGCGCCCGGTCCGCTCGAAGGTCCCGAGGTCGGTGACCTCCACCCCCTCGCCGGCGAAGACCTCGCGGAGGCGGGGGAGGTTCTCGGGCGGGACCGCGAAGACCATCCGCTCCTGGGCCTCGCTGATCCAGACCTCGGTGTAGGAGAGGCCCGGGTACTTGGTGGGGACGCGATCCAGGTGGACCTGCGCGCCGAGTTCGGCGCCCATCTCGCCCACCGCGCTGGAGAGCCCCCCCGCACCGCAGTCGGTGACCGAGTGGTAGAGGCCCTCGTCCCGCGCGCGGAGGAGCCCGTCCGCGAGCCGCTTCTCCTCGATGGGGTTCCCGATCTGGACCGCGCCCGCGTCCACGCGCTCGGAGTCCTCGCGGAGCGCGGCGGAGGAGAAGGTGGCCCCGTGGATCCCGTCCCGCCCGGTCCGCCCGCCCGCCACCACCACCCGGTCCCCGTCCCGCGCGGCCTTGTGCACGAGGCCGCGGGGGAGGAGCCCGACGGTCCCGCAGAACACCAGCGGGTTCCCCACGAAGCGCTCGTCGAACCAGAGCGCGCCCGAGGCCGTGGGGATCCCCATCCTGTTCCCGTAGTCGCGCACCCCGGCGACGACCCCGCGCAGGACCCGCCGCGGGTGGAGCGCCCCGCGCGGCACCCTGTCCGCGGGGAGGTCCGGGGGGGCGAGGCAGAACACGTCCGTGCAGAGGAAGGGACGGGCGCCGAGCCCGGTCCCGAGGACGTCGCGGATGACCCCTCCTACCCCGGTCCCCGCGCCCCCGTAGGGCTCGATGGCGCTGGGGTGGTTGTGGGTCTCGACCTTCATGCAGACCCCGTAGCGCTCGTCCAGGGCCACGACGCCGGCGTTGTCCACGAAGACCGAGAGGCACCAGTCGCGCGCGAGGGTCTCCGTGGCCTTCACGATGGTCTCGCGGAGGAGGTTCCCGTACCGGCGTTCCCCGCCGGCGTCGCGCATCCGGACCGGCCCGGCGAGGGTCTTGTGCTTGCAGTGCTCCGACCAGGTCTGGGCCAGCGTCTCCAGCTCCGCGTCCGTCGGTTCGCGGCGCTCCACCCTCTCGAAGTGGTCGCGGACGGCGCGCATCTCGTGGAGCGCGAGGCCGAGCCCGCCCTCCCGCGAGATCCGCTCCAGGGCCGCGTCGTTGGCGGCGCGGAGCGGGACCTCCACGCGACGGAACTCGTAGGGCCGGGGGTGGGGGAGGCGCACGGGGAGGTCCACGCCGCGGTGGACCTCCTCGATGACCTCGTTGGCGAGGGCGCGGGCGGCCGCGCGGGCGGCGGCCTCGGCCGGGACCCCGCCCTCCACCACGTAACGGCGGCCCGTCCGGACCGAGAGGACCCGGATCCCCAGGGCCCCCAGCGCCTCGCGCACGGAGGACTCGACCGGGTCCATCACGCCCGGGCGGCGAAGGACCGTGAGGACCGGCAGCCGTTCCTCGTCCGCGCGGACCGGGGCGTCCACGGCGGCCTCCTCGAGGACCGGGTCGGCGAGGAACTCCCGCGCGGCCCGCTCCACCGCGGCGCGCGGGGCGTCGGTCTCGAGGAGGTAGACCGCCTGGAACCGGACCACGCGGGCCCCCTCGAGCCCCGCCTCCCGCAGCGCGGCCAGGGCGGACTCCCCGCGGGGATCCCGGCGTCCGGGGCGGGTCCCGACGGCGACCCGGTAGACGGCGGGCGGGGCGGCGGGAGAGGGAGCGGGCGCTGCGGCCATGGCGGTCGGGCGCGATCCTCGGGGGAGCCGCGGTTCTACGCCACCACGGAGGGGTTGTGAAGCAATCTCGCGCAGCGGCACGGCGATTTCGGTTGCCGCGCCGCGGCGGGAGCGGGAGGATCCGCGCCGATGGCCCGAGAGATCCAGGCCTGCCTCACCTTCGAGAAGCCGATCTACGAGATCCTGAGGCAGATCGAGGAGCTGCGGGAGGCGGGGGAGGCCCGCGGGATCGACGTCGCGGCGGAGGTCCGGGGGCTGGAGCAGCGCGCGCAGGCCCTCACGCGCGAGGTCTACGCGCGCCTCACCCCCTGGGAGCGGGTCCAGGTGGCGCGCCACCCCGGCCGGCCCTACTCGAAGGACTACGTGGAGCTGGCCTTCGAGGGGGTCCTGGAGCTCCACGGGGACCGCTGCTTCGGCGACGACGGGGCCATCCTCACCGCCTTCGCGCGCCTGGGGCCCCGGCGCGTCCTGCTGGTCGCGCACCGCAAGGGGCGCGACACCAGGGAGCGGCTCGCGAGCAACTTCGGCATGGCCCACCCCGAGGGGTACCGCAAGGCCATGGCGAAGATGCGCCTGGCCGAGCGGTTCCGCCTCCCCGTGGTCACGCTCATCGACACCCCCGGCGCCTACCCCGGGCTCGCCGCCGAGGAGCGCGGCCAGGCCTGGGCCATCGCGGAGAGCATCCTGGAGATGTGCCGGCTCCGCACGCCCATCGTCTCCGTCATCATCGGGGAGGGGGGGTCGGGAGGGGCCCTGGCCATCGGCGTGGCGGACCGCGTCCTCATGCTGGAGAACGCCTACTACTCGGTCATCACACCCGAGGGCTGCGCGAGCATCCTCTGGAAGAGCGGCGAGCGCGCCGCCGACGCCGCCGCGGCGCTCCGGATCACCGCGGAGGACCTCCTCCGCCTCGGGGTCGTGGACGGGGTCGTCCCCGAGCCCCTGGGGGGCGCGCACCGCGACCCGAAGGAGACGGCGCTCCGCCTCCGGGCGGCCGTCCTCGACGCCCTCCGGGAGCTGGACGGGATCCCCCCCGACCGCCTGGTGGAGTCCCGCCACGCGAAGTACCGCGACCTCGGGCGCCACCTCACCGAGGCCCCCGCGCACGTGGAGCGCGCGCCGCCCCCCGGTGCCGGCGCCCCGCC
>CAZKTF010000175.1:0-7572 GCA_964555565.1 uncultured Planctomycetota bacterium | reverse complement strand
GGCGGCGCCGCGGCTTGCGCCGCGCGCCGGGCTCGCCGCTGCGGCGGAGTCCGCGGGGGCGGGCGGGGCCGAGGTCGTGGTCCTCACCGACGGGGACGACCCGGACGTGCCCTCGCTCGCGGCCCGGCGCGCCCTGCGGGTGATCTCGGTGGGGAAGCCCGAGAGGAACAGGGCCGTCGTCGGGGTCTCCGTCGAACGGGAGCGCGGGAAGCGAGGCGCCCTGGCGCGGCTGCGCCTCCTGGAGGCCGACGGCACGGAGAGGGAGGAGGCGGTGGCCGTCGAGACCGGGAACGTGCGCGGGTCGATGGGCGGGGTGCTCGTGGGCGCTCCGTCCTGGAAGGACGCTCCCCCGGACGCCTGCCCCTCGGACGACGCGGTGCACCTGGCCCTGGAGCCGCTCCCCGCGCTCCGCGTGGCGGTCCTGTCGGTGCACCCCGTTCCGGACCCCTACCTCCGTGCGGCGCTGGAGGCCTGCGGGGACCTCGTGGACAGGGACGGCTCCTCGATCGTCTCCCCGGCCGCGCTGGCGGACCTCCTCCCCCGCCCGGACGTCGTCGTCGCCTCCGCCGCGGACGCGGCGGGGATTCCCGAGGGCGTGCCGGCGTTCCTCCTCGGCGCGGGGGAGGGCCCCGGGACGGAGGCCCCGCTCGTGCGGGCCGGCGACGCCGCGCACCCGGTCCTCCGGGGCGTGGACCCCGCGGAGGTGATCGTCGCGCGCGGGAGGGCGCTCCGCGCCGAGGCGGGGGACGCGGTCCTCCTCGAGGGGCCCTCCGGGCCGCTCGCCCTCGCCGGGGTCCGCGGCGGGGCGCGGCAGGTCCTCCTCGGCTTCGAGCCGCGGGAGTCCACGCTCCCGCTCGGGGCCGCGTGGCCGATCCTCGTGCGCAACGCCCTCCTCTGGCTCGCGGGCGGGGAGGAGCCGGACCTCCCTCCCTGCGTCGCCGCGGGGAGCGAGGTCCGGCTGCGGGTCCCGCCGGGGACCCGCGCCGTCCTCGTCCGCGGCCCCGACGGGGAGGAGACGTGCGAGATCCCCGCGGCGGAGGGCGTCGTGCGCTTCGCGGCCCCGGCGCCCGCCGCCCTCTGGTCGCGGAGGCTCCTCACGGTCCTCCTCCCCGGCGGGCGGGAGGTCCGTTCGCACGTCGCCCTCCTCGACCGCCGCGAGTCGGACCTCTCCCGCCCGCACCCCGGGAACGCCGCGCCGGCGGACCTCCCCTCCCGGGACCCGGCCGCGCCGCCCCCTCCGCCACCGGGGCCGCTGCCGGCCCTCCTCGCCATGGCGCTCCTCCTCGCCGAGTGGGCGTGGTACCTCCGCGCCTGACCCGGCTCCTCGCTGCTCCGTGTGGGTGCCCCGTGAGAGGCGGGAAGAGTCTTTCACCACGGAGACACGGAGGACACTGAGGGCACGGAGAACACACCGGAGAACGATGAGGGGAAGGGGGGACGACCGCGGCGGGATCCTCCGCTCGAGAGTCGTTGCCTCCCCCTCTTCCGCCTGCCGTTCTCCGTGCCCTCCGTGCTCTCCGTGTCCTCCGTGGTAGAAGACGTTTTCCGGCAGGCCACTCGGAACGGCGGAGAACCCCTGAGGCCCCGCCCCCTCCGATTCCTTGTCCCCCCCCGGGGGGATCCCTACGATGCCGCCTTCGGTGGCGGGCACGCCGCCGCCGACCTCTGCTTTTTTTTTTGCGACCAGTTCGCAGAAGGAAAGGAGAGGTCAGCCATGCCGCACGGACGCATCCTCGGCGAGGGGATCACCTTCGACGACGTCCTGCTGGTCCCCGCGCGATCCGACGTCGTGCCCTCCGAGGTCGATACGCGCACGCGGTTCTCCCGGCGCGTCACCCTGAACGTCCCCCTCGCGTCGGCCGCCATGGACACGGTGACCGAGGCGGAGCTCGCCATCGCGCTGGCGCAGCAGGGCGGCATCGGGGTCGTGCACAAGAACCTCACGATCGAGCAGCAGGTCCGCCAGGTCCAGCGCGTGAAGCGGGTCGTGTCGGGCGCGATCCGCGACCCCGTCACCCTCCCCCCCGAGGAGACCGTGGGCCGCGCGAAGTCGGTCATGGAGACGAACGACATCTCCGGCATCCCGATCGTGCGGGAGGGCGGGATCCTCGTCGGGATCCTCACGCGACGCGACCTCCGCTTCCAGAAGGACCTCACGCGGCGGATCGCCGACGTGATGACGAAGGGGACGCTCGTCACGGGACCCCTCGAGACGACCCTGGAGCAGGCCAAGGAGGTCCTCCACGAGGCCAAGGTGGAGAAGCTCCTCCTCGTGGACGCCGGCGGGCGGCTGCGCGGCCTCATCACGATCAAGGACATCAACAAGACGATGCAGTTCCCCGCCGCGATCCGCGACGCCCAGGGCCGCCTCAGGGTCGGCGCCGCGGTGGGCGTGAAGGACCACGAGCGCGTGACCGAGCTGGTGAGGGCCGGGGTGGACGTGGTCGTCGTGGACAGCGCCCACGGGCACTCCTCCAACGTCCTCCGGATGGTGGACCACGTGAAGTCTCGTTACCCGGACGTGGACGTCGTGGGGGGGAACGTGGCCACGGAGGACGGGGCGCGGGAGCTCGTGGCGGCCGGGGCGGACGGCGTCAAGGTCGGCATCGGGCCCGGGTCGATCTGCACCACCCGCATCGTGAGCGGCGTGGGGGTCCCGCAGGTCACCGCCATCCTGGACGCCGTGAAGGCCTGCGAGCCCGCCGGCGTGCCGGTGATCTCCGACGGGGGGGCCCGCTACTCCGGGGACGTGACCAAGGCCATCGCCGCGGGGGCGCACTCGGTCATGTGCGGATCCCTGTTCGCCGGGCTGGCCGAGGCGCCGGGCGAGACGATCCTGTACCGCGGGCGGCAGTTCAAGGCGTACCGCGGGATGGGGTCGCTCGGCGCGATGGTGCAGGGCTCCCAGGACCGCTACCGCCAGGAGGGGGCCGGGCGCGAGAAGCTCGTGCCCGAGGGGGTCGAGGGGCGCGTGCCCTTCCGCGGGCCGCTGGCAGACTTCGTCTACCAGCTCGTGGGCGGGCTCCGGGCGGGCATGGGGTACGTGGGGGCGCCCGACATCGAGGCCCTCCGCACGAAGACGCGGTTCCTGCGGCAGTCGGCCGCCTCGGTCCGCGAGGCCCACCCGCACGACATCGCCATCACGAAGGAGGCGCCGAACTACCAGGTCGGCCTCGAGCTGGAGGGCGGCGACTAGCCCGCCCCCGTACGATCGATGCCCTCCACCGTCCTCGTCCTGGATTTCGGGTCCCAGTACACGCAGCTCATCGCGCGCCGCCTCCGGGAACTCAGGGTCTACGCGCGGATCGTCCCCTGCACGATCTCCCCCAAGGACGTGGCGGCCGCGGGGGCCCGCGCGCTGGTCCTCTCGGGCAGCCCCTCCTCGGTCTACGCGGGGGGCGCCCCGACCCTGGACCCGGGGCTCCTCGGGATGGGGCTTCCGGTCCTGGGGATCTGCTACGGCCTCCAGCTCGCCTGCAAGCTCCTCGGCGGCCGCGTCTCGCCGGCCACGGGGCGGCGGGAGTACGGGCACGCGACGCTCCGGGTCGTCGGCGGCGGCGAACTCTTCGCGGGCCTCCCGCCGGAGATCCAGGTCTGGATGAGCCACGGGGACTCCGTCGAATCCCCGGGGCCGGACTTCACGGTGCTGGCCCGCACCGACAACGCCCCCTACGCCGCCCTGAAGCACGTGCGCCTCCCCTTCTACGGGATCCAGTTCCACCCCGAGGTCCACCACACGCCGCAGGGGAAGGAGATCCTCGGGAACTTCCTCGACGCCGCGCGCGTCCCGCGGGACTGGGTCATGGAGGACTTCCTCGAGGCCGCCGTGGCGAAGGTCCGCGGGCAGGTGGGCCAGGGCAAGGTGATCTGCGGGATCTCGGGCGGCATCGACAGCGCCGTGGCGGCCCTCATCGTCCACCGCGCGGTCGGGGACCGGCTCACGGGGATCTTCGTGGACACGGGGCTCCTCCGGCGCGGGGAGCGGGACCTGGTGGAGCGGGAGTTCCGCGACCACTTCCGCGTGGACGTCGGCGTCGCGGACGCCTCCGACCGCTTCCTCGCGGCGCTGCGCGGCGTGATTGACCCGGAGCAGAAGAGGAAGGCCATCGGCCGGGTCTTCATCGAGGTCTTCGAGGCCGAGGCCCGCCGCATCGCGGGGGCGGAGTTCCTCGCCCAGGGGACCCTCTACCCGGACGTCATCGAGTCGTTCTCGCCCCTGGGCGGCCCCAGCGTGACCATCAAGACCCACCACAACGTGGGCGGCCTCCCGGAGCGGCTCGGCTTCCGGCTCGTGGAGCCGCTGCGGGACCTGTTCAAGGACGAGGTGCGGGTCCTCGGCGAGAAGCTCGGGCTCCCGCCGGATCTGGTCTGGAAGCAGCCCTTCCCCGGCCCGGGCCTCGCGGTGCGCTGCCTGGGCGAGGTCACCCGCGAGCGCCTGGAGGTCCTCCGCGCCGCCGACGCCGTGGTCCGCGAGGTGTTGGACCCGGTCGGGCGCGCGGGCGGGCTGTGGCAGTGGTTCGCGGTCCTCCTCCCCGTGCGGAGCGTGGGCGTGATGGGGGACGAGCGGACCTACGAGTCCTGCGTGGCGGTGCGGGCCGTGAAGAGCGAGGACGCCATGACGGCGGACTGGGCGCGCCTCGACCCCGAGGTCCTCGCCCGGGTCTCGAGCCGGATCGTGAACGAGGTCCGGGGCGTCAACCGCGTCGTCTACGACGTCACCTCGAAGCCCCCCGGGACGATCGAGTGGGAATGAGTTGAGCCCGGCCACCTCGATGTGCCCGGGATGCCGCGCCCTCCTCGAGGGGGGTGAGGAAGCCTGTCCCTATTGCGGGTGGAACCTCCGCGCCACGGAGGTGCGCCGGCGGGGGGGGCTCGTGGACCGGGCGCTCCGCCCCCTGGGGGGCGTGACCCGCGCGATCCTCCTCGCGAACGTCCTCCTCGCCTTCGCCGTCGTGGCCGCGCACGTCTGGCTCGTCCCGGACATGGCGCGCCGCCGCGGCATCGAGGTCCCTCCCCCGGCGGAGCGCGCGATGGACGGGCTCCTCGGCCCCTACTCCCTCGTGCTCGACGCCTTCGGCGGGAACGTCCCGCGGAAGGTGGTGGAGGGGCGCGAGTGGTGGCGGGTCCTCTGCGCCGTGTTCCTCCACGGGGGGATCCTGCACCTCCTCATGAACATGGCGGCGCTCCTCAGCCTGGGCCCCCTGGTCGAGGAGATGTACGGGGGGGGCAAGGCCCTGGCCCTCTACCTCCTCACCGGTGTCGCCGCCTCGGTCGCCAGCATCCGGTTCGGCCACGCCCCCGACGCCCCGCACATCGGGGCCAGCGGGGCGCTCATGGGCCTCGTGGGGCTGGTGGCCGGCGTGGGGCTGCGGGTGCGCGGGGAGACGGGCAAGGCCCTCCTCAAGCCGATGCTCCGGACCGCCGGGCTCACCCTCCTCGTCGGGTTCCTCGTCCCGGTCATCGACAACGCGGCCCACGTGGGGGGCTTCGTGGCGGGGCTCCCCTGCGGGTACTTCCTCGCCTTCGGCGTCCGGGCCACGGGGGACCCCGACCGGGTGCGGCGCTGGGACCTGCTGGCGATCCTCCTCGCGGCCGCCCTCGTCGCCTCCTTCGTCCCCCCCGCGATCGCCCTCGCGCGGCGCTGAGGGCGCCTGACGGGAATGACGTTCACCACTCAGGAGAAGTTGCGGGCCTAGTCGCAGAGGGGAAGCTTGTCGCACGCTTCGGCGATCTTCCCGGTCTCGAAGTCCGGGTTGGCCATGGCGAGCCTGTGCGCTGCGACGTTCGTGATCTGGGCAGGACTGGGGAGTCGCCGTTCGGGGCTGCAGTCCTGGGCGGGGATCTTGGCCGACGAGGGCTTCCGGTGGAGGAGCGGGGTTGGGCCTTGACATGTGCGGCAGATTGCCGTACACTGATTCCGTTGCCGATGCAGCATGGAGGTGCGCATGGCGGTCAAGTCGGAACGGCTCGATGTCCGGGTGACCCGGCAGAACAAGCGGCTCATCGAGAGGGCGGCCCTGGTCACGGGCCAGCCGGTGACGAGCTTCGTCCTCTCCTCGGCCCTGGACCGGGCCCGGGAGGCCCTGGAGAGGGAGTCGCGGACGGTGCTCTCCGAGCGGGACGGGAGGCTCTTCTGCCGGCTGATCGAGGAGGCCCGCGCCCCCAGCGAGGTCCTCGTCCGGGCGGTGAGTCGCTCCGGCCGTCATGGCTGAGGGGCCCGGGTGGGAGATCGCCCCGCTCTCCCGGTCCCACGTCCGCGCGGGCTTCGACTGCGGGGAGCCGGACCTCGACGCGTTCCTCGAGAGGTACGCCCGCAAGAACCAGGACCGGGGGATCTCCCGGACCTACGTGGCGACGCGGCCCGGAGACAGGGGGGTGGTCGGCTACTTCACCCTCTCCACCGGGGCGGTGGCGTTCGGGGACCTCCCGGAGCGGGAGCGCCGACGGCTGCCGAAGTACCCCGTCCCGGTGATCCACCTGGGGCGTCTCGCGGTGGATCGAAGGGAGGCCGGGCGGGGGCTCGGTGCGACGCTCCTCGTGGAGTCCCTGCGAGTCGCCCTCCGCGCGTCCGAGGCCGTGGGCGCGTTCGCCGTGGAGGTCGTCGCCAAGAGCGAGGGCGCCCGCTCCTTCTACGGAAAGTACGGTTTCGTCTCGCTCGAGGACGACCGCTCCCACCTCTACCTGCCCACGGAGACCGCTCGGCGCGCCCTCGCCGGACAGAGTGGGGGGCGCTCCGGTCCCCCCAAGGCCAGATAGGCCCGGCACGGCTCGGATGAGGTCGCGGAGGGACGCTGCGGACGGCCCCGGTTCCCACCGGTGTCAAGCCGCCACTCCGGCGGGCATACGGCCATCCGGAGCCTGCGACCTCGGTCCTCCGTGGGACACGCCGTGGGACACGGAGCCATCTACTGAGGACCTCGGCGTTCGTAACCCCATGTTGGGTCCATAGATAGTCATTCGGGGCCCATGCCAGGGCGTCGGATTGCAAATCCGTTATCCCCCGGTTCGAATCCGGGTGCCGCCTCCAGCCGGATGATCCTCTGGCGCAAGGAGTCGGGCTGGACTGGGCGGCTCGTCGAGCGGGGGGCGATCGCGGTGAGTCCGTCCTGCTGGCTGCCCGATTCCTCCCGGGCCCTTGCGGCGGAGGCCCCGGCGGGGACAATGGGAGGGGAGGAGGAACCCGCCGATGCGCCTCGCCCTCGCCGCCGGTCTCGCGTGGCTCCTCGCGGTCTCCTCCCCGGTCCGCGCCGCCGAGCTGCCGAAGGAGGCCGAGGACCTCGTCGCCGAGGGGAGGAAGTGGTTCCAGGTGGCGGGGGACACCGACCTCTCGCCCGCGCAGCGGAACGAGGCGCGGAAGAAGGCGTGGACGAACCTCTGGCCCGCGCACCGCCTCCTCGGGCGCCACGAGGACGAGCACCCGGAGGACCGGGACCGGATCGCCTCGAAGTACGGCGACGTCGGGATGATGGTGCACTGGATCAAGAAGGAGAGCCCGATGGGGGTCCTGGAGTCCACGAAGGTGGGCCCCTGGGTCGAGAACGAGGAGCCGGCGACGCGCAACCCGGAGGGACG
>CAZKTF010000174.1:0-7639 GCA_964555565.1 uncultured Planctomycetota bacterium | reverse complement strand
TCTACACAAAACTCCGGGTAGTCGATTGTCTCACGCATGTTGGCACGGAGGGCGCGGCCTCGTTGTCGCCGCGAGACATGAGCTCCACTCCGAGATTGGATTGGGCATCCGCATGATTCGGGTCGAGACGAACGCACTCGCGGTATGCTTGGATAGTTCCTTCATGGTCCCCCTTGCTCGTCAGGGCGATCCCGAGGTTGAAATGGAAGGACGCGTCGCCGGGGCGCTGAATGATCGCCTCCCGGATCTGCTCGATCGCGCGATCGTTGTCGCCCGATTGGTAGTAGAGCTCCCCGAGGCTGTTGCGGAGGTCCGCATGCTTCGGGTGCAGGCGGACGGCCTCCCGGAGCACTTCCAGGGCCCCCGTGCGGTCGCCCGCGTCCCGGAGCACGACCCCAAGCTCGTTGCGGGCATCTGCGAATCCCGCGTCGAGGAAGATCGCCCGGCGGTACTCCGGGATCGCCTCCTGGAGATGGTTTGCCTTCCAGAGGGCGCATCCAAGCGCCCTGTGGAAATCCGCCTCCGTAGGTTGCAGCTCGACCGCCTTTCTCGCGGCGGCCACCGCACCCTCGACATCGCCCCGCCTGTCCCGCAACTTCCCCAGGACGATGTACGTGCGGGCGAGGTCCGGGCGGAGGGCCAGGGCCCTCTCAAGGGCGTTCTCGGCCTCCTCGAGGTGGCCGGGGTCGTCGCACAGGAGGTATCCCATGTTCGACCACAGTTCCGCGCTGTCCCCGACCCGTGAAACGGCGAGGCGATAGGCGGCAACTGCTTCGGACCTCTTCCCCATCCCCTCGAAGATTCGCGCGCGCAGGTCCAGGGCCTCGACGAATCTCTCGTCAATGGAGAGGGCCTCGTCGAGTGCTTCGAGCGCCTCCTTGTGCTTGCCCAGGTCCTCGCACCTCGCCCCGAGGTGGGTCCAGAAGTGCGCGTTCCCGGGTTCCCTATCGACCGCCCTCCGGATAGGGGGAAGGCTCTCGTCGAAGTGCTTCGAGGACGCGAGGGAGTTGGATCGGAAGAAGTCGAGCCGAGGGGAGTCGGGGAACGATCGCTGGCCCTCCTCCGACGCCCGCTCGAGCCACGCGAGTTCCTGGGCCGTCGCCACCGCCCCGCACAGTGCGTCCCAGGCGTCCGGGGACTGCTGCTTCCGGGCCTCGTCCAGGATCTCGGTGAACTCCGCTTCGGCTTTGTCGGGATGGCCCAGCCTTCTCCAGAGAGAGGCCTTCCGGACGCGCGGGCCCACTCCCAGCTCCCCTCCGGCCCCCCGGAGGGACGCCAGGTCGTCGATGGCCCCGGCGAAGTCCCCTTCCTGCTCCTCGGCGAATGCACGCGCATACCGGGCAAGGGTCCTGGCGAGTCCCCCCGGGGCCGAGCCCTGCACCGCCTTCGTCAACCGTACGATGCCCTCTCTCCTCCGTCCCATGCGGACGAGGAGCTGGCCCTCCAGGTAGGCCTCCTCGGGCAGCCCGCTCTCGGGGAGGGACAGGGCGATCCCTTCCTCCTCCTTCGCGTCCCTCATGCGGTCGGAACCCGAACCCCGGAGGACGAGCGCCCTCGCCAGATGCGCCGCACGCCCTCCGAGCCCTCGCTTCGAGGCCCGCTCGATGTCTTCCAGGCGTTCCCCGGTGGTGGCCCCCGGTGCAAGGGCGCGGTCGAGGTACCCCCAGGGAAGCTCCGGGAGGAGCGCGATCGCCTCGTCGAGCAGCCTTCGCGCCGACCGCGTCGATTCCGCGCCGAAACTGCAATCCTCGCCCGAGAGGTCACCCGCAACGAGGGACTGCTCCGCCCGCGCGCACAGGCCGGCGTATTCCCTCCCTCTACGACTCTTCGCCTCCCGGGTCGCCTGGATCCCCAGGAGCGTCGCGACGGAGGCCAGGAGGACCACCGCCGCGACGAGGATCGACAGGGCCCGGTGTCGCCGCACCTTCCGCCACAGCCGACCCGCGGGGCCGACGGGCCTGGCGCTGATCGCGTCCCCACGGGCGAAGGCCCGGAGGTCGCGGGCCATCTCCACCGCGCTTCCGTAGCGACGCTCCCGCTCCTTCTCCATCGCCTTGAGCGCGATGGTCTCTAGGTCCCTCGGGATGTGCCGGTCCAGCCGGCTCGGCGGTGTGGGGTCCGTGGTCAGGATCTGCCGGCAGAGGTCCGGGAGGTCCGCCCCCTCGTAGGGCGGCCGGAGCGTCAGCGTTTCGTAGAGCGTCGCGCCGAGGGAGTAGATGTCGGTGCGGTGGTCCACGGGCACCGTCCGCGCCATCGCCTGCTCGGGGCTCATGTAGAGCGGCGTGCCGATCCGGGATCCCGAGACGGTGAGGGCGGCCGTCTCCCCCTCGACGCGGGCGAGGCCGAAGTCGGTGATCTTGAGCCACCCCGCGGGGTCGAGGATCAGGTTGGAGGGCTTGATGTCGCGGTGGATGACCCCCTGCTCGTGCGCGAGCTGGAGGGCCTCGGCGACGCCGGCGAACATCTCGGCGATCCGCCCGTAGTACTCCCGGCGTCCCGACGTTGCCACGGAGGCCCCGCCCTCCGGGGCGGACGGGGAGGAGGCGGCCCCGCCGCCCTCCGTCGTCGAGAGGAGCCTCACCCGCTCCGCCCACGCCTCGCCCTTCAGGCGCCGCATCCGCTCGAGGATGCGCTCCAGCGTCGCCCCCTCGACCAGCTCCATGGCGTAGAACCACGAGCCGGCCTCGCACCCCATCCCGAAGACCGGGACGATGTTCGTGTGGTGGAGGCGCCCCGCGGCGCGGGCCTCGCGCTGGAAGCGCTTGACCGCATGGCTCGAGTTCGTGATCCGGGGGTGGAGGACCTTCAGGGCCACGCGCCGCTGCATGGAGACCTGTTCCGCCTCGTAGACGTCCCCCATGCCCCCGCGACCGAGCTCCCGCAGGATCCGGTACTCGCCGATCCGGCGCGGCAGCGTCCTCGCCGCGTCCGGCCCGTAGGCCAGGGTCAGCTCGAGGACGTCGAGCGCCCGGAACCGCGCGCGGAGACCCTCCTCGAGGTCCGGATGGGCACGGATGACGTCCTCGGGATCCTGGTGGTCCCCGCGGTCGCGGCGCTCCCGCCAGTCGGCGAGGATCTCCTCGACGAGTTCGCTATCCTCGGGCACGGCCGGCCCCGCGGTCCACGGCGAGCAGCTCGGCGAAACGGGAGAGCGCCCTCCCGTAGAGCTTCTTCACGGCCTCGCGGCTCCGCCCCATCCGGGCGGCGGCCTCCTCCACCGTCAGGTGTCTCTCCTGGAGGAGCCTGAGGACCTCCCGGTAGTCCGCGGGGAGCGTGACGAGCGCCTCCGAGGCGGCCTCGCGGAGCTCGCCGGCCACGGCCTCTTCGCTCGGGGTGGGCCCGCGGGCGGCGAAGTTCGCGGTGTCCCCGCGCCGGGTCCGGGAGACCTCGTGGTCCACGGCGCGCTTGGCGGTGCCCCCGTAGGCCCGGACGGCTTCCCGGACCTTGTACGCGGCGATCCGCGAGATCCACGCCCCGAAGGAGCCGTCGCCCCGGTCCTCGAACCCCGCCAGGCGCTGGAACGAGGTGAGGTAGGCCTCCTGGAGGATGTCCGAGGCCGAGAGCTTACGGCGGAGGGAGGCCGGCAGCGAGCGGCGCACCTGCGCCCGGAGGCTCCCCGCGTACCTCTCGCAGAGGAGGCCGAACGACCTCTCGTCCCCCTCCCGGGCACGCCGGATCAGCACCGCGTCGGAGGCCGCATCGTCTCCCGCCATGGGCAGGCTCCTCCTCCCCGGGGTGGGAAGCCCTCTATGTAGGTAATGGCGAGTCTATCCCCGCGGGGACGGGGGAATCCACGGTCGCTGCCGGGCATGCCGGGCCAGCCGGGAGAGGGCCTCCCCGCCGCCGCCCCGCGTTTCTGGCGTCCCGGCAGGGGCGGAAGCGCCATTGATCCCCTGGAGGGGGTCCTCGGATGCCCAGGGGCTGGGCAGGGACCCCCGGCCGGAAGGAGGAAGGACGATGCGGACTCGGACCGTCGCGGAACTGCTCGGTGCAATGGTTCTTCTCGGGGTCCTCGGTGCGGGGTCTGCGGCGGGAGGCGGCACGTCTCCTGCGCCCAACCCGGCGATCGCCTACGTGTCGATCCACTCCGATTCCAAACGGGACTACAACGAGCTCAAGGTCATGAACGCCGACGGGACGAACCAGAAGGTGCTAGTCTCCTACTCCGCCAAGAAAGGGACGTCCTCGCCGATCATCTCGGGAACGATGGTCAACGACCCCGACTGGTCGCCCGACGGACTGTCGCTGGTCTTCCGCGTCTACGGGGACGGGATCTGGGCGGTCAACCGGGACGGGACGGGACTCCGCCGGGTGATCGACCATGCCCGCGCGAACTGGGGGGACCCGGCGTGGTCGCCGCTCCCGGTGCCCGGAGCCCTGGGCGGGACGAAGGCACGGATCGCCTTCATGCACACCACGGCCTCCAGTTGGACGGACCTCTTCCTGGTGAGCCCGGACGGGAGCGGCCTGGTCCAGGTGACGAACACCTCGTCCATCGGTGAGGGGTCGCCGACCTGGTCGCCCTCGGGGAAGAGGCTCGCCTTCGACATGTCCCAGAGCGGCTCGGCGGCCTTCATGACCCTGGGCCTCTACGACTTCGAGACGGACACCTACACCCAGGTTGCGCCCGGGGGGGCGCTTGCCGGGAGGACGATCATCAATCCATCCTGGTCCAAGACGAGTGAGAACCGCATCGCCGTGCGGACCACGGACTCCGGCGGTTCGAACCCGTCAACTCAAGACTGGGACCTCTGGCTCCTCGACTTGAACGACCTCGACCACCCCGTGAACCTGACGAATACGACGGGCGAGCCCGTGACGGGCGTGAGGGAGTTCTCCCCCAGCTGGTCGCCCGACGATTCGCAGATCGTTTTCTCAGCGACTCGCTACCGCGATACCGTCATCGAGGTCGTCAACGCGGACGGCACCGGACGGCACGTGATCTCGTCGGAGGGGCGCAAGCCCGTCTGGCGGAGGAACCCGTAGGCACGGAGGGACGCACCGTAGGAGGAGTCCATGCGGCACACTCGTGCGCGGCTCGTTGCGGGCTTCGGGGCGTTGCTCTTCGTCCTGTCGTTCGGCGGGCTTGCGTTGTCTCAGGGAGGAGTCGGGCAGGGGCTCCTGGGGTATTGGCCTTTCGACGGGGACGGGGCGGACGCCTCCGGCGGAGGGCGGAACCTCAGCCTGGTGGGCGGGGTCGGCTTTGCGAACGGCCTCTTCGGCAAGGCGCTGGATCTGCACAACAACGATTCCCAGTACGCCGTACGCCCGAGCGACGACGCGATCTACGACTTCGGGGGCGGCGACTTCACCGTCCAGGTCTGGGTGAACTTCAACAGCACCTCCGCGGAGCAGGTCCTGATCGAGAAGTTCTACGGCGCGACCGGTCCCGGCTGGACACTGGCCAAACTGAGAGTGGGTGATTCCCGAGGCAGCAACTCCCTGCACTTCTATGCCAACCCGACGGTCGTGCTCACATCGACTCCGCCCACGCTCGCAAACGGCGTGTGGTACCAGTTCCTGGTGCGCCGGAGCGGGACCAAGTTCCAGGTTCTCCTCGACGGCAGCGTCGTCGCCGAGGGTTCCGCCTCGGGTTCCGTCCCCGACACGACCATGCCTCTCCTCGTCGGGAAGCGCAACAACATCGGCGGACAAGTCTCCCCCGTGGACGGCCGGATCGACGAGGTGGCCATCTGGTCGCGCGCCCTGTCCGACAGCGAGGTCGGCTACCTCTACAACGGCGGGAATGGGAATCGGGTCATCTCCCCCGCGGCCGCGCCGCCGATCGCGCCGACGGACCTGGCGGCCACGGTCTCCTACGGCAACCCCATCGTCCTCACATGGACCGACAACAGCGACAACGAGGAGCAATTCGAGGTCGAGAGGAAGCCGGCCGTGGACACCACCTTCTCCCGCGTCGGCACCACGGGGCCCGGCGATGTCGTCGCGGCCTACCAGGACGCCGCCACCGCACCCGACGTCGCCTACACCTACCGCGTGCGCGCGAGGAACTCCGCCGGCACCTCGGGCTACTCCAACGAGGCCACGATCACCTCCTCCCCCCTCGTCGCGGCACGGCCACCGAGGGCGCCCTCGGGCCTCGTCGTCGTCTCGGCCACCCGTGACTCCGTGGGACTCTCCTGGAGCGACAACAGCCTCGACGAGGTCGGCTTCGCGGTGGATCGGCGGAGCGGCAACGGCGAGTACGAGTTCGTCGCGATGACGGCCGCCAACGCCTCCTCGTTCCAGGACACCGGTCTCCGGCCCGACTCCGAGTTCGTCTACGGCGTGCGCGCCTTCAGCGCGACCGGGGTCTCCGGGCGCTCCGAGGCCGACGCCACGACGCTGCCCACCCTCGCGGTGACCGCCCTGAGGGGCGACCTGAAGGACTCTCCGAAGGCGGGCAAGGATTCCCTCAAGGTCAGCGCCTCCTACGAGTTCCTCGCCGGGGAGTCCGACGGCCTGGCCGACCCCGTCGCCGAGGGGATCACGCTGCGCGCCGGCACCGACGCGGCGCCCGTCCTCATGAAGCTGCCACCGCAGGCGGAGGGCTGGAAGGGGGAGGGGTCGAAGTGGACGTGGAAGAGCCCCCGTGGGGCCCTGGTGAAGTACAGGATCCAGGTGGACTTCGAGCGGCGCCTCGTCACGGCCTCCGCTCAGGGGCTGGAACTGGCGGTCCCGCCGGCCAACCCCATGAGGGTGTCCATCGGCATCGGGAACGACGGCGGCACCGCGAGGCAGGAATGGGAGATGCCGAAGACGGGCGTGTTCCGCCTGCGGTAGGTGCGCTGGCCCCGTCCGACCGTGGAGTGTCTCCGCACTGGCCCGGAGGCCACGCCCCCCGGCCCGTGACTCCTCTCGCCGACCGTCGGGCGTGAGGAGGAGGACCCATGGAGTTGCAAACGCGCGGGATCGGACGCCACGTAAGTCTCTGTGGGGGCGAGACCTGCGCGCGCGGATCCAATCGCGCAGGGGTCTGACCCCGTGGTGCGGAGGGCGGGACTTGAACCCGCATGGGTTTTGAAGCCCACCAGCCCCTCAAACTGGCGCGTCTGCCAATTCCGCCACCTCCGCACGGGGGGCGCCTGGGGGGCCGGCGTCGTCCGCCCGCCTCCCCGGCAGTGGGGAGGGGCACGCTACCGCCTCACCGGTCGGGCCGGCCACCTTTTTCGGTCCCCGGTCCGCCGGGCGCGCTCCCCCGGGTTGCCCCGCGCGCGCGGACGGCGTAGGCTTCCTCCGGGGAGGGAGGCGACCGGCCATGCAGCAGCGGAGGACGGCCATGAACGTGAAGTGGCACCTGGAGAACTGCGCCCTGACGGACGAGGAGCGCGACGCCGTGGCGACCCGCGTGGAGTCGCTGGAGAAGGTCGTGCGGGACTTCCCCGTGGCCGCGGTCCACGTGGAGGTGGAGCACCGCCCGCGCAAGGGGGGCTACGGGGTCTCCGTGAACCTCACGCTCCCCCACCGCTCGCTCTTCTCCGCCGAGTGGGCCCGGGACCTGGGGCAGGCGGCGCGCCTGGCCGTGGGGAAGGTCGCCTCGCAGGTGGCCGTCTACCGGGCCATGCTCCGCCGCCACGAGCGCCGCTCCCGGTCGCGGGAGCCGGCCGCGGCCCCGCCGCCCGCGGCCGCCGCCCCGGGG
>CAZKTF010000173.1:0-7841 GCA_964555565.1 uncultured Planctomycetota bacterium | reverse complement strand
CCCGGCGAGGCCGCGGGCGCGACCCGCGCGTCGAGCGCGGCCCGCACCCGGAGCAGTTCCCCCTCCAGGGCGCGGCATCCCGCGCACGCCGCGAGGTGGGCGCGGAGCGCCCCCGCCTCCTCCGCGTCCGCCTCGCCGCGCAGGAGCGCCGTGATCCCCGGGCCCAGCCTCTCGCAGTCGCTCACCGCTTCCTCGTCTCCTCCGACCGCGGCGCCAGCACGGCCCGCAGCCGCAGCATCGCCGCGTGCATCCTCGACTTCACCGTCCCGACGGGGATCCCGAGGATCCGCGACACGTCGGCGTAGCGCATCTCGCGCACCTCTCCCAGTTCGAACACCGCCCGGAGGTCCTCCGGGAGCCGCTCGACCTCGGCCCTCACGCGGTCCGCCTCCTCGCTCACCGAGGCCCGCTCCCCCGGGTCCTGCTCCCTCCCCGGGAGGAGGGCCGCGAGCGTACTCCCCTCGCCCCCGTCCTCCGACGCGACCTCGGCGTCGGCGGACACCTCGCGGGGCGCGGCCCGGAGCGAGCGGTACCGGTCGATCCAGAGGTTGCGGGCGATGTGGAACAGGTAGGTCTGGAAGCGCGCCCGCGCCTCGTAGTCCTCGCGGTGGCGGACCACCCGCACCCAGACCTCCTGGGCCAGGTCCTCCGCCGTCTCCCGCGATCGGGATTGGACAAAGAAGTAGCGGATGAGGGCGCCGTGGTGCCGGTCCACGAGCGCCTCCATCGCCGAGCGGTCGCCCGCCCGGAAGCGCTCCATGAGCTGGACGTCATCCGGCTCCTGCATCCGCCACGCACCCTCGGGAACGGACCGGGCGGGGGAAGGTTCACGGAATCCGGGGTCCGCGGGTCCCTCGCGCCGCCACTGTAACCCCCGCGCAGGAGGGGGGCTAGCGCGGGACCGCTGCCGCTCCCGTCGCGGGCCTCCGGACTACTTGCTGCGAGCCCGGAGGAGGGGAAGCTCTGGTTCGACACCAGCGCGTCGCCTCATGGGGTTGGAGGGACCGGGTGAGGCGGCCCCTGGATCTCCACGAACCGGTCTGATCTACTGCCGTCCCAGGCACTCCAGGGTCTTGCGGGCGCGTTCGACGAGACCGGGACCGAACTCGCCGGCCTCGACGCGCCGGAGCAGGTCCCTGGCCGCGGGCGTGCCTGCGAACCCCAGGATCCCGACCGCGCTGCCCGCGACGCGGGACTCCGCGCGGAGCGCCCCCGCCATGAGGTCCGGGAGGTCCGCGGCCTCCCGTAGGACCGAGAGGCTCGCCTTCCGGAACTGGATCTCGCCGCAGACCACGCTGAGGGAGTCGACCGCGAACACCTGTTCCCGCGGGTCGAGGTCCTTCCGCCGGAGCGCGCCGAGCAGGACCCCGAGAGTCTCCGGGAGCGGGCTCTTGTGGAGAGCGGCGAGCGCCGCGACCCGGACCTCGGCGTCGGGGTCGCCCACGAGGCGGTGAAGCTCGAGGATCACCGGGTCCCCCTTGTAGACCGCCTCGTAGAAGGAGCCCGCGGCGAACTTGCGGGTCTCGGCGTCCTCGGAACGGAGGAACCCCATGAGGGCCTCGCGGGCTTCGGGGCGGCGGCTCGGGCGGAGATCGACGATCACGCGCGGCACCATGTCGGGCCGGCGTGCGGCCTCCAGGAGCCTGCGGACGGTGACCTCGGTGTCGTAGGGGGCGAGGGCCATGGAGGCGCACTCCCGGACCGACCGGTTCTCGTCCCCGACTGCTTCGAGGAGAGCCGGGAGCGCCTTCTCGGACCGGAAGAACCGGAGGGCCTGGATGGCGGCCAAGCGGGCGTCCGGGACGGGAGACCGGATCATGGCCGCGAGCCGGTCCTCCCAGGGTGCCGCCTTGTCCTTCCCGTGCAACTCCGAAGCGATGACGCGGAGGGCGACACCGCGAAGGGTCCGGTTCGCGCCCTCGACAGCATCGAGGTAGGCCTTCATGCGCGTCTCCGGGGCTGGGAGAGCCTCGATCTCCACGACCTTCCCGACCGCTTCGAGGACTTCCGTCCGGGACTGCGCGGTCACTTGGATCCAGGCGACTCCCTGACCGGCCACGGGGAAAGCGTCCCTCTCGGGCTGCCCGAGGAACAGCACGACCTCGGGCCCCGCCGGGAACGGGGTCTGGTCTCGCGGGCCGACGCAGGAGCGGGTTTCCAGGGGGAACGCGGAGAGTTCCCGTTCCTTGAACTCCCCCTTCAGCACCTGGAGCACCTCGAATCGGCCCTTCGTTCCGTCCATGGCGAGCGCCCTGCCGTCCACGACGAGCGCGGAGTCCCGGACCCAGGCATCCACCGTGATGGATGGGGGCTTGCAGAACGCCGCAGGGAATGGCACGAGGGCCGCAAGGACCAGGGCAAGGATCACAGGGGCGACGGCTCCGCAGCTCACCGGGCACCTCCTTCGACCGATCCTACCCACATTGGATGTTGGCGGATGCCGGGCAGTTCCGTTCCCCGGCGGGACTGCATCGCATCACCGGTGCTACGTGGCATTCTCCCGGGCGTCCTCCCGCCCCCGGGTGCCGTCAGTCGGGAGGTGGGGTTACTTCAAGCTCTCTAGGGCGATGTCCACCCGGACCGGGGTACCCGCCGCCAGGCGCAGTTCGCGCGGGGGAACCTCCTTCATGCCGGGCGCGTTGATCTCGAGGACCCACACACCGGGGTCGAAGTCCGTGAAGGACGCCTCTCCGTTGGATGCGTGGACGATCATCGTCGTATCGACGAAGTGCTTCCCTATGTCGGCTACATCGGCGGGCGGTTCTTTCACCATCAAGATTGCCGATGCCTTGCCCGTGTACGGCTTCCCGTCCACGGATAGCCTGACCGTCAGGGCCGCCGACGCATCGAGCACGACCGTCCTCTCGACCACCGATCCCGTCGTGGCCTGAACCTCCGCAGACCGACTCCGCAGGCCGGCCCCGGAGACAAGCAGACGGATGGACCCAGGAGGCACCGGGAACCGGAAGCGCCCCGGACCTTCGTTAGGAAGTACCTGCACGTTGGGAGCACTCCGTTTCGGATTCGCAGTCCAGTGGACCACAGAGGATCGCTCGGGTTCACCGGTCGTCGAGTTCTTCACCAGGAGCCGCAGCATGCCTGGAGCCGGGATCTCGAAGCGGAGGCCTCCTCCCCCCTGCGGGACGGTCACCTCGCTCGTCCAGCCTTGAGGGGAGATCTCGACCCGGTACCGACCTGGCGGAACGGGTTCCGTGCGCAGCCGGATGGTCTTGCCATCCGGGGGTGGCACGATCTCGGTGAAGGAG
The DNA here is from genome assembly GCA_964555565.1 of uncultured Planctomycetota bacterium. GTDB lineage: Bacteria > Planctomycetota > JAJSAM01 > JAJSAM01 > JAKLKS01 > CAZKTF01. The sequence continues at coordinate 4,575 of CAZKTF010000173.1, read as the reverse complement.
TACACGCTCGCATTGCCCGGATCGAGCCCATCGAGCAGCAGGCTGGAGGGTGGCGAAGGCCAATCGCCCTCGACGGCGACAACGATATCCACCGGGAAGGACTTCGGTGGAGGTGTGGTCTTGATCTCCGCCGTCGTTCTCTCCCCCCGGCGGACATCGACTACTACCTTGCCGTAGACCTCTCCCCCCTTGAACCAGGCTCCGCGCAGCACCCTGACGTCGTAGCGCCCGACCGGCATCCCATCGACCACCAGCTCGCCCTCTCCATCCGCGGGGGGAAGCTGCATCGGGATGCCGGAGACGTCTTCCTTGGTCTGCCCGGCAGCGATCTCCCAGGCGTGCATCCGCGGGTCGTCGAGGCGCGACCAGTCTTCGACTCGAATCTGAACCACCCCTCCAGGTACCAGGGCAACCCGCGCATCCTCCCCCCTGGCGAACCTCACCCTGGCTCGACTCCAGGCGAAACCGTCCGCGATGACCCATACCTCCTGCTCTCCACGGCCATGGCCGAGGGAGACGCGGCCCGTCGCATCCGTCTTGAGGGGAACGGCCTTCTGTGTATTGGGGCCCGGGGGGTTGTGCGCGGCCGGCGATGCGACCATCCGTTCATGATCCTCGTCCACCTCCCTGTGGACGCTCGCCCCGTTCACCGGCTGGCCCGAGGCAGCATCGACGACAAGGACGCCGGCCTCGCGGGCCTCCTCCACGACCACGGCAAGGTTGGCACCCTCGACGACATCGAAAGTCTCGAAGAAGCCGTCGTGGCTCTCCCCATCGACCTTCATCGACGTCACCGCGAACTCCCCTGCGTACGGAAGGCGCTTCGTGAACTTCCCCGCAGACCCCTCGACGAGGCAACGGACGTGCCGCGTACCATCGAAACGCCAGAAGGCGAACGAGAAGCGGGCGGGGACACGACCGCTGTCGAATGTGACCGTCCCCCGGACATGGACGGCAATCGCGTCATCGACCTGCTCGAGTTCAAGGACCAGGTCCGCGTTCTTCTCCTGCGGAATGAGCACCTCCGCCGCGGAACGCTCGTCGATGGGGAGGGTCTCCGCGCCAGGGATCAGTCGATAGAGCCCCCCGTCCAGTCCCTCCACGCGAAAGGCCCCCTTCTCGCCCGTCGTGACCTTCGAGCGGCCGACCCACTCCGCGCCTTCCTTCCGAAGAACGCGGACGAGAACCCCAGGCAACCCATCCCCCCCGCCCCTTGGAACGACCGTCCCGCCGATAAGTCCGGATTCGGAGGGGAGTTCAGTCGTTGGACCGTGGGTCTCCTCCTTCGAAGCGTCCGGTGGAATCGGTTTCCCCATCGTGAGACCCGGAGTCCGCTGACCGACAGATCGTGTCGCTGCCGGGTTCCGCGTGACTATGGATCCCGGCACGGGCGCCGTGTCCGATGATGGCCGGAGGGCGAGCCAGACCGCCACGGCGAGGAGGACCGCGCCCGCGACGATGGCGATCGACTTCCGGCCCACGATGGCTCCTCTCATGGGGACGCCGACACTTCCTTGCCTGCCCAGCACATTCTACGCCGACGGTTGCCTGTCCTCCCCCCTGGCCATCGCCTCCGCCACCGGCGCTCCGCGCCCGGGCGTGGATGTCGTGGCCGTCGTCGAGATGGGCTGGGCCGGCCACCTCGACGACGAGATCCTCGCCGCGTCCGTCCGCATGCGCCGGTTCGTCCTCGGTTGCGCCCGGGGAGCCATACGTACCCGGACGCGAAACCGACCGCCCGCGGGTGGACGACCGCGGTCTTGCGGAGCCTCGCGACGACAACCGCCACAACTCCGGAGAGCCTGTGAGGGAGACGGCTCCCCTCACAGGCTCCTACACGACAACGGCTGTCCAGGCACGGCACTCGAAACGGAGGGCGGGTCACCGCAGCCTGGTCCACCGCGCGTGGAGCGCGAGTACCGAGGGGAGCCCCTCGAGGGCCTGTAGAGCCTCCGTTTCCTATGAGCTTGTGAGCGGCCGTTTCGCTCACAAGCTCGGACTACCTGCGGACGTCCCCTGCCGCCAGCAGCGCCAGCACCGCCCGCGCCCCGTCCCGGGGGTCCACGCGGACGCGGACCTCCGCGGGCAGGAGCCCCGGCGCCTCCGCCCGGACGACGTAGATCCCGGCCCTGAGGCCCGGGAGGCGGAGCACCCCGTCCACGTCGGTCCGCCCCGGGCGCTGGAGGCCCCCGCCGGGGAAGGCCTCGGGCCCCGAGAGGAGGACCGGGTTCCCGAGCGCGTCGGTGACGGTCACCCGCGCGTCCGGGACCGGGACCCCCCGCAACCCCACCGTCCGGACCTCCAGCGTGCCCCCGGCGTCGAGGGTGACCTCCACCCGGCGCACCTCCCCCGCCGCGACGTTCACCCTCTCGGGGGCGGAGGAGCCGACCCCGGGCGCGCGGACCGTGAGGACGAAGACCCCCGGCGCGAGCCCCGCGAGGTCGAAGCTCCCGTCCGCCCCGCTGCGCGTGCGCGCGCCGGGGAGCAGCGCCCCCGTGAGGAGATCCGTGGCCTCCACCAGGGCGCCGGGGACTGGGACGCGCCCGGGCGAGAGGACGGTCCCGCGGACCCGGGCCTCGCGGCGGAGGAGGACGCGCACGGGCGTCTCCCCGGAACCGGCGCGCACGGTCACCTCGGTCCGCGCGGTCCCGCGGCCCGGGGCGCGGACCTCGAGGCGGTAGACCCCGGGGGGGACCGAGGGGAAGCGGAAGGCCCCGGCCGCGTCGCCCGCGGCCTCGCTCCCCTGTTCGTCCAGCGCGCCGGCCACGGGACCGGGGCCCGGGGTGCGGAGCGAGAGCAGGGCCGACACCCCGGCCACGGGGCGCCCGTCCTCCTCGGCCACCGCGATGCCCGCGACGGCGTCGAGCGGCAGCGTCACCTCGGCCCGGTGGGCGCGGACGACGGCCCCGACGCGCACCGCGGGCTCCCCCGGCGGCGTCACCTCGGCCAGCAGCGGCCCCTCGGGGAGCGCCGGGAGGCGGGCCTCCCCCGCGGCGTCCGTCGGGGACTCGGCGGCCGTCGTGGCGGTCCCGCGTCCTCCCCCCTCGCGGAAGAAGACGCGCACCCAGGCCCCGGCCACGGGCTCCGGGCCCCGGCGCACCGTCAGGGTCCCGGGCCGCGTCATCGCCTCGTCGAAGACCTCCTCGACCTCCCCATCGGACGGCACCTCCACGGCGCGACGGAGGACGCGTCCCCCGGCGAGCGCGAGGACGACGTCGTGGGGGCCCGCGGGGAGTCCCTCGAAGATCGCCTCGCCGCCCTCGCCCGTGGCGGCCTCGCGGTGCAGTCCGGCGGCGTCCTCCACGGCCACGGTCTGGCCGGCCACGGGGAGCCGGCCCTCGTCGTAGACGCGCACGCGGAGCAGCGCCCCCGCGGGGAGGGCGAGGTCCCCCGCGTCCACCCCCGCGCCCGTGTCGGACACCAGGAGGTCGCGGACCCAGAGGGGCGCGTGCCCCGCGGCCGTGGCGAGGAGGTCGTGGGCCCCCGGGGGGACGCCGCGGAGGAGGAACTCCCCTCCCGGGCCCGCGGTGGCCGGCGGGACCACCCCCTCGGCCCGGCCCGCGGTGCGCAGCCGCACCACCGCGCCCGGGAGCGGCCGGCCCGTGTCCCTGGAGACGACGCGCCCGCGGATCGCGGCCCCGGGGGCGAGGACCAGCGTGACCGCCGGCGGCGGGGCGGACCCCAGGACGAGGTCGATGCCGGCGGCGCGCCCGTCGGGGGCCTCGGCGCGCAGCCGGTACCGGCCCTCGGGGAGCGCCCGGATCCGGAACGTCCCGTCGGGGCCGATGCGGACCTTCGCCTGGAAGACCGCCACCTCCAGCTCGGGCGCCGCGGGAGTCCCCGCGTGGAGCGAGGCCACGACGACCTCCCCGGCCGCGGCCTCCCCCGAGGGATCCACCACCCGGCCCTCGACGACGTGCTCGGCGGGGATCCGGAGGACGACCCCCTCCCCCGGGGCCGGCGCGAGGAGCGGGGCCGCGCCGGGGGAGGGGCCGCTCGCCCCGGATCGCGCGGCGGCGAGCGCGTAGGTGCCCGGGGCGAGGCCGCGCAGCGCGAAGGCCCCGCCGGGTCCGCTCCGGGCCCGGGCGGCCTCCGCGCCCGTCCGGTCCTTCGCCACGACGAGCGCGTCGGGGGCCGGGTCGCCGTAGGCGTCCAGGACGACCCCCTCGATCGCCGCCCCCGGCCTGAGCACGAGCCGGAGCCCCGCGCGCACGACCCCGGTCCGGGCCTCGATCCCGTCGAGGAAGCCCGGGAGCCGCCCGGGGGCCTCCGCCAGGATCGCGCGGGGGCCCGCGGGGACCCGCTCCAGCCGGAAGGTCCCGTCCTCCGCCGCCGCGGCCGCCATCCGGAGCGGGCCCCCGGCCCTCGGGTCCGCCGCCACGCGCAGCGGGTCCGAGCCACCGTCCACCACGGCGAGGGCTGCGCCCGGGACCGGGCGCCCGTCCGCGTCGGCGAACTCCTCCTGAAGGAGAAACGGATCACCCCGGACCAGCTTCAGCAGGCCTTGAATCACCAAAAGGCCAACGGGGGGAAGCTCGGTCACAACCTCATCAAGATGGGCCTCGTCAAGGACGA
>CAZKTF010000172.1:0-7856 GCA_964555565.1 uncultured Planctomycetota bacterium | reverse complement strand
CCCGGAGGCGCCGGCCGGGGCGCCCTGGCGCTGCGACTTGTTGAGCTGGTTCAGGACGAGCTGGGACAGGGCCTTCAGCGTCGGGAACACCCCCTCGCCCTTGAACGCCACCGCCTCGAAGGTGGGGACCTTGTACCAGTTGAGCTCCTTGTCGAGCTCCTCGGGGGGCATCGCGTCCGCGGCGTCCCGCTTGTTCCACTGGATGACGAAGGCGGTGGTCTTGAGGTCCTTCCCGTACTCGGCGAGGTTCTCCTCCAGGTTCTTCAGCGACTCGATGTTCTCCTGGAGCTTCGCCCGGGAGGAGTCGGCGATGAAGATGACGCCGTCGCAACCCTGGAGCACCAGCTTGCGGGTGCTGTTGTAGTAGACCTGCCCGGGCACCGTGTAGAGCTGGAACTTCGTCTTCATGCCCGCGATCGTCCCGAGGTCCAGGGGCATGAAGTCGAAGAAGAGCGTGCGGTCCCCCTCGGTCGCGATCGAGGTCAGATCCCCGCGGTTGGAGGGAGGCGCGTTCTTGTGCACCATCTCCAGGTTGGTCGTCTTCCCGCTCTTCCCGGGACCGTAGAAGACGACCTTGCAGTTTACTTCCTTCAGCGCGAAGTTGATCTGCACCATGGCTTGCTCGGACGCCCTCCCCGGCCTCTAGCCCACGCCCCCGCCCGCCCCGGGGTCAGGTCCCCGGGGGCCCCCCCCCGGTCACGCCATCTCGCTCACCGTCTTCACCTTCCGCACGGCGCTCTTGATCTCGAGTTCCGCGTGCCCCAGGTCGATGTTGCGATCCAGGACCACCACGAGGAACGACGACCCCGTGTCGGCTACGATCATCTTACCGTGGCTGGCGACGAGTGAGAACGACTCGAAATCGGCCAGCCCGGCCTTCTGGAGGGAGCGCTTCGCCCCCTGGATGGCACCGGCCGCCATGGCGGCCACCACGTCCTCCCGGAGGTTGCGCCCGAGGAGGCTGGCGACGACCATCCCGTCCACGGTCACCACGAGGCTCCCGCGGACGCCGGGGACGTCGGACAGGGCGCGGAGGACCCTACGCACGGGTGCCCCCGGCGCCGACCGCCTTGCCGGCCAGGTTCGCCGCGATCGCCTCGGCCCGGTCCCGCTTCAGCGGGTCCCGGTAGAGGACCGCGAAGCAGAGCCCGCGGGAGCGGTGGATCGCGAGCCCCCCTCCCTCGGGGAACTGGACCCCGCCGCGCGTGAAGCTCCCGATGTCCATGCGGCGGGCGGAGTCCGAGGCCACCGCCAGGACCTCCGACACGAGGGCGCGGAAGGCCTCCGGCTCCAGCGCGCCGTCCCCCTTGCAGGAGGCGACGGGGACCATCTCCCTGCCCCCGGCCTTCTTCTCCCCGGCCCCGGGGGTCTTCCCCCCGGCGTCGGCGGTCCTCTCCTCCTGTTTCAGGGCGAGGACGAGGAGGTTCCGGAGGCCGGGGGACTTGTCGGCCGCGGACTTGGCCTGCTCGTGGAGGGCGGAGGCGTTCACCCGGGGCGGCGGGGGCTGCGGCCGCCAGATCCCCCTGAAGCGAGGGAATCCCTCGAGGCTGTTCGGGAGGGCGCCGGCGTCCTCGGCGTGCTCGAGGAGGGACTCGACGGTCCTGTCCGCCTCCAGCTCGGCCGGCGCACCCAGGTTCTCCACGAACTCCTTGAGGTCGAGGCCCATGGGGAAGGCGGCGAGCTCCTCCCGGAGCAGGGTGGCGCAGAGCCCGTTGGCCCCGACGGCGTAGTAGAGCTGCGCGAGGTGGATGCGGCCCGGGCTGTTCTGCGGGTCGATCTCCCTCACCCTCCGCAGCGCCCGCAGGGCATGGAGTCCGTCGAAGGCGATCATCTCCCGGAAGAAGTTGTCCAGCCGGATCTCCGCCATCATGAGGTACGCGACGGGGTCCTGGGAGAACCGCTCCACGCACTCGGCGAGCAGCTCCAGGGCGAGGTCCACGTCCTTGAGGTCCCGGTAGAGCCTCGCGAGCTGGGCGTAGGCCGCGGGTCCCGGCCGGACCTTCAGCTCGTCCCGGAGGCGCTTGATCTCCTCCTGGGAGCGCTTCTTCCGGACGAAGGCGACGATGTCCCGGAGGCGGGATGCGTCCCGGAACAGCCCGATCCCCTTCTCGGCGACCTCCACCGCGCGGTCCATCTCGCCCATCTCCAGGTACTTCTGGGCGAGGACGGTCAGCGAGTCGGGGGAGGGGTTGGACTCCGCATCCTTCTCGAGGCGGCGGATCGGAGACCCCTGGAACATCTCGAGGAACCCCAAAGACTCCTCCCGCGGAGGCCCCCCAGAGGGGACCCCAGTTTCGTTTGGCCCCCCAGAGGGGACCCCAGTTTCGTTTGGCCCCCAGAGGGGACCCCAGGCTATCTCCCGGCGGCCTCGTCCGCCCTCCGGCCGGGCCACCGCGGACACCACGACACGCCGGGGCCTCCAGGCGGCGGCCCGCTTATCCTATCGGCTTGGCCGGACTGAAGCAACGGCGGTTTCCGGTCTCGCCAAGGGTCATTCTCGCACAAGGGCGAAGACGGTGCCGTCCGAGGAGGCCACCAGGACCAGCTTCCCGGCCACGGAGGGCCCCGTGATGAGCCTGGTCCCGGGGGGGGCCTTCCAGTGCCATACCAGGTCGAACCCCCCCTCCCGGCGGGGTTCCAGGGCCAGGAGCCGGGCCCCCTCGAACTGCCCGCTCTTGCCCTTCACCCCCTCGGAAGCCACGAAGACCAGCTTCCCGTCCGTCGCGGGAGGGCCGGAAGGCTTCTCCCCGGGCTTGAGCAGGGCGACCTCGTCCTTCCCGGGGGAGGGGTCGGACTGGACGCGGACCACCTGGCCCACCCCGTTCGAGAACAGGAGGAGGATCCGGTCCTCCCCGAGCACGACCGCCCCGGCGGGCTCCGTCCCGCGGGGAGCCTCCAGGACCCAGCGCTGCTTGTACTGGGGGGCTTCGGGGTTCCCCCCCCCTCCCGCGGGGATCTCCACCAGGATGAACCGCCGCTCCGTCTGGACCAGGACCTTGGAGGCACCCGGCAGCGGAAGCGGGGCGGCCCGGAAGGGGGCCAGGGGCTGCCCCGACCCCGGGGCGGGGACCACGACGAGCAGCAGCTTCCCCGTGGCGGGGTCCACCAGCCGGAGGATCCCGTCGTCGCAGGGGACCACGAGCCGGGGGGCCTGGCCGGGCGGGGCGTGGAGGAGGATGGGCCGGGAGACCCCGGACGGGAGCTTCAGCGCCGGCCAGGCGGGGGTCCCGTCGGGCCTGAGGCCCGAGAGCAGCCCCGTCGTGCTCGCCACGACGAGGAGGCCCGGACCCGCGACCAGGACGCCCCCGGAGACCGGTCCGACCCCCTCCCCCGCCGGGGGCAGGCCCACGGCGGGCGCGCGCCACAGCAGCCCGAGGCCCGGGAGGTCGAGGGCGGCGAGGACGCCGTCCGCGGTCGCGAAGAAGGCCTTCCCGTCCGCCGAGGCGGGGGGGCCGGGGGAGCCGCCCGGGCTGAGGGCGTCGAACACCGCCACCCTCCCGTCCTGCGGGTCGAGAGCGAGGATGTGTCCCGCCCGGTCCACGACGAGGATCCGGGAGCCGGCGGAGAGGGGGGGGGTCTCCACGGGGGAGCCGTAGAGGGCCGGCGCCGTCCAGAGAGGGACCTTCTCCAAGCGGACCTCGGCCTCCCAGGCGAGGGTGCGGATGGCCTCGGGTGTGGGGTCCTGGGAGATCGGCTCGACGAGGACCCGCTCCACCGGGGCGAACCCCGGGGCGGAGACGCGCGCCTTGATGCCCTTCAGGGCCTCGTAGTGCAGGACCCCGCCGGGCGCCTCCGCCGCGATCCCGGTCAGGACCTCCACGGCGGCGTTCGGGGGGCGGGTCGTGAGCCGGAAGGGGAACCGGAGCCGCTCCTCGAACTCCACGGTCACGGCGTACTGGGAGAGGAAGTCCACGAGGAGGGCGTGGGCCTGCTTCACGTCCCCGTCCCGCTCCAGCCGGAGCGCCTCCGCCGTCGCGTTCCCGAAGAGCTCCTCGTAGTGGGCGATCCCCTCGATCCACTTCGCGCACTCCACGCGCTGGGCCTCGGCGCCCGGGACCCCGTCCACCAGGTCCTGGGCCCTCCGGTAGGCCTCCATGGCCTTGGAGGGGCGCGTGTCCCGCAGCCCCTCCCCCTGGGTGGCGAGCTCCCTCCCCTTCTGCCGGAGGCTCTGGTAGAACTCGTCGCGCTGCCGCTTGACGGTGGCGAGCTTCTCGTCGAGCTGCTGCTTCCTCTCGTCCACGTTGACCCCCATGCCCGGGTACTTCTTCGGGAGCTCGTCCAGCTTCGCCTTCGCGAGGCCGATCTTCGTCTCCAGATCGGGGATCTTCTTCAGGAGGTCCTCCTTGGCCTCGTCCAGCTCCTTCTTCGTGATCTCCGGGCCCCGGACCTCGAGGTCGTGGGCCAGGCGCTCGAGCCGGTCCAGGAGCGGGGTCACCGGGCCCATCGCCTCCGTCATCCGCTCCTTGATGTCCTTGTCGAAGAGCCGCTGGTCCGCCTCGATCCCGTAGGCGATCTTGTAGACCATGTAGCCCAGGGAGCCCACCACCGCGAGGACGAGGAACGCGACCCCCCCGCGCACGAGGAGCCGCTTCTTCCGGTCGCGCTCCTTCGTGAGGGAGGCGATCTTCTTGAGGGCGCTCTCCCGGGTCCGGTCGAGCGCGAGGACCCGGCGGTAGTACCGGATCGCCTCCTCGTAGTTCTGGCGGGAGGCGCAGTGGGCGGCGATGGACTCCAGCTCCGCCACGGCCTCCGGGATCATCTCGCTCTCCTGGTAGGCGGCGACGAGCATGTTCCGGAGCGTGAGGTCCTGCGGGGAGGCCGTGGTGAGCCGCTGGAGGACCTGGACGGCGGCGAGGATCCGGCCGACCTCCTTCAGGACCTGGGCGAGCACGCGGCCGGTCTCGACGACCTCGTGCCGGTTGGCGGCCAGGATCTCGGCGTTGTCGCAGGCGATCTCGACGAGGCGCGTGACCGCCGGGATGTCCGTCGGGAGCAGGCGGGCGACCCGCTGGTAGGCGTCGAAGGCGGGCCCGGACTGCCCGGTGTCGAGGTAGGCGTCCGCGGCGGTCTTGAGGAAGAAGGCCGCCCGCTCCCGCTCGTCCAGCGCCTCCAGGGCGTAGCCCAGGGAGAGGTTCACGTTCGGCGTCGCCCCGCCCAGATCGACCACGCGCCGGAGGTACTTCGCGGAGGACTTGTGGTCCCCGGCCGCCGTGGACTCCTGGGCCAGGTTCGTGAGGTCCTGGATGGAGAGCGGCTCGATGGCCCCCTGCTCGAGGAGGATCGCCAGGATCTTGCAGACCTCGAACTTCCCGGCGTAGGAGGCCTCCATGATCTCGCCGGCGCTGAGCCGCCCCTGCTGGAGCACCTCCAGCAGCTTCGGGGCGAAGGGCATGTGGAAGACCTCGTCGTCCACCACCGCCTCGGGCATCTTCGCGGTGGGGCGGTAGACCTCGTCGAGGCTGGGGACGAGCCCGCGGATGTAGTTCCACTCGTCGGCCCGCCGCTGGGCCTCCATGATCAGCGAGTTCACGTTGAACGTGACCTGCGTGGGGACCTGCTCGGTGCTCTCGGGCGGCGGCCCCTCCACGAACTCGAAGGACGCCTCCTTCCAGATGAAGAGGCTGTAGATCTCCTCCTCGTTCTGCGTGCGGACGGCGTTCGCGATGTCCTCCGCCGTCACGGCCCCGAGCTCCTCCAGGGCCTGCCCGATCCGCTTCCCCTCGGTGCGCTGCTTCTCCAGCGCGGAGGTGAGCTGCTCGGGGGTGATCTTCCCGTAGCGGAGGAGGATGCGGCCGAGCGAGTCGGTCCCGCGCCGGCCGCGCGAGAGCATCGACACCCCCTCCTTGGAGAAGTAGATGCTCTTCTTCGTGTCCCCGTCGAAGAGGACCAGCGTGCCCTCCTTCTGGTTGATGGAGAGCATCTGGAAGACGTTGGCGAGATCGACGCTCTGGAGGTTGCCCTTGAGGGACATGGAGGCTAGCGGTGCCGCCTCCGTCGGACGGGGAGCGCTTCCCCGGCGGGAACCTCCGGCGGCCGACCCGTCGCGAATCGCATGGAGTTCCCTCGAGGGGGGTGCGACCGGATTGCGGTGGAGACTCTATCGCCCGCCCGGAGGGCCCTCAAGGCATTACGGCGGTCCGGGGCTCTGTCTGAAAGCCCCGGCGTCGCACCGAGGCCGAGCGAGGCGGGGCCAGGCAAGGTGCGGGTCCCCGGGGACTCGTCGGGCTGCCGGTGGCAGCCCGACCCCGGGGCGACCGAAGCTGGGTCAGAGAGGAGACCCTGCGAGGGAGGCTCAACGCCGCATGGCCCCGTCGCAGCCGGCCGAATGCAGCGGGGGCTTTCAGACAGAGCCCGACCCCGCCGCCGCGGCCGCCGCGCGGTGGAGCGCCGCGGCGTCGGCGTGGAGCGGTGGCTCCCGGCCCTCGAGCGCCGCCCGCACGCCGGGGCCCGGGGTCGCCACCGGGGCGGCCGCCGCGAGCGCCCCGAGGAGGAGGCGGAGGTCCTCCGGCCACCTCCCGGTCCTCGCGGACCCCAGCCCGGCGTAGTTGAAGCGGCGGGCGTCGATCCGGACGGCCTCCGCGGGGTCGCGGTAGGCCATCGCCAGGAGGGTGTCCTCCTCCTCCTCGAGGACGCGTCGGTGGGAGGGAGGCTCGGGGCCTCCCGGCCCGGGCGGGAACGCGGACCGGGGGAAGGTGGAGTCCCAGGGGTCCCGCGCCTCCGGGACGGCGCGCTCCTCCCGGCGCCGCACGCGCCCCACCTCGTAGCCCGCCAGGCGCGCGTGCGGGAGGAGGGGGTGGCCCCCGCCGGCGGAGGAATCCACGGCGAGCCCCTCCGGGAGCACCCGGGCCCCGAGGACCCTGAGCGGCGGGCGGGGGGTCGGGGAGCCCGCGGTCTCCCGGCCCCGGGATCGCCAGGGCCGGAGCACCCAGCCCATGTTCCCGTACTTCGCCTCCTCGAGCCGTGCGGCCCGGGCCTCCTCCTCCGGGGCGGGCGCGGAGGGGACCGCGGCGGCCCCCAGGACGCGGGCGAAGGACGCGGCCAGCGCCTCCTCGATCGCCCCCGGGTCCGCGGGCGACCCGCCGCGCTCCTCGAGGAGGCTCGTGGCGGCCGGGGCGGTCCCGCCGGGGGAGAGGGGGATGCTCCCGTGCTGGAGGAAGGCCGTACGCGTGCGACGCTGGGCGGACCCCACGAGTTTGCGCCCGCGGGCGACCAGGTCGAGGGGCGTGGCCCGCTGGAAGCAGAAGAACGGGTCGGGACCTGCCTCCGCGACCCCGCCCCTCGCGGAGGCCTCCACCCCGACCGCCCGCAGGGCCTCGATCACCGCCCCGTGGAACCGGGCGTAGGACGCGGCGGTGTCCGGCGGGATGCGCGGGTCGTCCGCGGGGAGGACCAGGGCGTAGGTCGCCTCGTCGGCGTGGAAGATGGCCCCGCCGCCGGTGGGGCGGCGGGTGACCTGGTGCCCCGCGCGGAGGAAGGGGGAGAGGTCCTCCTCCCGGACCCTCTGGAACCATCCCAGGGAGAGCGTCCACGGGCGCCAGCGGTAGAGGCGGAGCGCCGGCGCGGGCGGCGCCGCGCCGTCGCCGGCGAGCGCCTCGTCGAGGGCCATGTTCCGGGGGCCCGGGAGGGCCCCGGAGCGGATCAGGCGGAAGGTCTTCGCGGGCATGGGGGAGAGGGCCTATTCTCCGCCCCGCATGGGCCGGGACCAACGCGGTTCGCGGGCGCGGCGGGTGGGCGCGCTGGCGCGCGTGGCGGTCCTCGACCTCCCGCGGCAGCTCGTACCCCACCTCCGGGGGGCGCTCCGCTGCGGGGCCCGCCCCGCCGAGGTCCGCGCGGCGCTCGCCGCGGCGGGTCCGGCG
>CAZKTF010000171.1:0-7922 GCA_964555565.1 uncultured Planctomycetota bacterium | reverse complement strand
GACGGCGTTCTCCCCTGCCCCTACCCATACCCCTACCCGCCGTTCGTCCACGGCAGGCAACCCACTCCGAGTGGCCAAGAACCGCCGTGCCTGTAAGACCCCGCTTACGGAACGCTCCCTCCGCTTTGCGTTTCCCCGGCGCGCCGCCACGGAGGGCGGGGCATGGGGTTTGCGGCGTCCCGTGCGGTTTCCTGATCCCAGCACCTGGGGGGGGGTCGTGGAAAGGGCCGCGCCGCTCCGAGCACCACGAGAGCCGTGGCTTCGCCGCGACTCCCCCGATCCGCCGCTAGAGCCCCTATCACAATGCCCCGTGGCCGCGTTGCCGCCCCCGGGGGGCCAGATGGTAGGCGGGCGGCCGAAGGCGACCTTGCGGAGCCGGTCGCCGAGGCCGAGCGGGGGAGCCGAAGGCGACCCCCCGCGTCCCAACACCCCAGATGGCCCGCCCGGGCGGCAACCCGGAGGGCCGGGCGCGATGAGCGGCGCCTGGCGGCCGATCGCCTCCTCGGAGACTCGTTCCAATGGAGTCACCGTCGTCGGCGATCGGCCGCGATGCTTGCTCCTCGTCCCGGCGCGGCTCACGCGGCATTGTGATAGGGGCTCCTAGTCGTCCCCGCCTCCGGACCGCGCTCGTCCTCGCGGGGACCCTCGTCGCGGCCGCCGTCGCCGCGTGGCTCCTCGTCCTCCGGGAGCCGCCGCGGCCGGACATCGTCCTTGTCGTCTGGGACACCTGCCGTGTCGATCGCCTCGCGGCCTTCGGCTACCGCAGGCCCACGACCCCGTGGCTCCAACGGTTCGCCGCGGAGGCCGCGCGCTACCCGCACTGCTACGCCCCGGCGCCCTGGACCGCCCCCTCGCACGCGTCCCTGTTCACGGGGCTCATGCCCTCCCGGCACGGGCTCCGCACGGGCAGGGGGGACTCCGTCCGCCGGGAGATCCCGCTGCTGGCCGAGACGCTCGCCCGCGCGGGCTACGACACCATCGGGGTCTCGGCCAACCCCTACGTCTCGGGGATCACCGGGCTCTCCCGGGGGTTCCAGGCCTTCCGCCCGCTCCTGAACGGGAAGAACGGGGACCGCGTGGTCCGCGAGGTCGAGGGGACGCTGGTCGAACGGGCCACGGCCGGCGGGGAGCGCCGGCCGCTGTTCCTCTTCGTGAACTTCATGGACTCCCACCTCCCCTACAACGCCCCGCGGGAGACGGTGCGCCTCCTCGGCGACACGGGCGACGGTCCCGGCGCGGTGGAGCGCGCGCGGGGCGTCACCCAGGGGGACGCGCTCTGCCACCTCCTCGGCGCGCGCAGGCTCGACGACGAGACGGTGCGGGCCCTCTCCGGGCTGTACGACGCCGGGATCCGGGAGCTGGACGGGCACACGGCGGCCCTCATGGAACTCCTCGCCTCCCGCGGCCTCCTCGAGAACGCGGTGGTCGCCGTCACCGCCGACCACGGCGAGAACCTGGGCGAGCACGGCTGCCTCGACCACCGCCTCTCGGTGCTGGAGTCGCTGCTGCACGTGCCCCTCGCGGTCCGTTGGCCGGGTCGCCTCCCGGTCGGGGAAACCGTGGAGGCCCCCGTGAGCCTGATGGACCTCTACCCGACGCTCCTCGAGGCCGCCGGGGCGGCCGTCCCGGCCGGGACGGGGCTCGACGCGCGGCCGCTTGGCGCCGCGGGCGCGGAGGCACGGGCGCTGCTCGCGGAGCACGGGCCCATGCTCGTCTACGCGCCGGAACTCCGCCGGCAGTTCCCCTTCGCCCCCGAGGGGTCCCTGGAGCCGCTGCGGTACCTCTTCCAGGCGGCCCGGCACACCGCCGTGGGGGAGGGGCGCTGGAAGTACGTGCGCGTCCTCAGGCTCGGGGACTCGAACCGCTACGAGCCCGTCTCGGAGGCGCTCTACGACCTCCAGGTCGATCCGGGGGAGGACCGGGACCTGCTGCTCGCGACCGCCCCCGCGGGCGGGGCGGCTTCCGCGGCGGCCGCCCGCCTGCGCGCCCTCCTGTCCGCGCCCGACGCCCCGCTCGGGCGCTGACGCTTCCGGCGGGAACGGGGTGGGGGTAGACTGCTCCTTTCCGGTAGGCTCCCCGCGAGGCCCTTGATGATCACCCCCCGCCGGCTCGCCGTCGCCCTCCTCGCCGCGCTCCTCCTCCCGACTCCCCTGCGCGCCGGGGACGACGCGCCCGGGACGGGAGCCGCCGCGGGCGGCGGGGCGAAGTCCCCCGCCGAGCCCCAGACCCCGGAGCAGGCCTACCAGGACCGCCTGGCGAAGTCCGCCGCGGCCATCGCCTCGAAGTTCGAGGCGGCCGGCTCCTTCGCCCTCGGCAGCAAGCTCAGGCTGACCGCCCTCGACGCCTTCAAGGCGGCCCTCGACTTCGACCCCGACGCCCGGCGCGCCCGCGCCGAGCTCGGCTGGGCGAGGAAGGGAGACGAGTGGGTCAAGGACGAGAAGAAACTCAAGGCGCTGGAGAACTACGGCGACCTGGAGGAGAAGCAGCGCCCGCAGTACGACCGCAAGTTCAAGGACGCGCAGGTGGAGGCCGCGAAGACCCTGGCGGAGCTCGGCGCCCTGGCGGAGGCCGCGGGGAAGAGCGACCGGGCCGAGGAGCACTACCGCCGGGCGCTGGAGATGGACGACCAGAACCGGGCGGCCAACGAGAAGCTGGGCAACGTCCTCGTCGAGGGGAAGTGGCGCACCCGGCGCGCGATCCAGCACCAGGAGTTCCTCAAGGCCTTCAACGCCGCGCTGGCGAAGGCGCGCAAGGTCGAGACGGCCGTCGTCGAGGCGACGGTCACCACGGGCTACTGCGAGAAGGCGAACATCTCCGTGAAGAGGTTCCGGAGCCCGAACTTCCTCATCGAGTCGGACCTCCCCGCCGCCGACATCAAGGAGGCTCTCCTCTCCCTCGAGCGGGCCCGGGTGTTCTTCTGCGACTTCTACCAGATCCCCGAGCGGCTCGTGGACTTCTCGGCCAACCCCTCCCCCGAGATCGTCGTCACGGACAAGCGGAAGTTCGAGGCGGTCATCGACTCCTGCGGCGAGTTCACCGAGGGGGAGCGCTCCTTCAAGAAGAAGTTCTCGGGGATCGACCTCGGCGGCGGGCGCGTGGCGATGCTCATCGCCGACGACGGCGCCACGGCCGAGCGCGAGGTCGTCCACCAGAAGGCCCACCTCATGGTCGGGGTCACCCTGGGGAGCCACGCCCCCTGGCTCCGGGAGGCCGTCTGCAACACCATCGCCTCCTCCCTCAAGGACACCGACCTCAAGGTCTGCTTCTCGGGGCAGGGCTCGACGGCCGGGATCCACCTCGAGCGCATCGCCCCCTCCGGGGCGCCGAGGCTCCTCTGGAAGATCGCCTCCGACCGGGAACCGAAGCGGCGGAAGCTGATCGAGCTCGACGGCCTCATCCCCCTCCCCTCCGACGGGATGACGGCGCTGCAGATCGCCAAGGCGTGGAGCGTGGTGATGTTCCTCCTCGAGAAGGACCGGGCGCAGACCCGGGAGTGGGTCGCCCGGGCCGGGACGGGCCCCGAGGGGGAGGCATCCAAGGACGCGACGGTCCTCGCCCAGGTGTTCACGGACTACAAGACCTGGGCCGCCCTGGACGCCGACTGGACCGCCTGGGCCCTGGACGTCTACCGCGGCGCGAAGTAGCGTCCCCCGCGGCGCGGCCCCGCCCCGCCCGACCTTGCGCCCGGCCCGGACCGGGGGCATGATCGGAACGGTCGTTGCCGTTCCAGGGGGAGGGGGTGCCTTGGAACCGGATCGCCCGAAGGCCGAGCTGCACGTCGAGGACGGCCCCGACGCGGGGCAGTACTTCACGATTCGGCCTTCCAAGGTCGTGGTGGTCGGGCGGGAGGGGAACTTCCGGCTCCAGGATCCCACGCTCTCCCGCCGCCAGGCCGAGATCGCCTGGAACGGGACCGGGTACGTCCTCCGGGACCTGGGCTCGCGCTCCGGCACCTTCCTGAACGAGCGGCAGGTGAAGGAGTCCCCCCTGGCCGACGGGGACCGCATCCGGGTCGGCGCCCACCTCATCCGGTTCCACGTGGAGGCCTGGGAGGATCCCTCCGAGGTGCCCGAGGCCGCCCCGGCCGAGGCCTCCCCGGCCACGGACGAGGCGATCCCGGTCGCCCCCATCTCCGGCCCCATCTGCCAGAACTGCCGCAAGGACCTGCCCGAGGTCCCCCCCGACCGGACCACCGCGGCCACCGGCGAGGGGGGCTACTGCCGCGAGTGCCGCGACGAGTTCCCCCTCCTCGGGACCGTCCTGGCCAACTACCGCTGCGACCGCGTCCTCGGGAGCGGCGGGATGGGGGTCGTGTACCGGGCCGCCCACGCCGTCCTCGGGCGCCCGGCCGCCTTCAAGGTCCTCAAGGGGATCGCCGCCGCGGACCCGGTGCAGGTCCAGCGGCTCCTGCGCGAGGCCACGGCGGCGGGGCGCGTCCGGCACCCCAACATCGTGGAGGTCCTCGACACGGGCGAGGCGAACGGGACCGCCTACGTCGTGATGGAACTGGTGGAGGCCGAGGACCTGGCCACCATCGTCGAGCGCGACGGGAAGATCCCGCCGGGGCGGGCGGTCCGGATCGGGATCCAGGTGGCCGAGGCGCTGGCGGCGGCCTTCGGGCAGGGGTTCATCCACCGGGACATCAAGCCGGAGAACATCCTCCTCACCCGCGACGGGCGGGTGAAGGTCACCGACTTCGGGCTCGCCAAGAACCTCAAGGAGGGCGCCGAGGGCGGCCTCACCCAGACCGGGCAGGTCCTCGGCACGATGTTCTACATCGCGCCCGAGGGGATCATGTCGAGCAAGCACAGCGACCAGCGGGCCGACATCTACTCGCTCGGGGCGACCCTCTACACCCTCATGGCGGGCCGCCCCCCCTTCTTCTCCCGCGAGGTGATGCGGCTCATCATGGCCATCCGGAAGGAGGAGCCCCCGGCGCTGTCGTCCCTGGTGCCCGGCGTCCCCGCCGAGATCGAGCGCATCGTCATGCGGTGCCTCCGCAAGGAGCCCGGGGACCGCTACCAGACCCCCGAGGAGCTCCTGGCCGACCTCCGGCGCGTCCGGGCGGCGTAGCCCGACCTGTTCATGGGGGTGCGCGTGACGACGAGGGAAGGCGGGTCTCGGAACGGGGTTCGGCAGGCCTGGAACGGCAGGCGGGACGGACAGGCTGTTCCGCGAGCGGCATCGCGCCGAGGCCAAGGAGGGCCGCCGAAGACATACCCGATGAGGGTAGGCGAGGCGGAGCGCGGGAAGCGGCCGAAGGCCGCTCCCCGCGCGCCCCGACGCAGGGATCGGCGCGAGGACGCCGCGGAACCGCGTGCCCCCATGAATAGGTCGGGCTAAGCCGTGGCCTTCCGCCGCGCGTCCTCCGATGCCCCCTGGGAGCGGAAGGTCGGGTACTGCCGCGCCGTGCGGGCGGGCGCCTTCATCTTCGTGAGCGGGACGGCCCCCGTGGCGCCCGACGGGGAGACCTACACCCCCGGCGACGCCTACCGCCAGACGCTCCGCTGCCTCGAGATCGTCGAGCGCGCGCTCCGGGAACTCGGCGGGGACCTCTCGAGCGTCACCCGGACCCGGATGTTCGTCACCGACATCACCCGCTGGAAGGAGTTCGGCCGCGCCCACGCCGAGGCCTTCGGTGCCCACCCCCCGGCCACCACCATGGTCGAGGTCCGCCGCCTCATCGCCCCGGACATGCTCATCGAGGTCGAGGCGGATGCCGTGGTGCAGCCGAAACCGCGGGCACCGAAGCCCCCCGCGGCGCGCGGCGCGCGCAGACCGCGCCGACCGCGCCGAGCGCGCTGACCGCGCTGAGGACGGGCGCCGACGTTTCCGTTGCCGGGGCCTGTCGCCGACGGCACCCCCGCCGACGACCCGCGCCGAGGACTTAATTGCTTAATTGCGGACGTCCCCAGGCTCCCTTCGCACGCCTTCGTGCGGGCGCTCAGGCGCCGCGGCATCCGCCACCGCTTCGGAGCCATCGGCCGATCGGGCTCGATCGCCCTCATCGAGCGCTTCTGGAGGAGCCTCAAGACGGAGTACGCGGGAGGGATCTTCCTCTACCGGCCGCTGCGGGCCATCGAGGCGAACCTCGCGAGCTACGCCGGGTGGTTCAACGCGGAGCGCCCGCACCAGGGACTCGGCAACCGAACGCCCGATGAGGTCCACGCGGGCCGGGCCCCAAGAGCCCGGGCGGTTCCCCCGCGTGCCGTCCTCTCCGTCCGCTACTTCGGGAACGACCGCGCGCTGCCAATCCTAGGTCTACGTCGCGCGGCGTAGACGGGTCCTTGACACCCTCGGGCCGCTGTCAGCACCCATCGAGGCGCCCGGACCCTGTCCCCAAACCGACTGCCGCTCCTCCCGGACGGCCCCCTCGCCCCGCGAGATCCGTGCTGCGCGGTGTCCATTGCGTGCTGGGCCGCTACAGGATCGCTCAGCTGCCTACCTACATCGAAAGGCAATTCTCCATTGTGGCGCCTCTATCGACCGCCTCTTGGCACCATCTGTCTCAGGCGAGACCTGCTCCCATTCCCCGGCGACCGTCAGGCTGCTCACCCTACCCCCCACGTCAACCACCTCCTCGAGAACAAGGTGGCCCTCTCGAGTCCGTGTCACAAACCACTTGCACATCTCGCCCGGGGATTGGACTCCGAGACACAGGAACTCCGGCTGCGACCGCTCCGGCCGCCAGATCAAGGATATCGGGAACACCCACCCCAGATTACAGACGGCTCGAAATCGGAATCTCCCCTCCAGGACTTGAGGCTTGGCATGCGCCCAGGCTCCGGCCCTCTCCACAGCCACCTCGAACGCCTCCTGCGTTCCTCCGATAGGATCGTGGCTGAGCCATGCCCAGGTCACGCCTACTTCTCCCCTTGGCGACTCCACGATCAATCCATCGACGCTGATTTGTGCGAACCGATCACCACTGATACACCCGGACACCCCGGTTGCCGCTACGACCAGGCTCACCAACCCACCTACCACCTTCGCCCACGGCATCCGCTTGTTCCCACCTCGACGCTGTGGAGTCTCCTCGCACAACAGCCCTGAACCTGCCGTGGCGTCCACCGCCCTCGCACCACTCCACGTCGGTTGCCGCTTGCAGGCGTCTCCCCCGATGCTCTTCACCGGCGCAGATTCTTCGCCTTCTGCTCTTGGGCGGCCCGCTCCGCCTCGTCGTTGCTCGGCTCCGCGCCAGTTGGTGTGGTATCGTAATCGCCGCCAAGGATTATATATATGTTGTCGATCAATAGTCCAGGAATTGAGCACACTCCGTAGCTGTCCCACTGCTTCGGGTGGATCACGCCCTCGTGTCCGAAAGTCACATCGTCTACCCCCGCGGGGGATGAGGCTGCGTAGATGCTGAAATCGCCGAGACATATACCATTGAGCCCTAGCAAACCGAGCAGCCAATTGTCATATTGCTCGATTTGTCCTGGTGTATCTTGCGCTTTCGCCGCATCGGGGTCGGGGTTACCACTGTCCTCTCCTGTGTCCGTTGGATCCGGCGTGTCTGGCGTGCCTCCTCCCCCGTCAGGAGGCGGGGGATCCTCCGACTCACCGCCTGTCCCCCCACCAGCCGCGCCCACGAGCCACAAGAGTCCTCCCAACACGTTGAGAGGAGCCTTCAGGACGAATCGGATGACCGTGCCTACCGGGCACTCTCCTCCGCCGTCTCCATCACCGCTCGCCGTACCACCATCCCCGTCGGTGGAAGAATCCGCGGGGGCGGGCGGCGGGGGTGGGATGTTGACTCTGCCAGGCTTCGGCGGAGGCGTTGGCTCGTCGTCGGCCCCCCAAGGGTCCCTCCGGCCCGTCGGGTTGCTGGAGCAGAACTCCCGCCAGTTTGGTCCCGGGCTGAAGCTGTAGTGTTCACGAAATTGTAGCCGGTCCTGAGCGGGCGATCGGCTGACCGCCTC
>CAZKTF010000170.1:0-7928 GCA_964555565.1 uncultured Planctomycetota bacterium | reverse complement strand
GCCGGGCCGTCGTGGCCGCCCTGGGGGAGTGGCGGGAGGACGCGAGAGTCGCGCGGGTGCTCGCGGCGCGCCTCGAGGCGGGGGACCCCTCGGTCCTCGTGGAGGCGGAGCTCGCGCGGGCCGTCGGCCGCGTCCACGGCGCCGGCGCCTACGACCTCCTCTCCCGCCTCTACCGCGAGCGGGACTCCTGGAACGACGTGGTCCGCGCGGGCTGCCTCGCGGGCCTGGCGGAGCTCCGGGACGCGCGCGCCGTGGGCGAGGCCCGGGACGCGGCGCGCCTGGGGCGGCCGAACGCGCTCCGCGGGGCGGGCGTGGCGGCGCTCGGGAAGCTCCAGGACGCCAAGGACGCGCCCCGGTCGGACATCGCGGACGAGATGGCACGGTTCGTGGGGGACTGGTGGCTGCGCGTGAAGATGGTCGCCTGCACCGCGCTCGGCGAGATGCGCGAGGAGCGGGGGCTCCCCGCCCTCGCGCGGGCCGCCGAGCGGGACTCCGACGGCCGCGTGCGGCGGGCCGCCCGCGAGGCCCTGAAGCGGGTCCGCGAGGGGCGCGACCGGGGCGAGGACGTCCGGGCGCTCCGCGACGAGCTGGAGAAGCTCCGCGACGAGGTCCGCAAGGTCCGGGACGAGGTCGCGAAGCAGCGCCCCAAGGCGTAGCCGCGCCCTCCACGGGCCCTCCCGGCGGGCTATACTCCCCCGGGCGTCGAACCTGGAGGTGCACCGTGGCAGCCGGATGGAACCCGTCGTTGCTTCTCGGACTCGTCGTCGGCCTCGCGGCCGCCGCGGCGCGCGCCGACGTGGACGTGGAGGTCCCGGCGGCGGCCAGGTCGAGGGGGACGATCCTCCCGGCCGGCGAGGTCGAGACCTACCGGTTCCGCGCGACCGCGGGGACGGCCCTCTCCTTCTCGCTCGTGCGCGGGCGGGGGAGCGACCTCGACTTCTCGGTCACCCTCCTCGATCCGGGGGACTCCCCGGTGGCGATCCCCCCGGAGAACCTCCAGGACACGGGCGGAAAGGTCGTCGTGAAGTCGCTCCCGCTCGCGACCACGGGCCTGTACTCCCTCCAGGTGGCGGGGACGGGGACCGGGGACTACTCCCTGACGATCAAGGCGAAGCCGCAGGGGAAGTTCGGGGAGACCTCCACCCCGGCCGGCTCCGCCTCCATCTCCATCGACTTCTCCGCGCCCGCGGGCTCCGACGTCGTCCTCGCCGCGAAGGCGGCCCCCGGGGCCGCGGCCCCGCAGCCGCGATTCGGGACGCTCCAGGGGCCGACGCTCAACCAGGACCTCTCCGCGGCGGGGACGCTCAAGCCGACCTCGCACACGGTGAAGCTCCAGGACCTGGCGGAGGGCGGCGACTTCAACGTGCAGGTCTTCAACGCGGCGGGGAACGACCAGGCCGTCACGGTCGCGATCGCGGTCCGGCCCCCGAAGGTCAGGGCCGCGAAGCTCGACGTCCGCGGCGTCTCCCTGGGCCGGCCCCTCGGCGGGGAGACGGTCGTCGGCCGCACGCTCGACGGGGCGGGCGGGATGGTGGGCGTGATCGACCCCGGCAGCGATCTCTACGGCGCCTGGGTCGAGGTGCCCCAGGGGGCGCTCGACGGACCGACGCTCATCACCCTGCAGTCCTCCGGGACGAGCGTCGTCGGGACCGACCTCGTCCAGGCGGCGGGGCCCTCGGTGGACCTCGGCCCGTCGGGGACGCAGTTCCTCTCCCCCGTGACGGTCGTCCTCCCCTACGACCTGGCGCAGGTGCCCGCGGACGCGACGCCGGACGACATCGGCGTGCAGGTCTTCGAGGGCGACGGCTCCTCCTTCACGCTCCCCGTGGTCGGGGTGGACCCGGTCGGCGGGACCGTCTCCGTCCTCGCGAACGGGTTCTCGGTCTGCATCCCCTACGTCGAGCCGGGGCCGCCGCGGCTCGGCCTCGACCCGGGAGGGGACGAGTACTGGGTCCTCACGATGGACTTCGAGGCCCAGCCGGACGGGGGCAACGACAGCCGTGCCCGCTCCTTCTACTACGACTTCGGCGACGGGTCGTTCTACGGCGACGGGACCTTCCAGGCCTCCCTCACCGAGCGGCAGTGGTCGATCATCAACGGCAACGACGGCAGCGGCGGGATCAACCCCGGCACCCAGTCCACCGAGACCACGGACTTCATCACCGGGACCTGGGCCTACCGCCCCGACGGGCGGACCGTGGACGTTGTCGCCGGCGGGCCCCACAATCCGGCGATGCGGATCGCCCGGGACGGCTCCGCCATGGTCGGGTCCACGACCGACCCCGCCGAGCCGAACGTGCACCTCGACTTCTTCCTCAGGAAGAACACGACCCCGCTCTCGGTGGAGGGCCTCGCCGGCACCTACACGGCCGGGGGGATGGAGATCAACCTGGACTCGTCGTTCTCCGGCGAGCCGGCGGCCCTGAAGGTCCACCGGATCTACGCGACCCTCACCCTGGACGGGGAGGGCGGGGTGAGCGGCTCGTCCGCCGAGCGGAGGGACGTCTTCGACCAGGGGGCCTTCCGGAGCCGGCAGGAGGGCGGGAACCTCCCCTCCGGCGCGACCTACTCCGTCGAGGCGGGAGGGACGATCCTCGCGTTCTTCCCCCCGGAGGACCCGGGGGACACCGGGGACTTCCTCCGCTTCTACCCGGGGCCCGGCGGGAACGTGATGTTCGGGACGGACCGCGACCCGCAGTTCGGGACGGTCTTCTTCCTGTTCCTCGTGCGGCAGGGGTCGGACGTGCCGGCGGACCTCCTCTCCGGCGCCTACCTCGGGGCGGACATCCGGCTGGAGCCGCGGACGTACTCGGTGAACCCCGGGGGTGGCAACGTCACCATGGGGGACTTCGAGCTGTTCTCGGAGGACCTCTCCTTCGCCTTCGCCGGGACGGCCCAGGCCGCGGTCACCGGCACGCAGCACGAGGTCCGGCGAAACGAGGGGTCCACGGGCGGCGTCCTGGTGCAGGAGACGGCGCAGGACTTCCCGCTGAACGTCTCCGTGGACAGGAAGGGGAAGACCACGTTCTCGGTCCCCGGGCAGGGCGGGGGCGTCGTCGGCGCGGTCACCCCCGACGGGATGTTCGGGTTCTTCCTGGGGGACCCGAGGGACGCGAACACCGACTACAACTTCGGCCTCGTCGTCCGCCCGCCGCCTCTGAAGTAGCAGGGGCGGGGTTCACCACGCCCGCCGTTGCCCTGGTGAACGCGGGGCTCCCCGCGCCGCGGGTACGATCCCCCCGGTCCCGGGAGGCGCGCGCCATGGAGGAGAAGCGGGAGTTCGGGCGGCCGAGCGTCGTGGCCGCCGTCGGCGGGACGGCCGGCGGCGCGCCCGCGGAGGAGGGGCAGGCCACGCTCGGCGGCCCCACGGGGCGGTCCCCCGGCGCGCGCACCGGCCCCTTCGCGCCCGCCGCGGAGAAGTACGCGGTCGAGGCCCGGCTCGGGATGGGCGGCATGGGCGAGGTCCTCCTCGTCAGCGACAGGGACCTCCGCCGCACCGTCGCCATGAAGGTGATGCGGGCGGAGCTGGCGGGCTCGCCCGCCCACCGGCTCGACTTCGTGGCCGAGGCCCAGGCCACGAGCCAGCTCGAGCACCCGGGCATCCCCCCGGTCCACGACATCGGCATCTCCCCCGGCGGGGAGATCTTCTTCACGATGAAGCTGGTCCGCGGCCGGACGCTCCGGGAGGTGCTGAAGGACCTCCTGGTCGGGCGGCGCGAGGCCCGGCAGGAGTTCTCCCTCCACCGGCTCGTCACCGTGCTCGAGCGCGTCGCCGAGGCCGTCCACTTCGCGCACGAGAAGGGGGTGATCCACCGCGACCTCAAGCCCGAGAACGTCATGCTCGGCGACTACGGCGAGGTCCACGTGATGGACTGGGGCATCGCCAAGGTCGCGGGGCGCGAGGACGGCACCGGGGCCGAGGAGCGGGTCACCACGGACGGGACCGACTCGGGGATGCACACCCTCGACGGGACCGTGAAGGGGACCCCCGCCTACATGAGCCCGGAGCAGGCCTCCGGCGCGGCCGCGTCGGTGGACCGCCGGTCCGACGTGTACGCGCTGGGCGCCCTCCTCTACGAGATGCTGACGCTCTACCCCGCCTTCGAGGGGCGGGAGATCCTCCCCCGCGTCCGGCGGGGGGAGTTCGTCCCCGTCGAGTCGCGCAACCCGAAGCGCGAGGCCCCCGCCCCCCTGGCCGCGACCTGCCGCCGGGCCATGGCGCGCCTGCCCGGGGAGCGCCACCCCACGGCGCGGGAACTGGCCGAGGAGATCCGGGCCTGGCTCGACGGCACGAGCGAGCGGGCCCGCCGCCACCAGGAGGCGGAGGCCCTGGCGATGTTCGGGAAGGAGGCCTCGGCGCGCCACGAGCGCCTCCAGGCGGAACTCGCCGCGGCGGAGGAGGGGGCCGAGGCGGAGGAGGGGAGGTTCCCCGCCTCCCGGCCGGTGGCCGAGAAGCGGCCGCTCTACGAGGCCCGGGAGCGCGTGGTGCACCTGCGGCGCGAGGCGGTGCTCGCCTTCGCCGAGACGACGCGGCTGTTCGAGGGGGCCCTCCTGGCCGAGGAGGAGAACACCACGGCGCGCGGGGCGCTCGCGGACCTCTGGGCGCGGCGGCTCCTCGACGCGGAGCGGCGCGCGGACGGGGACGAGGCGGCCTACGCGCTCACCATGATCGGGCGGTACGACGACGGGCGGCACGCGGCGCTGGTGAAGGGGGACGGCTCGCTTGCGCTCGAGACCGACCCACCGGGCGCGGAGGCGGTGCTCTTCCGATTCTCCGAGCGGGACGGGGTCCTCGTCCCCG
The DNA here is from genome assembly GCA_964555565.1 of uncultured Planctomycetota bacterium. Taxonomy (GTDB): domain Bacteria; phylum Planctomycetota; class JAJSAM01; order JAJSAM01; family JAKLKS01; genus CAZKTF01. The sequence goes on along the minus strand of CAZKTF010000170.1, from coordinate 3,127 downwards.
GGGAGGAGCGCGCCCTCGGCGCCGCCCCGCTCGGCCCGGTCCCCCTCCCCATGGGCTCCTACCTGGTGCTCCTCCGCCTGCCCGGCTTCCGCGAGGTGCGCTACCCGGTGCAGGTCACCCGCGGCCGCGCCTGGGTGGGCCGGGTGCGGATGCGGACGGACGCGGAGATTGGCGAGGGGTTCGTCCTCGTCCCCGAGGGGCCGTTCCTCTACGGCGAGGGGAAGGGGCAGCGGCCGCTCGCCCTCCCCGACTTCGCCATCGCGCGCCACCCCGTGACCTTCGCGGAGTACGCGGAGTTCCTGGCCGCCTGCGAGGCCGCGGCGGGCCCCGCGGCGGCGCTCGAGCGCCTCCCGCGGACCCCCGGGGACGGGCCCTTCATGGAGCGCACCGCCCCCGGCGCCTGGCACCCCACCCCGAACAACTGCGAGGGGCCCACGCGCGAGCGGTGCATCCGCGCCTTCGGGCCCGACTTCGAGATGCGGCTCCCGGTCTCGGGCGTGAGCCACGACGACGCCCTCGCCTGGTGCGCCTGGAAGTCCCGGGCGACCGGGCGGCAGTGGCGCCTCCCCACCGAGGAGGAGCGGGAGAAGGCCTCCCGCGGCGTGGACGGGAGGCGGTTCCCCTGGGGCGAGGTGGCGGACGCGAGCCTGGCCAAGTGCCGCGACTCCCGCGACGAGCACCCGCAGCCGGAGCCCGTCGGGGCGTTCCCGACCGCGACCTCCGTCTACGGGATGGGGGACGCGGCGGGGAACTTCTTCGACTGGACCGACTCCTGGTTCGACGCGCGCGGGACCTTCAAGGCGCTGCGGGGCGGGTCCTGGGTGAGCGAGGTCGCGATCCTGCGGTGCGCCTACCGCTTCTGGCGCGAGCCCGCCGGGCGGACCGGGATCTTCACCTTCCGCCCCGCGCGGAGCCTGCCGTAGCGCCCGGAGGACGCTCCGCCGGCTGGCGCGGTGATCCGTGGTGGGCGGAGACCAGGAGACGGCCTTGGGACTGCGGGGCCCTACTTCACCTCCTGGCGGGCCCACTCCGGGATCGCCTCCTCGCGCTTCCATGACTTCTCCGTCCACTCCAGGAAGCGGTGTTCGGAGCAGGCCTCCAGCAGGGAGCGGGCCTGGAGCGCTTCCACGTTCCCCCTGATGGTGACGCTCCCTCCCTGGAACCCCCTGAGCCCGAGGAGTCCCCGGGGGAACTTCAGGTCCCGCGTGGACAGGAGCGGTCGGCCGTCCACGAGCATGGAGAGCTCGCCGGCCTTGAGGACGAACCGGACCTTGTGATTTCCGGGGCCCGCATCCCAGTAGCAGATCTCCATGACGACCATCGTCTTCGCCACCGCCCCCGGCTTCGCCCCCTCCATCCGCACGATGCTCGCCCTTTCGCGCTTCGGTCCGACGGTGAACCCCGGCTCCAGTTCGTATCCGCGGTCGTTCTCGAAGTCGTAGGAGAGCTTGAGCGCGAGCTTCCCCAGGGGGCCTCCCTCGAAATCGACGGTGACGTCTTCGAACCGGATCCGGAGGATGGCCCGGGACGGGGGAGTGCCCTCCCAGGGCGGGGCGACAGGACCCCTGGGGAACTCCATCACGAGCAGCCGGGTCGCGCTCGCATAGGACTTTGCCCCCGCCCCGAAGATCTGCTCGGGAGTGGGCGGCTTCTCCTGCACACGGAAGGAGCAGAGCTTCAGGTCCTCCTCGATGGCGGGGAGCCGGCGCAGGACCTCCGAGGAGCCCTTGAACTCCTCGAAGACCGCGCGCAGTCCGGCCAGGGCGGACTGCCACTTCCCGTCCTTCATGAGCGTCCGCACCGCGGCGAGGCGATCGTCCAGCGAGGGGCCGGGGGGCTTCGCGGGCGCGGAGGCGGGGGGGGTCGCGGGGGCGGGGGGAGGGGCCGGGGGCCCTTCGGCGCGGGACGCCGGAGCGAGGAGCAGGAGGACCGCGCCGTGCCGAAGGAAGGTCATCCCGGATCTCCGGTTCCGTGGCCCCGACCACCCGACACGGTATCACCCCGCCGACGGGCCCCGGGGAGGAGAAACCCCCGCCCGCGCGAGGGAGACCGGGGGACGTCCCCAGCCGTTCCACAGGTCGCGGATCAGCAGCGGAGTCGCGGGGGCTCCCGCCCTCGCTCCTGCGCGGCGGGGGACTCGAAGCCCTTCGCCTTCGCGTGGGCCCACATCTTCCCGATGTACTCCCGGGCGTCCGGGGTCTTGCATGCGGTGTCGCCGTGATCGACCTCCACCCTGCCGATCCGCTTCGCGGCGGCGAGCGCCGACTCGCGCAACGCGGCGCTGCGGCCGCCGATGGCGATGACGGCGAGGTTCATCGCCCCGCGCTCGGCGTCCGGGACCGCGTGGATCGACCGCTCGATCTCCGCGAGGCGCCCGGCGAACCACGGGTCGGGAGTCGCTTCGTCGCGGTTGGCCATCTGGCCGACGAGGCCCCAGGCCGCGCTCCGCTCCGGGCCGGGGGGCGCGGCGAGCCACTGGGAGGCCTTCGCGGCGGCGAGCGGGGTCTCCGCCGCGAGCATGGCGATGGTGCCGCAGACCATCCGCATCCGGGTCTCGCGGGCCCAGCGGTCGAGTTCGCCGGATGTGATCCGCGCGGGGTCGGCGACCTTCATCGCGAGATTGCGGGCATCGAAGTTGCCCGTCTCCCAGAGCGCCCGGGCGAGATCGTGGTCGGTGCCGATCCGCTTCACGAGGGTCTTGAGGACGGCGAAGCTCACGCCGAACATCGGCTCCGGCGCCCCGTGCCGTGCGTAGGTCTTCCGCGTCTGCGCGGAGCCGGCCTTCTCCAGCGCCCGCATCGCCTCCTCCAGCGTCATGCGCGAGGCGCCGGCCGCCCTCGCGGCCGACTTGCGCGCCGGGGGCGCCTCAGCCGCGGGCCGGGTCGTCCGGGTCTTCGTGCCTGCCATGTCCGAGCCCTCCCGAGGGTCCCGGACGATTGTACCGGAGCCTCCCGGCGTGCCGGATGGGCCACGGGTCGCGGCTTCGGGCGTCCGCGCGCGAGCGGCGCGGGGCGCGTCGGCGTCAGGCGAGCGCCGTGCCCCCTCGGTGGCTCCCCGGGCGCGACCCTTTTTCGAAACTGGGATGAGAAGGCCTGTCCTTCCGAGGCCGTAGTCCTCGGTGGGTCCC
>CAZKTF010000169.1:0-8048 GCA_964555565.1 uncultured Planctomycetota bacterium | reverse complement strand
GCAGCACCTGGTGGCCTCGTGACCTGTACCGGAACTTTCCGCGTGTGGCACTAGTCCGTCGCCGGTCTGCTTCGGGGAGCCCATCTCGGGAGGTGCGGGCCCCACACCACCGCGCCCTCGGATAGGATCTCCGGGGGGGCCATTCATGTCGGAAGATCCGAAGGCCGAGCCGGAGGCCGTTGTCCATCCCTACCTCGCCTACGTGCTCGGGAGCGTCGTCCTCTGGGCCCTCGCCTTCTCCCCCCTCATCGACTGGCTGGCAGGGAACTGGGGAGGCTTCGGGAAGGCCGCACTGAACGGGGTCTTCATGGGCCTCTTCTTCGGCCTCCTCATGTACCCCTTCGAGCAGTGGTTGAAGCGCCGGGAGATGAGGAAGAAGGCTGCGATGAAGGCGAAGGAGGCCCCGTAGTCTCGGTGCCTTCCTCGGCGGGAGCGAACCCCGGGAGTTGCGATGGGTACGAAGTCCCTGCTCGTCGGCGGTCTCGTCGTCTTCTCCGCGCTCGCGGTGGGCTTCCTCATCGGCCGCCTCGGGTCTCCGGAGAGAGTGGTGGTCAGGACCGTGCGCGTTCCCGCGGAGTCCGCAAGGCTTCCGCTGGCCGAGCAGGCGACCGCTTCCCCGACGGTGCCCAAGGAGGAGACTCCCGCGGACGCGCCTCCGGCACATGGTCCTGCCGAGTCCAAGAACCCCGCCTCGGACGAAGCACCCGCCGTCGGCCCCGACGGCCAGAAGTTGCTTCCCTACGGCGGATACAAGGGGAAGCCCGGCCTCTTCCAAGTGGAGATCCGTCGCGAGGAGGATCGGTTCCTCGATGGCTTTCACGACGCCATTCCCACTGTCGAGCAGGTGGACGACATCGTGTCCAAGGAGGGGGAGACGGCCTATGTCGAACGCCTCGTGGGTTCCCGGCTCCGTGCCCTCCAGTTGATTCTCGGAGACGAGTGGGGTCCGCCGGGTGTGGAGCCGGAAACCCGGAGGTTCTACGAGGAGTGGTCTCGGCAGAAGTGGGGGATCCACAGGGACTTTGCTGAGGCCGTGCGAGGGGCGGGCGATGACGAGGCCCGGAAGACTCTGAGGCTCGCATGGGCCAAGAAGTGGTCCGAGATGTTATTGGAGCAGCAGAAGAAGGTCCCGACGCTCCTCGGATGGGAGCGGTACAAGAAGCACGAGGAGAAGATCGACAAGGTGCTTCGATACGAGGAGTAGCGGATCGAACATGGCCCGGACAACCCGCGCACTTGTAGCCTGCGGGATCGTCTCCTTCGGCCTCGGCACGTTCTTGGGGGTGATGCTTGCAGGGGGGACGGTGTCAAGGAAGGAGGAAAGTCCCTCGGCCTCCGCTCCGGACCCCCGGCTTCAAAACGAACTGGAGGAGGCGAAGCGAAGGCTCGGAGAGCAGGATCGCCTGATCGCGGACCTCCAACGCCGTAGCGGACCAGGTGACGCCTCGGCACCTGCAACGAAGGAAGCGCCTGCAGGGGAGAAGGCCGGGGCAGGAACCGACGAGGAGGGCGTGCCCCTCCCGGGCTCTCCCGCCGGGACGGCCACTTTCAGCACCGTCCCCGGCGACCAGGATTGGCAATGGGTGGGGGCCGTCAACCCGGATCGAGGGCAGGCTTCCTCGAAGGCTTTCAGCACAAGCGTGAGGGTTCAACCAGAGCGGGGGAGCCTGAGCATCATGATCACTTTGGACCCCGAGGAGGACTCCGTTCGGTGCTCAGGCTTCGTGGCGAGGAAACTCCCGGATGCGGAGAAGTGGAAGGTGGTGCTTCGCACGGCGGGCGCGGCCGAGGGGCTGAGTTCGTGGGGGGGCAACTCCGGGAGCTTTCAGCGGGCTCGCGACATGGCGAGGATCTGGCAGGAGGTCGCAGGGTCCACCAAGGTCCCCGTTGCAGTCCCCTCCGTCCTTGGATGCTCCACGCTGCAGTTCCGGGTTGGTGGCGTGGCCTACACCCTGATCACCTGTGTCGAGTACGGACCTGATGGCAACCTCCTTGGCGTCACCTGTCGGGACGGCAGGTAGAAGCGGCGAGTTCGACCACGGTCGTCGGCGGAGGAGAAGGGCGGCGCTACGCGAAGGCGGGAGCCCTGCCCGATGCCCGAACGCAACAGAGGAGGTCGTTGACGGCGCTGCCCGCTGACCTGTACCCTGCCCACGGGCCGCCCCGGAGTTTGTCCCTCGGCGGCCGGAAGGTCCCCGGGGGCGAGCAGGAACGCCCCCGGTGGACTGCCGGGGGGCGGATCAGCGAATCGTAGAGGCGCTGTGAGCAACAACGGCTTGCTCTTCGTCTGGTTCGGGCGGAAGAGAAGACGCCAGCTGGCGGATGCGGTCCGCGACCTTCACGGCCTCCCACTTCTTGCGGCGGCGGATGTAAGGGCTGTTGGCCCCCGCTCCCCACGAGCCGCCCATCGAAGCGAGGATCCCTTGCAGTTCCAACCTCTCCGCGTCGGCGAGCCCGGCCTGCGGGGGTACGAGGAGTTCTCCGACCTCCCCGAGAAGGCGAAGGTCCGGGTCTACTCGCTCGAGGAGATCGCCTGCGAGAAGGTGGTCGCGCTCCTGGATCGAGCCCGGAACGAGCCCCGTGATCTCTACGACGTCTGGTACCTCGTGGAGGGGGGCCGCATCGACCTCGCCGGGATCGTCGAGGGCGTCGAGCGGAAGCTGGAGTTCCGGGGGAAGCGGCTCGGGGACGTCCGCGGGGAACTCCCGGCCAAGGAGGCGCGCTACCGCAGGCTCTGGAGCGCCCGCCTCTCCGCGCAGATGGTCGAACTGCCCGGGTTCGAGGGCGTCTGGCGCTCCGTCCGACGTGCCTTCCGGCAGGCCGGGCTCGGACCACGGTAGCCCCCGGAGGGCCTTCCAAGGCGGGGTGCCGGGGAAGCGGCCGGGCACGGGCTACTCCTCTCCGTCATCCCCGCCCGCGGGCGACTCCCCGGGGCCGCGGGCGGGCTCCTCGGTCTCCTCTCCCCCACCGATCCCCATGGAGCGTCCCGCCGCCCGGGCGGCACCACCCGCGCCCGAGCGCTCGGAGTCGGTCGAGTGTAGGACCTCGTCGGTGGAGGATCCGACGCCGGGTCGTGCGAGCAGGAGCCGCGCATGGCGATGGTCGGTGGGATCGAGCCGCAGCATCCGCTCGAACACGGCGGCCGCCTCCGCGGTGCGATCGAGGAGCCGGAGGCAGGTCCCGTACCTGTGGAGGCAGCGCAGGAACGAGCGGTTGCCGGGGCGATCGGGGAGGAGCACGCCGTCGGGCAACCCGCGGAGCGCGCGCTCGCCGAGCCGGACCGCGACTTCGTAGTGGCGGCCGGCCAGGGCCGGGCTGTCCCCCCGGGCGAGGTCCCCGAGGAGGACGTGCGCGTCGAGGCAGCGGAGGTCGCCGCCGAGGATCCACATGAGGACCTTCCGCGCGGCGGCCACGTCGCCCTCCGCGTGAAACGCCGTGGCCTTCAGGAACGGATCGGCGTAGGGGTCGGCCGGGTCCGGGGCCGGGGCGACGAGCTGCATCTCGTAGGCGCGCGGCCAGCGGCGGGAGACGACCGCGCGGTTCCCCCCGGCCCACCCCGCCACCGCCCCCCCGCCGGCCGCCGCCGGGTTCCACTTGCCGACGCGCGCCACCGCGAGGCGGTGGAACCGGAACGCCTCGTCGTCCAGCCGGATCCCCTCCACGCGTCCCGTGAGGTGCAGGTGCTCCTCGAAGCGCCACTGCCTCACCGGCCGGACCGTCACGATCTCGCCGGGCACCGCATCCAGGGTTCCCCGGAAGCGGAACGCCAGCTTCTTCCGGGAGGCGAGCACGCGGCAGCGGGCGTTCCGGTCCCGCATCGCGAGCACGACGAGATCGAGGGGGCTGCTCGTATCGACGCCGCGCACCAGGTCGGGGGGGTGCACCTCGCCCGCCTCCCGGCCGCCGATCCCGTCCGCCGGTCCTCCCGTGACGCGCATCCATCAGGAGCGTAACCGGCCGCGTGCCGCGGTAGGCGGGCGGAAACCGCGCGAGGGCCGGCGCGGACGGGACGGCGTCCCCCCCCCGCGGCGCCCCTTCCGCGCACGGCCCGCGCCCCGTATCCTCCACCCCCCGTGATCGGCACGAGCATCGGACCGTACCGCATCCTGGCCGAACTGGGCCGGGGAGGGATGGGGACGGTCTACGTGGTGGAGGCGACCACCCCCGTCGAGGGGATCCCGCCCGGCGCCCAGATCGCGCTCAAGGTCTTCCACCCGCACTACCTCGGGAACGCGGAGATCCTCGGCCGGTTCCTCCAGGAGGCCCGCCTCGGCTCCTCCATCCGCCACCCCAACGTGGTGCGGACCTTCGAGGGGGGGACGGCGGAGGACCCCTCCCGCGGCACGCTCCACTACCTCGCCATGGAACTCGTGGAGGGGCAGACCCTCCGCGACCTCCTCCGCGAGATCGGGCCCTTCCCCGAGCCGCTGGCGCTGCTGGTGGCGCGGCAGGTGGCCGCGGCGCTCGAGGCGATCCACGCCGCGGGGATCGTCCACCGGGACGTCAAGCCCGAGAACCTCCTCGTGACCCGCGACCACCGGGTCAAGGTCATGGACCTGGGCGTGGCCCGGATCCGGGAGGAGTCGGTCCGCCTCACGCGCACGGGCGAGTTCCTCGGGTCGCTCCCCTACGCGAGCCCCGAGCAGCTCACCGGCGGGGACGACGTGGACGGCCGGGCGGACATCTACGCCCTCGGGGTCGTCCTCTACGAGTGCCTCACGGGGCGCAACCCCTTCGTCTCCGCCGACCCGCTCGCGACCATGCGCCGCCACCTCGAGGAGATCCCCGAGAAGCCGGGCATCCTCAACCCCCAGATCTCCCACGTCCTCGAGGAGCTCGTGATGACGTGCCTCGAGAAGAAGCCCCAGGACCGGTTCCGGGACGCCCGGGGGCTGCTGGAGGCGCTGGAGGGGGGGGCCGCGTCGGCGTGGTGGCAGGCACGCCAGACGATGGCGCTGGACGCGCGCGGCGTCCCGGTGCGCCGGCTCCACGTGGTCCGCGAGACCGCGGTCCACGGGCGGGAGCGGGAGCTCGGGGCGCTCCGGCGGTGGTTCCACGAGGCGGCCTCGGGCCGCGGGCGGGTCGCGCTGCTCGTGGGCGAGGCGGGGATCGGGAAGACGCGCCTCGTGGACGAGCTGGCGGCCTCGCTGGAGGCGGAGCGGGCCAACTTCCAGTTCCTGCACGGGAGCACCCCGCCCGAGGGTCCGCTCCGCCCCCTCCAGCCCTTCTCCGAGGCGCTCGTGGACTGGTTCGCGGGGGTAGACGACCTGGAGGAGGCGCTCGTCCCCCTGCTGCGCCGGACCCCGGTGCTGCTGCCCGCCTTCGCGGCCTTCCTCCGCGGCGCGCCGCCGCCCGCGGGGGCGGAGCCCCTCACCCGCGACTCCGTGCTGACGGTGGCCGCCGACGCGCTCCGGACCTTCGCCGAGGACCGCCCCACGATCCTGGTCGTGGACGACCTCCACTTCGCCGACGAGGAGACGCGGCGGCTCTTCGCCTACCTCGCCCGCCAGGCCCCCGACCTCCGCCTCCTCCTCGTGGGGACCGCGCGGCCCGAGCAGGCCATGACCGAGTACCTCTCGACGCTCGAGCGGATGCCGCTGGTGGAGCGCCTGGACGTCTCCCGCCTCGGGGCGCGCGAGGCGGTGGCGCTGCTCCGGGAGGTCTTCGGCTCCGAGCGGGCGGTCCAGGAGGTGGGGCTCCGGGTCCTCGAGAAGGCGGACGGGAACCCCTTCTTCCTGTTCGAGATCGTCCGGGGGCTGAAGGAGCGCGGCGCCATCGAGGCCCAGGCCGACGGGACCTACGCGGCGCGCCTCGCCTTCACCGCGGTGGACGTCCCGAGCACGGTGAAGGACATCCTCCTCCTCCGGCTCCAGGACCTGGACGAGGACGACATGGACCTCCTGCGCGTCGCGGCCGTGCAGGGGTTCGAGTTCGACCCCGACGTGGCGGGCGACGCGCTGGGCGTGGAGCGGCTGCCGCTCCTCAAGCGCCTCGGCCGCCTGGAGCGGCGCCACCGGGTCGTGCGCCATCTCGGCTACCGCTACCGCTTCGACCACCACCTCATCCGCGAGACCCTCTACGAGGACATGGCCCCGGGGCTCCTGGAGGAGTACCACCGCCTCGTGGGGGAGGCGCTGCGGCGGCGCGCGGCCCCGCCGGAGGTGGTGGCGGGCCACTTCTTCCGCTCGAACCGCCCGGACGAGGGGATCCGCGACCTCCTCCCCGGCCTCCACCGACTCCGCGACGCCTTCCAGAACGACGCCGGCGTGGAGCTGTCGGAGCAGGGGCTCCAGGCGCTGCCCGCCGGCGCGGACCCCCAGGTGGAGACGCTGCGGTTCGAGGTCCTCCTCCTCCAGGCCGCCTTCCTCGACCGCCTCGGGCGGCGGGACCGCCAGGAGCAGGCCCTCGAGGAGGCCCGCCGGGTCGCGGACCGCCTGGGCGGGCCGGAGCGGGCCATCCGCATCTTCGACCGCCTCTCGGGGATGTTCGCCAACACCGGGCGCTTCGAGGAGGCGCGCCGCGCGGCCGAGTCCGCGCTCGCCGCCGCGCGCGGGGCCAACGACCGCCGCGGGGAGGCGAAGGCCTCCATGAGCCTGGGGATGGTGGCCTGGAACCTGGGACGCCCCGAGGAGGCGCTGGCCCTCTACGAGCGCTCGCTCGTCCTCGCGCGGGAGCTCGCGGACCGGGCCGAGGAGGCCGACGTCCTCAACAACCTGGGCGCGGTGGCCCAGAGCAGCGGGGACTACGAGCACGCGCGGCGGCTCCACGAGGAGGCCCTCGAGATCCAGCGGGGCCTCGGGAACCGCTACGGGGAGGCCCGCTCCCTCAGCAACCTGGGGATCGTGGCCTACCACCTCGGCCGCTACGAGGAGGCCCGCCGCTACCACGAGCGCGCGCTCGACATCCGCCGGCAGGTGGGCGACCGCCACGGCGAGTCCTCCTCGCTGAACAACCTCGGGGCCGTGGCGCACTACCTCGGGCTCTACGACGAGGCGCGCGCGTACCACGAGCAGGCGCTCGCCCTCAAGCGCCAGATCGGGGACCGCGCCGGGGAGGCCACGAGCCTCAACAACCTCGGCAACGTGGCCTACGCCGTGGGGCGCTACGACGAGGCGGAGCGGATGCACGCGATGTCCTCCTCCATCCGGCGCGAGATCGGCGACGTGCGCGGGCAGGCCGCCTCCGCGAGCAACCTCGGCGTCGTGGTCCTGGAACTCGGGAGGCTCGGGGAGGCGCGGGACCTGCACGAGCGGTCGCTCGCGCTCAACCGCGAGGTCGGGGACCTGGAGGGGGCGGCCACCGCGCTGGCGTGCCTCGGCTCCCTGGCCACGGCGCGGGGGGACTTCGAGGCGGCGCAGCGCCTCCTCGAGGAGAGCCGCGGGGTGTGCCGCTCGGTCTCCGACACCCGCGGGGAGTCCTACGCGCTGGCGGGGCTCGCGGAGCTGGCGCGGCAGCGCGGCGACGCGGCCGGGGCGTCGGTGCAGGCGGAGAAGGCCCTCGAACTCCGCCGCGGGATCTCCTACAGCAACGGGGTCCTCACCTCCTGCCTCCAGCTCTCCGACCTCCTCCAGGAGGTGGGGGGGGGCGAGGTGCGCGCGCGGGGCCTCCTCGAGGAGGCCGTCCACCTCGCCGGGAAGCTCGGGGCGAAGGGCTACGAGGCCCTGGCCCGGGCCCGCCTCGCGCTCCTCGATCGCGCCGAGCCGCCCGGCGTGGAGCTCGGGAGTCTCCCGCCGTCCCTCGAGACCGAGGTCCTCTGGGCGCTCCTCCGGCTCGCGCGGGCGCGCGGCGACGCCTCGGAGGAGCAGGCGCACCGCCTCCGCCTCCGGGCGCTGCTGGAGAAGATGGCGGCGTCCCTCCCCGCCGAGGAGCGGGAGGCCTTCTGGACGCGCGTCACGCCGAACCGGCTCGTGCGCTGAAGGCGTACCGTCACTTCCGCTTCGCCCGCGGGCGCTTGCGCGCGCCGGCGCGGGACGCGGCCTTCTTCGCCCCCTTGCCGCGCGCCGCGCGGCGGGGCTTCGCCGGCGCCGCCCCGGCCTCCGCGGCGCGGG
>CAZKTF010000168.1:0-8059 GCA_964555565.1 uncultured Planctomycetota bacterium | reverse complement strand
ACCCTCGGGGAGGGGAGGCTCCCGCCCTTCGTCTGCCACCTGTTCGGGAAGAAGTTCGTGAACGCGAAGGGGGAGGAGGGGCGGACCCCGGACCTCCTCCTCCTCAAGGCGGACAACCGCGCGGGGAAGGAGCCCGTCTCGCTCCTCGTCGAGATCACGCTCTCCCCCGTCAGCGAGCGGGCGGCGAGGACCCTGACGGTCCCGGCCGGCGCCGAGGTCTCGGTGTCCCTCTCCCCCGTGTTCCAGGACTCCCTCTTCGCCCACCCGGAACAGCGGCAGGGGGCGATCCGCCTGCGGGTCGTCGCGTCCGGGAGGAGGGTCCTCTGCGACGCGACGGACAGGGTCACGATCCTCGGGCGCAACGACTTCCTCCTCAAGGACGCCGCGGGGAGGGATTGGGCCCCGGCGCTGGCGACCTTCGTCACGCCCCACGACCGGGAGCGCAGCATCGACGCGCTGCTCAAGCAGGCGGCGGAGGCCTGCCCGAAGAAGTCCCTGGTCGGGTACATGGACGGCTGGGCGGACACGCGGGAGGAGACGGTCCTGCTGCAGCTCCGCGCCCTCTACGAGGCGCTCGCCGCGGGAGGGCACAGGTACGTCAACGCCCCGCTCTCCATCGACGCCTACAAGGGCCAGACGCAGAGGATCAAGTTCCCCGCCGAGACGATCCGGGACCGGAGCGGGAACTGCATCGAGAGCACGCTGGTCTTCGCCTCCGCCCTGGAGGCGATGGGGATGAACCCCGCGATCATCCTCATCCCGCAGCACGCCTTCGTGGCGGTCCAGGCATGGCCCGGCACCAAGGAATTCATCTTCCTCGAGACCACCATGTGCGGGTCCGCGCCCTTCGCCGACGCCGTGCAGGTGGGCCTCCGGAGGTTCCAGGACGCCGCCGCCAAGGACGTGGCGAACATCGTATTCCTCCCGGCGCTCCGCGCGCTCGGGTGCGCCCCGGCGCCGCTCTGACCGGCGGCGGGGGGGACTCCCGGCCCGCCGAGCCGGGGGGCTGGCCCGGTTCGCGCCCATCTGGCATCATGGATCGCCGCGATCCCGGGAGGGACACCCCATGAGGCGCCTCGTCCTCGCCGCAGCCGCCTTCGCGCTGCTTGCCGTCGCGGGCCCCGCCGCGTCGCCCTGCCGCGCCGCGGAGGAGGATCGCGCGCCCCACCCGCACTTCAACGACGGCGGCACCCTCTCCTGGTACAGGAAGCTCGCCGACGCGCAGCGGGAGGCGAAGAAGGCGGGCAAGCTCATCTTCATCGAGTTCGGGAGGGAGGCCTGAGGGAACTGCGCCGCCCTCGTCGAGGGCGTGCTCCCCGCGAAGAGAGTCAAGGACCGGATCGCGGCGCTGGCCGTCGGCCTCGCCACCGACTGCGACCGCCCCGAGCAGGAGGTGGCCTCGCTCCTGGTGGCGAACCTCCCCGGCGCCGGCACCCTCCCGTTCGTCGCGTTCGTCACACCCGAGCTGAAGTGGATCGAGGGGTTCTCCGGGTACAGGGACGAGGGGGCCTTCCTGAAGGTCCTGGACACCGCGGAGAAGAGCCCGCTCCTGAACGCCTCCGAGGAGGGACGGAAGAAGCTGGCGGGACTCGTCGAGAAGGCCGGGAAGGCCGCCGAGAAGGGCGAGTGGAAGGGCGTCCTCGCGGCGTGCCGCGAGGGGGCGGACGTCACGGGCCGCTGTCCGGAGCGGGTCCAGATCGACGCCCTCGAGAAGAAGGCCCGCGCGTGGGTCGGCGACAAGTTCGCGGCCGCCGTCCGGACCGCCCAGGAGGGCGGCGACCTGGCCGAGGCCCGCAAGGCCCTCCACGAGGTGAAGAAGCAGTTCGCCGGCGAGCCCGAGTCCGCCGACGCGGACACGGGCCTCAAGGCCCTCCAGCGCCTCTCCAACATCCGGGACGCGGAGTCCGGGAAGGCGTCCATCAACCCCGCGGGCCTCCGGGAGAAGGCGACCAGGGACTCCAAGGGATCCCGATGGGCCGCGGTCTTCGAGAAGAAGGAGCCCGCCGCCCCGCCCCCGCCGGCTCCCCCGAAGTAGGCGCGCCGGGCGCTCTACGTCCCCGCTGCCGTGTAGTCTCTCCCCCTGGCCAGCGGCCCGCCGCCGTGGACAGGGGGGAGAAGCCGGGATAGGATGGTCCCGCTCTTCCACGCCTGCGGGGCGTGTCCGGAAAGGGGGCGACCATGGGGGCGGGCACCTCGGCGCGCTCACGGCGATCCCTGGCCGGGGTCGTCTCGCTGGCCGCGTTCCTCGGGGTCCTCCCGGTCGCGGGGGAACCGCTGGCGGCTTCCGAGGCGACCCCGCGCGCCACGCCGCCCGCGGGGCCCGCGGGGCTCCTCGCGCGCCTCCCGCTCCGGTTCGAGGCGAACGCGGGGCAAGTCGATCCAGAGGTCCGGTTCGTCGCGCGCTGCGGGAACTACGCCCTGCTCCTTGGCCGCGACGAGGCGGTGTTCGCGCTCCGGCGGCCGGGCGGCCCGGCGGGCGCCGCGAGCCCCTTCCGGCACGGGCGGAGGCCGGAGCGCTCCGCCCCGGGCGCCGTGGTGCGGATGCGGTTCGGGGGCGGCGCCGCCGCGACGGGCCTCGGGCGCCTCCCCGGCGTCAGCCACTACCTCCTCGGGAACGACCCCTCGCTCTGGAGGACGGACGTGCCTGCCTACGGGAGCGTGGCCTACCGCGGGGTCCGCCCGGGGATCGACCTCGTGTTCCGCGGCGACCCGCGGTCCCTGGAGTACGACCTCCTCGTGGCCCCGGGCGCGGACCCCGGGGCGCTGGAGATCGCCTTCGAGGGCGCGGACTCCGTCGCGGTGGACGCCGCGGGGGATCTCGTCCTGGGCACCCCCGACGGCGAGCTCCGCCATCGCGCCCCCGTGGCCTGGCAGGACGCGGACGGCGTGCGCCGGGGCGTCCCCGCGCGCTGGGTCCTCCGCGGCCGCAACCGCGCCGTCCTCGACGTCGGCGAGAGGGACCCGGAACGGCCCCTGGTCGTGGACCCGAAGGTGGTGTACGCGACGTACCTCGGAGGCTCCGGGTTCGACACGGGCTGGGCCATGACCGTGGACGGGAGCGGGTCCGCCCACGTCGCGGGGTGGACCTCCTCCACCAACTTCCCCTCCTCCGGGGGCTACCAGACCACCAACGCCGGCGGGACCGACGACGGCTTCGTGGCGAAGCTCTCCGCCGACGGCTCGGCCCTCGCCTGGGCGACCTACATCGGGGGCAACGGGTTCGACGAGGTCTACGGCGTCAGGGTCGATGCGGGCGGCGCCGTCTACCTCGGCGGTGTCACCGCGTCCACCAACTTCCCCACGCAGTCCCCGATCCAGGCCTCCTTCGCGGGCGGGAGCTTCGACGCCTTCGCGGTCAAGCTCGCCGCGGGGGGCGCGTCGCTCGTCTACTCCACCTACTACGGGGGGACGGGGTTCGACGACGTGGCGGGCCTGGCCCTGGACTCGGGCGGGGCCGCCTACATCTGCGGGAGGACCTCCTCAACGAACCTGCCGCTCGTCAACCCCTACCAGGGCGCCAACGGGGGCGGGAGCGAGGACGCCTACGTCTTCAAGATCGACGCCGCCGGGACCGCGCTCTCCTACGCGACCTACCTCGGCGGGTCCAACTACGAGGAGGCCCTCGCGATCGGCGTGGACGGGAGCGGCTACGCCTACGTCGCGGGCTTCACCTCCTCGACGAACTTCCCCACCGTGGGCGCGGCGCAGCCGGGCTCCGGGGGGGGGACGGACGACACCTTCATCACGAAGCTCGGGACCGCCGGGAGCACCCTGGTCTACTCCACCTACTACGGCGGGTCGGGGTACGACCAGTGCCTCGCCCTCGCCGTGGACGCGGCGGGGATCGTCACCGTGGGCGGGATCACCTCCTCGGGGAACTTCCCCCTCCGCAACCAGATCCAGGGCGCCTTCGCCGGGGGCAACCACGACGCGTACCTCGTGCGGCTGAACGGCTCCGGGACGACCGCGACCTACGCGACCTACATCGGGGGCGCCGACGTGGACGAGGTCTACGCGGTCGCCCTCGACGGAACCGGCGCGGCCTACGCGGGCGGCCTCACGCGCTCGACCAACTTCCCCACGAGGAACCCCATCCAGGCCGCCTCCGGGGGCGGGACCGACGACGCCTGGCTCGCGAAGGTCGTGGCGAACGGGACCGCCTTCGAGTACGCGACCTACTTCGGGGGGAACGGCTACGACGAGCTCTTCGCGCTCTCCGCGGACTCCCAGGGCGTGCTCACGGCCGCCGGGATCACCTCCTCCACGAACTTCCCCGTGCAGGGCCCCTACCAGTCCTCCTTCGGCGGCGGGTCCTACGACACCTTCGTCGCGCGGTTCACCCTCGTGCCCCCCGCCGCCCCGACCGGGCTCACGGCCACGGCCCTCTCCATCGCGCCCGTGTCCCTCGCCTGGACGGACAACAGCAACAACGAGACCGGCTTCGAGATCGAGCGGAGGAGCGGGGCCTCCGCCTTCTCGGCGCTCGCGGTCGTGGGGCCGGGCGCGACGGCCTACGGCGACCTTGCCGTGGTGGGGGCGACGACCTACACCTACCGCGTCCGCGCGGTGAACGCGGACGGGGTCTCGGCCTGGTCGAACGAGGCCTCGGCCACGACGCTGTACCTCCCGGCCCCCCCCTCGGGCCTCGTCGCCACGCCCGTGTCCCCGAGCGGCATCGACCTCTCCTGGATCGACAACAGCGACAACGAGATCGGCTTCGAGGTGTCGCGCCGTCTCGGGACGGGCCCCGCGTCGGCCGTGGGGTCCCCGGGGCCCGGGGCGACGGCCTTCCAGGACCGGGGCCTGCTGCCGGACCGGGACTACACCTACCGGCTGCGGGCCACGGGCGCGGCCGGGCCCTCGCCCTACTCCCTGGAGGGGTCGGCCACGACGCTCCCGACCCTCACCCTCGCGCTCGCGAAGGGCTCCCTCACGGACTCCCCCAAGCCGGGCAAGGACAAGGTCAAGGTCTCGGGGGCGCTCGCGTTCACGGCGGGCTCCCCGGACGGCGCGCTGGACGCGCCCGCGGAGGGCCTCACCCTGCGCGTGGGGGCCGCGGCCTCGCCTCTCGTCGTCGTCATCCCCCCGAACTCCCCCGGCTGGACCGAGAAGAAGGGGAAGTTCACCTGGAAGGCCCCCAGGGGGAGCGCCACGAAGGTGAAGGTCGTCCTCGACACGGTGAAGGGGACCTTCTCGATCGCCCTCTCCACGGCCGAGTTCTCCGCGCCCCCGAGCAACCCGGTTCGCGTCACCCTCTGGGGCGGGAACGACGGTGGCTCGAACCTCTCGACCTGGACGGTGAAGAAGCCCGGCGCGCTCAAGTACCCCTAGGCGGGCGGGGCGAGGTCTTGCTCAGGGCTTCTCCCGCGCCTCGATCCCGGCTTCCTTGAGCGCGGCGAGGACGGAGGGCCACGCGACGGCGGCCCGGCGTCCGATCACGGTGACCGTCTCCGCGGCGAGCTCGGGGAGGACCGAGAGCACGCCCGGGACGCCGTCGAGGCTCCCGGCCACCCTCATCCCGTGAGGCCCGAGGGAGACGCCGGGGATCGCGTAGCGGCGCGTCTCGAGGTCGGAGGCGAAGCCGGGGCTCGCCCTCTCGATCGCCGCGGGCTGGAGGAGGAGGCGCGTCGCCCAGGCCCGGAGCGTCCCCTTCCCCTCGGCGACGGCCCACACCCCGGCCACGCCCGCGAGCGCCTTCGCCGCGGCGGCCGCGTCCGCCTCCCCCTTCGCCGTGAAGGCCACGGGCACCGGTTCCAGGCATTCGACCGCCACCCCGGCCTCCACGCCGAGCCGCACGAGCCCGTCGGGCGAGACCGCGCCCGGCCGGGCGAGGACCACGACCCCCTCCCGCGCGGCGGCGGCCCCGAGGGCCCCGGGGTAGGCCGAGGCCTCCTCGACGAAGCGGGCGACGGTCGCGTCGCCGGGGCCCGGCGTCACGCGGAGGACGAACCGCTCCCGCGGGGCCGCCCCCTTCCCCTCGCGGAGCCACTTCGCCACGGCCGCGGGCGCGAGCGCCTCCGTCAGCGCGAGCGCGTCCACCCGGCGCCCGTCCGCGTCGAGCACGAGCAGCCCCGGGCGGGTCGCCTCGTAGGGGAGGAGGAGCGGGTAGGCCTCGGGGACCCGCACGAGGACCCGCGCGAAGGGCTCGGCGGCGTCACGGACTTCCTTCGCGTCCAGGATGGAGGAGAGCGGACCGCTCTCCAGCCGGAAGGAGGGTCATCAGGTGGGGCTGCCGGAGAGCCCGAGCAGGAGGCGGCGCCCGGCCGCCCGGGCCTCCGCCGCCGCGGCGGCGAGGGACGCGATCCCCTCCCGATCCCACCGGAGGCGCGGGGCCTGCTGCGCCCGGGCCGCTCCGCCGAACAGGGCGACGACGACCGCGCCGGCGACCACGCCTCTCATGGCGCCTCCTCCGGGGGAAGTGCCCTCCCCCCGATCATTGTGCCCCCGGCCGTGGCCCCCCCCGGCAGGATCCCGCCGCCCTGCCCCGCCACTCCGCGCGGACCTTCGCCCCGGGGGCGCGGCCGGGTAGCCTCCCCGGGGAGATGCGCAACTTCTCCTGGGTGGTGCCGGACGAGGTGGCGGGGATGTCCCGCCCCGCGGCCTCCGACCTGGAGGAGCTGGAGCGGCTCGGGATCCGCGCCATGGTGAGCCTGACGGAGCGGCCTCCCTTCGGGAAGGCGCCGCGGGGCTGGAAGGTCCTCCACCTCCCGGTCCTCGACTTCACGCCGCCGTCGGTGGCGCAGCTCGCGCGCGCGGTGCGGTTCGTCGAGAAGGCCGTGGGGCGCGGCGGCCGGGCCGTGGTCCACTGCGGGGCGGGGTTCGGGCGCACGGGGACGGTCCTGGCGGCGGTCCTCGTGGCCCGGGGACAGGAGCCCGGGGAGGCGCTCCGCGAGGTGCGGCGCGCCCGGCCCGGGAGCGTCGAGACCCCGGAGCAGGAGGAGGCGGTGCGGAGGTTCGCGAAGGA
The DNA here is from genome assembly GCA_964555565.1 of uncultured Planctomycetota bacterium. Taxonomy (GTDB): domain Bacteria; phylum Planctomycetota; class JAJSAM01; order JAJSAM01; family JAKLKS01; genus CAZKTF01. The sequence goes on along the minus strand of CAZKTF010000168.1, from coordinate 1,095 downwards.
GTGGCGCGGGCGGGCGCGGGGCCGCGGGAGGGCCCGTTGACCTCCCCGCGGCGGCCGATCCGGGTCCTCGTCAACGGGGCGAAGGGCCGCATGGGCTCCGAGACGGTCCGCGCCGTCGCGGCGGCCCCTGGCCTGGAGCTCGTGGCGACCACGGACCTGGGCGACGACCTGGGCGCGTCGGTCCGCGCGTCGCGGGCCGAGGTGGTGGTGGACTTCACGCGCCCGCGCGACGCCCTGCGGAACCTCCGCGCGGCGATCCTGGCCGGGGCGCGCCCCGTCTGCGGGACCACGGGCTTCACCGCCCGCGACCTGGCCGAGGCCCGCCGCCTCGTGCGGAGGACCGGGCGCGGGGCGGCCGTCGTCCCGAACTTCGCGCTCGGGGCGACGCTGGCGGTCCGGTTCGCGCGGGAGGCCGCGCGGCACTTCCCCTCGGTCGAGGTGATCGAGCGCCACCACGAGGGGAAGCTCGACGCCCCCTCCGGGACGGCGCTCCTGGCCGCCGCGGAGATCGTGCGGGCGGGCGGGGCGCGCAGCCGCGGGAAGGCGGAGTCGAGCCCGCCGGGTTCGCGGGGGGCGGACGCCGGCGGGGTGCGGATCCACGCGGTGCGGCTCGCGGGATCGGTGGCCCACCTGGAGGTCGCCTTCGGGGGACCGGGGGAGACGCTCACGATCCGGCACGACACGACGGACCGCGGCTGCTTCATGCCCGGCGTCCTCCTCGCCGTGCGGAAGGTGGCCGGCTCGAGCCGTTTCTTCCACGGGCTCGAAGAGATCCTGGATGGCTAGGCGGGAGCGGGACCGGGAAGAGCGGCTGGGGCTCCTGCGCGTCGTCGTCGTCACCGACCGGAGGCGCTGCCGCGGGGACCTGGTGGAGGCCTGCGCGGCGGCGGTCCGCGGGGGGGCCACGGCGGTCGCCCTCAGGGACCGGGACCTCCCCGCGGGGGAGCGGCGTCGCCTCGCCCGCGCGCTGCGGCGCGTCACGGCGGACCACGGGGCGCTCCTCCTCGTCCACGCCGACCCGGCGCTGGCCCGCGCCGTGGACGCGGACGGGGTGCACCTCCCGGCCGAGGGCGCGGACCCGGCCGCGGCGCGCCG